>JAYVPN010000112.1:0-22343 GCA_043757365.1 Gemmatimonadota bacterium | reverse complement strand
GCGCAGCGTTCGCCGCGCGTGGCGCGGATTCCGGACGATGTGGCGGGGCGGCGAACACGCACATCAGCTCTTCCGGGCCGGCCCACATCGCGCTGCGGATGCAGTGCGTTGCCGTTGAGTGCCCGGGAGACGGTGATGGCGCAAACACCGTGATCCCCGTGGTGTGATCCGAGGCGCCGGACGTGCCGGTGATCGAAGCAGGCACAACGGCCGCGAGGATCATCGACGCGCTCAGCGCATCGTCATATAAGCTAATGGGTCTGAGCCGGTTTGTCACCTTAAAAGAGCCCCCTACCAGTTGCCGCTCCGTCGTCTGCTGAGTTCACTTACAGCACGTCGAAACCCTCCCCTTCCCGGTCCCGTACAGCACACAGTGAAGCGACTCGGCTTCCGTTCTCGGCTGTTTCTCATTCTGGCCCTCTTCGCCATCGTGCCGTCGGTCGTGCTGACGGTGGCTTGGGGCGGGACGGTCTCGCGCCTTCTGCCGCTCATGAGCGGCAGTGCGGCGTGGGACCGGGCAGCGGCAACCGGTAAGCCGGCGGTGCGAATCGCGAGCCGGAGCCCGCACACGGCGGCCGAAGATTCGCTGATCGCGGCGCACGACCGGGAGCTGCAAAGCTCGGTCACGCAGGCGCTGCGGTTCGATTATCTGACGCGTCAGTTCGTGCCGGTCGTTCTCGTGACCGGCCTGATTGCGCTGGCGTTGCTGATCGGGCTGGCGTCGAATCTCGCCGGCCATCTCAGCCGGCAGGCGAGCCGGCCGCTCGACGAGCTCGTCGGCTGGACACAGCGGATCCGGCGCGGTGAGGCATTGCCTCCGGAATCGCCGACCCGCGGTGCGCCGGAGTTCGGTGTCCTCCGCGACCGGATGCGCGAGATGGCCGACGCGCTCGAAACCGGGCGGCGCGCGGCGATCGACGCCGAGCGATTGGAAGCGTTTCGTGAATCGGCGCGCCAGGTGGCGCACGAGCTCAAGAATCCATTAACGCCGATCCGCTTCGCGGTGGCACGACTGCAGCGGTCGGTGGGACCGGAGTTGCAGGAAACGGTCGAAGTGTTGGCGATCGAATCGGCACGTCTCGAGGCGATGGCGAAGAGTTTTGCGCAGTTTGGCAAGCTATCGGAAGGGCCGCCGAGCGAAATCGACGTCGGTGATCTGGTCCGCGAAGCGGTGCGGACGACGGTGCCGGCGGAGATGACGTGCGAGGTGGTCGTGGCTGCGGACGTTCCGGAGCTGTTCGGTGTACACGATGCGTTGGGCCGGGCGATCGCGAACGTGTTGTTGAACGCCGTCGAAGCGAGCAATGCGACGGGCGCGATAATGGTGCGGGTGGCGACGAATGCGCAGCGTGAGATCATCGTCGCGACGCGCGATCACGGGATTGGCATCTTACCCGAGCGGCTGCCGACGATCTGGACCCCTTACGTGACGGACAAGACGGCAGGGACGGGTCTCGGGCTGGCGATCGTGAAGCAGACCGTCGTCGCGCACGGCGGGCGGGTGGAAGCGACGAGTACGGTGGGAGAAGGAACGGAGATTCGGCTCATCTTTCCGGCCGCGCCGCAGAGCGGGCTCGGCAAACATTCGACGGGAACCACCGCGTGGACGCAGATACCGTAGTACCCATCGCATTTTTCGGAACCGTTGTCGTACTCAGCATCGGAATACCTCTCGTGCGGGCGTACATCCGCCGCCAGGATAGCGCCGCGCTGCGCCCGCCGACGGACAGCGAGGCGAATATGCGCCTCGCCCGGATCGAGATGGCGATCGAGTCGATGGCCCTCGAGGTCGAACGTATTTCCGAGGGGCAGCGTTTTACGACGAAGCTGCTGTCGGAACGGCAATCACTTGGCGCGCCGGTGTCGCTCCCACCGGCGTCCGGCTCCACCAACCGCTGACCGGACGACCATGCCATCCGTGCTGATCATCGACGACGAGCCGAACATCCGAAAGATGGTCGGCGCGCTGCTGTCGTCGGAGGGCTACGAGATTCGCGACGCCGCCGACGGGGCCACCGGGGTGACGCGGGCTCAGGAACTGGAACCGGATCTCGTGCTGCTCGATCTCATGATTCCGGGCGCGCTCGACGGCATGGCCGTGCTCGAGAAGCTGCGCGAGCTCTTTCCTGAACTTCCCGTCATCATGATGAGCGGCCGCGCCGGACTTTCCGATGCCGTGAAAGCGACGCGGCTCGGCGCCGTGAACTTTCTCGAGAAGCCGTTGACGCCGGAAGGCGTTCTTCTCGCGATCGCGAGCGCCCTCGAGCTGCGGATGACGCGGCGCGAGCGCTCAGCGTTGCGAGCGGACCTCGGACTCGCGGGCGAACTGGTGGGCGAAAGTCCGGTGATGCGCGATCTGCGCGCGATGATTCGGCGTGTCGCGCCGAGCGACGCGCGGATTTTGATCACCGGCGAGAGCGGCACCGGCAAAGAACTCGTCGCGGCGGCGGTACACGCCGAGAGCGCGCGCCGTGAGCGACCATTCGTTCGCGTGAACTGCGCGGCGATTCCGCGCGATCTCGTCGAGAGTGAGATGTTCGGCCACGAGCGCGGTTCGTTTACCGGAGCCACGGAACGGCGGATCGGCCGATTCGAGCTCGCGCACACGGGAACGCTGCTGCTCGACGAAGTCGGCGATCTCGGGGCCGAGGCGCAGGCGAAATTATTGCGGGCGATCGAAGCGCGGGAGATTGAACGCGTCGGTGGCGGCCGGCCGATCAAAGTGGATGTGCGCATTCTCGCGGCGACGAATCACGATCTCGCGCGGGCCGTGCAGGAGGGGCGATTCCGCGAGGATCTATTTTTCCGGCTCAATGTGATTCCTCTATCGGTTCCGCCGCTACGCGAGCGGCCGTCGGATATTCCGGCGCTCGTCCGGCACTTCGCGGCGCTGCAGCGCCGCCGCTCCGGCCAGCAAGCGCCGGTCTGGACCGATGACGCCGTGCACTACCTGATGCGGCATCGCTGGCCGGGGAACGTGCGTGAGCTCGCGAATATCGTCGAGCGACTCTCGATCCTCTATGCCGGCGTGTCGGTGACCGGTCGCGAAGTTGCGGCCGTGCTCCCGCTCGACGAGACCGGCGTTGCCGCGCCGCTGTTGCCCGATTTGGAGCAGCCCGAACTGACGTTGAGCGATTCGCTCGACGAGTATGAACGGCTCCTCATCAGTCGCGCCCTCTCGGCGGCGAACGGGGTAGTGGCGGAGGCGGCGCGGCGGCTGCGCACGGATCGTCCGAACCTGTATCGTCGCATGAAGCGGCTCGGCATCGCCGTGCCCGGGGAGTGATTGTGAAGCCGCTGATTCGATGGATCGTGCTGCTCTTGAGCGCCGCGGCTGCGGCTGCGGTCGCGCCGCGCGCGGCGGTCGCGCAACAGGACAGCTCTGGGGCGCGGTTGTCGTCAACCGTACGGACCGCGGTCGAGGGGTATAACGCGTCGACGACGCGCCGCGTGACCGGCGCGTTTTCGGTGCCGGCGTCCACGGTGATTGCGGGAGACGTCGCGGTATTGAATGGGCCGGTGACGATCAGCGGCCGCATCCAGGGATCGCTGATCGCAATCAACGCCGACGTCCGGTTCGAACCGAGCGCGCGCGTCGATCAGAACATCACGGTGATCGGCGGAACGCTGATCGGGCACGAGGGCGCTCAGATCGGCGGCGAGATTCGCCGTCAGGAAGAGTTGCTCCGCTATCGTCTCGAGGGCGAGCGGTTGATCGCCGAGTCGGAGCTTGTGTACGACGACAGCTGGTGGCAGCGGCATCACATCAGGCACGAGCTCCGGCGCGGCGCGGCGTACACTGAATTCTTTTACGTGGCGTCGCGTGCATACAATCGGGTCGAGGGGTGGTCGTTTGCGGTAGGGCCACGGATTCAGCGCGCGCCGTCGTGGGGGAAGATCAATCTCGACGCGTTCGCGATCGTGCGGACGGCGGCGCCGATCGTGTGGGGCGACCCGTCGCTCGGGCATGAGGCGAACGCCGAGGTGCAGTTCGGTAAACCCATTGGCGTGGCGGTGGGCGGACAACTGTTCAGCGTCGTCGCGCCGACCGAGACCTGGCAGATGGGGAACGGCGAAGTCGGACTCGCGTCGTTCCTGTTGCGCCGTGACTTCCGCGACTACTACGCACGGCACGGCGGCGAGCTGTACGTCCGGTTTCAAGGCGGGAATGACGCCGACCTGACCTTCACGCTGAGCGACGAGCAGTGGCGTGACCGTCGCGATCGCGATCCGTTCACGCTCTTCCGCGTCAACGAGCTGTGGCGGGCGAATCCGGTGATGGACAGCGGCAGCATGCATCTGTTCACGACGCGTCTTCGCGTCGACACACGCGGACAGGAAGGATCGCGGTGGGCCGGATGGTTTGTGAATCTCGAGTTCGAGCAGGGGACGGGACGCCTGACGCGCGCGGGCGCGCCGATCATCGCCACGCTGCTCGGGCCGATGCCCGAAGGCGTGAACTACTCGCGCGCGTTCATTGACGTGCGGCGGTTCAATCGGATTTCGCCGACCACGTCGGTGGCGTTGCGCGTCGCCGGCGGTGGCTGGATGGGGGGCGACGCGCTTCCTACCGAGCGCAAACTTTCGATCGGCGGATCGGGGACGCTGCCGGGTTACGGATTCCGCGCCGTGATGGAAGGGTCCGATGTGCTGCAATGCTCGCGCGGATTCGGACAGGCGGGGACGCCGGCGCAGTGCGATCGGATCGCGCTGGCCCAGATCGAACTGCGTTCCGACTTCCTTGCTGGCGTGCTGCGCGATGACGGCCCCGATGACTGGTGGCGTCCCGGCCTCAATCACAAGGCGCAGTGGGTGCTGTTTGCCGATGCCGGGCGCGGCTGGCGCACCGACAACGTGACGACGAGCGCCGCCGGCCGAACGGACGATGCCGGCTACCGGAACGGAATTCCGCCGCTGAACAGCTTCAAGTCGGACATCGGCCTTGGCGTCGACTTCGGCAGCTTCGGCGTGTACTGGGCGAAGGCGATCAGCGACGGCGGCGAGCCGGCGCGGTTCTTCGTTCGACTGCAGCGACGGTTCTGAACAGGTGCAACGTCCCCCGCGGTCGCTCCGGTTCGCTCTGACCTTCCTCGCGTTGGCGCTCGCGCTTACGCCGGGGACGATCGGCGCGCAGGCGCGTCCAACCGTGGACGTAGCGCTTCCGGCGCCGGCGCAACTCATGCAGGCCGGACCGATCGTGCGGGCGCGCGACATGCTCGCCGGTTCGCGCATGCGCGAACTGCTGGCGGCCGGTTTTCCGGCGCGATTCCACTTCAAGGTCGAACTCTGGTCGCAGGGGCGGTGGTTCAACGACGTCGAGCGGCGCACTGAGTACGATGTGCTGGCCCGTTACATCGCGGTCGAGAATTTTTACGAGGTCGTTCAGATCGTGAACGACCGTCCATTCTCGCTCGGCAAATTTGCGAAGATCGAAGACGCCGAGGCGGCGATCGCGCGTCCGACGCGCGTGCCGATCGCCGGCGTGACGACCGACAAGAAGCAGTACTACCAGGTCTCCCTTTTGGTCGAGGTGCTGTCGGTATCGGACATCGACGAAGTCGATCGCTGGCTGCGCGGCGAACTCGAACCGGCGATCAACGGTCGGCGGAATCCGGGGACAGCGATGACGCGGGGGTTCCGCACGCTCGCGGCGCGGCTGCTCGGCGGCGAGAAACGCGAATACGAAACACGCACACCATCGTTCCGGGCGCCGTAGCGCCCGGAATGCCGGCGGTCAGACGCGCGCTGCCTTCGGGCTCGCGAGGCCGCGATGTTCAAGCGCCTCGATCTGGTGCAGCACTTCGGAGCCGTAGAACATCTTGATGTACTTCGCCTGCGCCGGCGTCAGCCGGCGCACGGCCCACGACAGATGGACGAAGTGCGGTTCCTTCGGCGGATGCGCGAGGTGCATGCCGCATTCGTCGGGGAGATGATTCGCCTTGCGGGTGTTGCAGCTGCTGCAGGCGGTGACGACGTTGGTCCACGTGTTGAGGCCGCCGCGTGAGAGCGGCACGACGTGGTCGCGCGTCAGGGATTCGCGCGGCCGGAGCGAATTCGATTTTCGCTCGCAGTACTGGCAAGTGTAGGCGTCGCGTGCGAACAGAAAGGTGTTCGTCACCTGCCGGCGAAAACGTCGCGGCACGTGAATGAACTTCGCGAGTCGGATGACGACCGGCCGCGGATAGGCGAGCCGTTCGGAACGCACGAGGGCGTCGTGATCGGCTTCGACGATCTCCGCCTTACCATCGATCACCAGCCGGAGCGCACGGCGCAACGGCACCATCGTCAGCGGTTCAAACGACGAGTTCAGCGCGAGACAACCGACGATCACGAAATCCTCCTCTGGAGATTCGGCGACGCCGCGTGTTCGCGCGGAGTCGTTTTATCTACTGCTGGCAGCCGCCTCGGTGACGGGCACCGGTGTTAACCAACTGTACGTATCGGGGAGCCGTCCTCTCACGATCCCCATGTACCGCTCCTGAATCGCCTTCGTAATCGGGCCGGGTTTTCCCTCCCCGACCGGGAGCTGATCGACCGACCGAATCGGTGTGATCTCGACCGCAGTACCGCAGAAAAAAAGTTCGTCGGCGAGGTACAGGAACTCGCGCGGCATCGTCATTTCGCGCACGCTGTATCCGAGGTCTTCGGCGATCTGCATGATCGACGCGCGCGTGATGCCGTTGAGAATACCGGAACTGAGCGGCGCCGTGTAGATCGCGCCGTCGCGAATCACGAAGAGGTTCTCGCCGCTTCCTTCGGCGACGAAGCCGGCGGAGTCGAGCATGATCCCCTCGAGATAATCATCCTGCCGCGCTTCGTATTTCGTGAGCTGCGAGTTCAGGTAGTTGCCGCCGGCCTTCGCCATCGTCGGAAACGTGTTCGGCGCCGCGCGGCGCCAGCTCGAGACGCGCACGTCGGCACCCTGCTCGAGCGCCGCCTTGCCGAGGTAGGGGCCCATCTCCCAGCAAATAATGAATACTTCAACTGGCGTATCGGGCGAAAAGATCCCCATCTGCTGGCCGGTACGGGCGACGAGCGGGCGCAGGTAGCACTCTTTGAGGCCGTTCGCGGCGATCGTCTGGACGGTCGCATCCATCAGTTCGTCGATCGAGTACGGCAGCGCGAGCCGATAGATTTTCGCCGAGTCGTGGAGCCGGCGCATGTGCTCGCGGAGCCGGAAAACCGAGCCGTGCTGCGGACCTTCGTAGCAGCGCATACCCTCGAAGACACTCGATCCGTAGTGGATCGCGTGTGCCATGACATGCACGTTCGCATCGTCCCAATCGACGAGCGAGCCGTTCCGCCAGATTTTCGAGGTGGGGCCCTTCCCCTGCGCCATCGAGTCGTGCTCCGAAGGAGGACCACGAATTGTAAACCGGCGTCGCGCCTCCGCGCTACGGACGGCGCCGGCACTGGGCGGCGAAGCCGACTACTTGCCGCGCTCGGTCTCGCACGTGCGGCCACGCTTCCAGTTGGCGAGGCGCGTCGCCGCGACGGCAACGCGATCGGCGACGGCCTGCACGTTCACGCCGATCACGGCACCGTCGCGGACTTTTTCGTGACCGGCGATGACGACGCGTTCGGCGGACGCACCACTCCCCGACCAGACGAGCGCGTCATAGGGATCGTAGAACGGTCCGTGCTCCACCGGGAGCCGGAACGCCACGAAGTCGGCCTGCTTTCCCTCTTCGAGTGAGCCGATACTCGCGCCGAGGCCAAGCGCGCGGGCACCGCCGATCGTCGCGAGCTCGAGCGCGTCGCGCGCCGTGAGCAGATCGTCGCGGCCCGCCATTCCACGCTGGGCGAGAATCGCGATGCGCGCCTCGGCGAGCAGATCCATCCGATTGTTGCTGGCCATCGAATCCGAGCCGAGCCCGACGTGTACGCCCTGATCGAGCATCGCGGTGAGCGGCGCGACGCCGTGGCCGAGTTTGGCGTTCGAGACCGGACAGTGGGCGACGCCGCAGCCGTGCGAGGCGATGAGCTTCACGTCCTCGGCGTCGACGCGTACGCAATGAATCAGCAGCGCTCGCTGCGCGAGGATACCGGTCTTGTGGAGCACGTCGATCGGCGACCGGCCGCGTGGCTTCACGTCGATTTTTCGCCCGTGCAGAAACGCCGCGAACGCGCCTTCGGCGTTCTCGATGAGGTCCGACTCATCCTCGCTCTCGGCGACATGTGTCGCGACCGGGAGCTGATTCTCCTCGGCGAACGCGGCGACGGCGGCGAAGAGTTCGTCGCTCACCGAGTACGGCGCATGCGGCGAGACGCCGATACGCACCATCGGAGACTCGTAGGTCTTCATCGCGCGAACGGCCCGCCGGAGCTCATCGAGCGACGCGCTCCACTGCCGCGGGTCGGGGCCGAAGACTTCGCGATAGGCGATGCCGCGGGCGCCGAGGGCGCGCATCGCGTCGAGGCCGGCCGGTGAGGGGGCGGTATCGGCGAACGTCGTGACGCCGTTTCGGAATCCTTCGAGGATACCGAGCTTGGCGCTGGCGAGCAAATCGTCGTGTTTGAGTTCGGCGCGGGCGGCGGTGAGGGTGCGGATCCAGTGGAAGAAGCCGAGTTCTTCGAGAAAACCGCGCATCACAGTGAGATCGAGATGCGTGTGCGTATTCACGAGCCCCGGCACGAGGATCACGTCGCCGAGTTCTTCGTCGCGCGCCGGCTGCGCTTCGGAGGCGTGATCGCGCGGACCGACCCAGGCGATTTTATCGCCTTCGACCACAATCGTGCCGTTGTGGATCGCCGGCCCCGTGACCGGGAGGATCCAATTCGCGTGGTAGCGCGTGCGAAAGGCGCGTTCGGCATGTTCGCTCATGGCCGTTTCGCTGTCACCGCGTTCTTGCGCGGCGGGCAGTCACGTGTTGGCTCGGTGCCGGGAATGAAATATTCGGTGTAGGCGTCTTCGTTCGGACAGGCGGCGGAGTGGAGCAGCCCGGATCCAGCATCGACGACGCGCGAGATGATCGCGTTCGGTCTCGGCCAGTCGGGCGGCGACGGTCGGCGTTCGTAGACTTCGCGCATGAAGTACGTCCACGCCGGCGCGGCGAGGCGGCCGCCCTGGGCGTTGGCCATGATTTTCTGCGGTTTGTCGAAGCCCATCCAGACGCCGGCGACGAGATCCGCGGTGTAGCCGATAAACCAAACGTCGCTGCCGTCGTTCGTCGTGCCAGTTTTTCCGCCGGCGGGCAGACGGAATTGCGAGCCGACGCTCGAAGCTGCCGTACCGCGGCGGATGACGTCTTTCATCATGTCGACCATCAGCCACGATTCTTCGCGCGAGAGCACCTGCTCGTGCTGTGCTTCGGGCCGCCAGATGACGTTGCCCTTTTCATCTTCGACCGAGACGATCGGTCGCGGTGTCGAGTGCGTGCCAAGGTTCGCGAAGACGGAATACGATGCGATCATTTCCACGGGATACACATCGGCCGAGCCGATGTTGATCGACGGATACGGCGGCACCGGTGTCGTGATACCAAAGCGCTTCGCCATTTCGACGACACTCCGCACGCCCATCTCCATGCCGACTTTAATGGCGATCATGTTGCGCGACTGGTAGAGTCCGCGACGCATCGTCATCGGGCCTTCGAACTTCATGTCGTAGTTCTGCGGCGTCCACGGCTTCGTCGGGTCGAGCTGCTCGACCGCGATCGGCGAGTCATCGATCATGTAGCTCGGCGGCCGTCCGCTCTGGATCGCCGTCGCGTAGACGATCGGCTTGAACGTCGAGCCCGGTTGACGGAGCGCCTGCGTGGCGCGATCGAATTTTGAATCATCGAAATCGCGGCCGCCGACGAGCGCGCGCACTGCGCCGGTGCGCGGATCGAGCGCGACGAACGCGCCCTGCAAGTACGGCGAGGCGACGGCGTCTTCTGGCACCGACGATGAGGCGCGCGCCAGATACGATTCATAACTGCGATGCGGGAAGGCGCCGAACTGCCCGCTCTCAATGGCGCGCAGCTGCCGATCGAGCGACCGCTCGGCGGCGCCCTGCAGATCGAGATCGAGCGTCGTGTAGACCTTGAGTCCCTGATCGTAGAGCCCCTTGCCGTACTTTTCCTCGAGCTGACGGCGCACCCATTCGACGAAGTACGGCGCGGTTTCGCCCGTGCCGCCGCGGCGCTTCGCGAGACGGAGCGGATAGGCGCGAGCGAGCGAGGCGTCGGCGTCGCTGATCGCGTCGGCACGGCGCATCAGCTCGACGACCGTGTTGCGGCGCTGCACCGCGCGGTCGCCGAAACGGCGCGGATTATAGCGCTCGGGGCCTTTCGGGAGGGCGGCAAGCGTCGCGGTTTCGGCGAGGTTGAGATCCGTCACCGATTTTCCGAAATAGCGCTGACTCGCCGTCTCGATGCCGTAGGCACCATTGCCGAGGTAGATCTGATTGAGATAGAGCTCGAGAATCCGGTCTTTCGAGTACTTCGACTCGATCATGCGGGCGACTTTCGCCTCGCGGAGCTTCCGGCCCACGGTCTTTTCACGGGCGTTGAGCCGCTCGGGGAAGAGATTGCGGGCGAGCTGCATCGTAATCGTCGAAAAGCCTTGAGCAATGCCGCGGGCGCGGAGATTCGCGAAGCTCGCGCCGACGATGCGCGTGAAGTCGATCCCGCCGTGGTCGTAGAAGCGCTTGTCTTCGGTGATGACGAAGGCATCGCGGACCTGCTTCGGGATGTCCGTGAATTTGATGAGGGTGCGCCGTTCCAACCCGATCTCGGCGATGAAGCGGCCATCGGCGGCGTAGAGTCGCGATGTTTCCTTCGGCTGATACTGCTCGAGACCGGTGAGCGACGGGCAGCTCGTGCCGCTGCAGGCCAGCGACCACGCGATGGCCGCCGCGCCCGCGCCGAGGACGGCGAGCACGGCGACGACGACGAGCGCGATGAGCAGGGGGCGGTTCATATCGGAGAGCGGAAGCTAGGCATGCGCCCGATGCGGAGCAACGAGCAGGCAGCGGTGAAAATCCGCCGCCCGTGGCAGAGTGACAGCGACCCGCATCACGTCTAACTTTATGGGATGCCTTCCCGCCCCGACATCCGCACAGACCTTCTCGACGAACTCTCGTGGCGCGGCCTGCTCTACCAGCAGACCGACGGCCTCAGCGCGCACCTCGCCAAGGGGGTGGTCACCGGCTATTGCGGCTTCGACCCGACCGCGTCGAGTCTGCACGTCGGCAACCTCGTGCCGGTGATGGGACTCGTGCATCTTGCCCGCGCCGGCCACAAGCCGGTCGCACTGGTCGGTGGCGGCACGGCGATGATCGGTGATCCGTCGGGCAAGAGCACGGAACGCGTGCTGATGGGCGTCGAAGAAATCGACGCCAATGCGTCCGCGATTCACGCCCAGATCGAGAGCGTCTGCCAGCGCGCGCTCGGCGGTGCCGGGGCGTCCTCCGGTCAGCTCGTCCAGATGAAGAACAACGCGACGTGGCTGCGCGAGATCGGGATGCTCGAGTTCATGCGCGATGTCGGCAAACACTTCTCCATCAACTACATGATGGCGAAGGACTCGGTGCAGTCGCGACTCGACAGCGGCATTTCGTTCACCGAGTTCTCGTACATGCTCTGCCAAGCGTACGATTTCCTCGCGATGTACAAGAGCGACGACGTGACGCTGCAGATCGGCGGCAGCGATCAGTGGGGTAATATCACCGCGGGAACGGAGCTCGTCCGACGTTCCGCCGGCGGCGAAGCGTACGGGCTGACGCTGCCGCTCGTGACGACGGCGAGCGGCACGAAGTTCGGCAAAACGGAATCCGGCGCGGTCTGGCTCGATGCAGCCCGAACGAGCCCGTATCAGTTCTACCAGTTCTGGATAAACACCGAGGACGCGGACGTCGGGAAGTATCTCCGGATGTTTACGCTGATGACGCGCGCCGAGGTCGAGTCGCTCGAGGCCGCACACGCCGCCGCGCCGCACGAGCGCGCGGCGCAGAAGGCGCTTGCCGCCGCGGTGACGACGCTGATTCACGGGGCCGAGGCGGCGCGCACGGCGGAGCAGGTGTCGAAGATCATTTTCGACAAGCGAACGGATCCACATTCGATCGGCGATGACGTCTTCACGATGCTTGCCTTGGAAATTCCGAGCACACAGCTTGTCGGCGACGACCTGAACGTGCTCGATGTTCTAGAGCTCGCCTTCGGTCTTTCTCGCGGCGCCGGAAAGAAGTTGATTCAGCAGGGAGGCATAACCGTGAACGGCGAAAAGCTGGCAACTGACGAGACTACCGTTTCAAGAGCGAAGGCGATCCGCCTTCGCTGGTTTCTCATCCGCAAAGGCAAGCAAGACATCGCCCTCGCGGATCTACACCTCTAGACTACGGCTCCCGCAGCTCCGGCGGCGTGTCCGCCGGCTGATGTTTCCAGCGGCGGTGCTGCCAAAAGTACTGCCCGGGATATTTCCGCACGAGATTTTCTAGCACATGCGTGAAGCGGACGATGATGTCATCGACGTCCTTTTCGCGGTCGCCGGTGTGCGTGATCTCGATGTCCTCGCAGACGCACTCGTATCGCCCATCGGGTAGCCGCACCGCCGCGAGAAAGACGACCGGCACATCACCGCGCAGCGCGAAGACTGCGGCACCGCGCGGCGTCTTCGCCGGGCGACCGAAAAAATTCACGTACGTCGACGCGAGTCCGACGGTCGCCTGATCCGAGAGGACGCCGACGACACGTCCGTCTCGCAGCGCCCGCGGCAAGCGTCGTACCGCTTCCTGATCGTGCATGATCTGCACGCCGAGTTTTTCGCGCGTCGATCGGATGTACGAATCCGAGAGCGGATTCGACATCCCGCGAGCGATCGCGCTCACGTCGACCTTTCGCGCGGCAATATAGGCGGCGGCGAGTTCCCAGTTCCCGATATGCCCGGAGATGAGGATCACGCCCTTCCCGAGAGCGCGCGCGGCTTCGAGTCGCTCCCACGACGGCGACGGTGCGAAATATTCGAGCGCCGATCCGGCCGGCATCGTCGAGAGCAGTGACGCTTCCACCGCGACGCGTCCGAGATTTTGGTATGATTCACGCGCGACGGTTTCCACCTTGCGCGCATCGAAGTCGGGAAATGCCGCGCGAATCTGCCGCTCAACCACGCCGCGCCGCACGCCGAACGGCCAGTAGCCGAGCTCGGCGATTGCGCCGGCAATCCGTCCGGCGCCGCGCACACCGAACGGCGACAGCGCCGTCGTGAAGGCGCGCAGTGCCGCGTACTCGATGCGATGCGATACGGACGGTTTCTTGGCCACGTCGAAAGCTACACCCGCCACCGCTGGCGATCGCGGGCGGAGGTGGCGGCTTTTTCGAATCCGTCGATCGTCTCGTGGATGGGCCAGCGGCTGACCGCGGCGGCCGCGCCGTGTCCGAGGGCGGCGCGCCGTGGGTCATCGGCCAAAAGTGTCGCGAAGAGCGAGGCGAAGCCGGCAGCGTCGAGTCCCGACGTCAGTATCCCTTCGACGCCATCGGTCACGAAGCGCGTCGAGAGCGGCGTGCGGTCGGTGACGACGGCGACACCGTGCGCGAAGCAATCGAGCAGCCCGAGCGCGAGATCGTCCGATTTGGCGATGAGCCACGCGACATCGGCAGTGGCGATCGCGCCCCGCCATTCGCCAGGTTCGGCGACCCAGCGAACGACAGCGCAAATGCCGAGGGCGGCGGCCTGAATCCGGAGCGCGTCGTCTGCGCCTAGCGGACCGATCATCGCGCAACGCAGCTCGGGGTGGCGCTCGGCGAGCATCGCGACGGCGCGCAGCGCAATCGTCACGCGATCCCGCTGTGAGGCGTCGAAGATCACGGCGATTGTGCGGTCGGTACCGTCGCGCACGGCGCGCGGCCCCGCCCCCTCGATTCCCGGCGGCGCGACCGCAGGCTCGAGCGCGTGAGCGGGCGCCGCAAAGCCGGCCAAATCTTCGCGCGAGGTAAAGAGAAACGTCGTCGCCGCGAGGCGCATTGCGAGGCGCCCATCACCGTCCATCGTGACGCGGGCGAGGGCCGGCACGCGTCGCACGACGGCGCCGCAATCCGAGAGTCGGGCGGCCGCCGCGGCGACGAGTTGCTCGATCTCCGACTGCACGAAGATCACCTCAGCAAAGTACCGCTTCAGCACCGACCGGAGCCGCCACGCAGCGCGAAGCCAGCCGCCGTCGGTGCGCAGGACGATCGTCTCAAGACCGAGCGCGCCGAAGCGTCGCGCGACTTCACTCTCCCGCGCGCAGACGATCGTGACGTCGAAGCCGCGCCCGCGCAGCGCGGCAGTGGCATCGGCGAAAATCCTCGCGCCGGCAGACCACTCGCGGTCGAGATGATAGAAACAGACGCGCACGGCGCGCTACTGAAGCGACGAGTCGCCGGCCTGCAGTCCGTGCAGGCGGGCATAGATCCCACCGTTCGCGAGCAGGTCGGTGTGCGTCCCGCGCTCGGCGATTCGCCCCTTGTCGAGCACGAGAATCTGCGTCGCGTGGGTGATCGTCGAGAGACGATGGGCGATCACGAAGACGGTACGGCCCGCGAGGAGTCGCTCAATCGCTTCCTGCACGAGACGCTCGCTTTCCGTGTCCAGCGCCGAGGTGGCTTCGTCGAGAATGAGAATCGGCGGGTCCGTCAGCAACGCGCGGGCGATCGCGATGCGCTGACGCTGGCCGCCGGAGAGGCGGGTGCCGCGTTCGCCGAGGACGGTATCGTAGCCCTTGGGCAGCTCGGTGATGAACTGATGCGCATTAGCAGCGCGTGCGGCGGCCTCGATCTGATCTTGCGTGTATTTCGTCCCGGCGCCGTAGGCGATGTTCGCGCGCACGGTGTCGTTGAAGAGCACGGTGTCCTGACTGACGATCCCCGTGAGGTGCCGCAGCGACGGAAGCTTCAGCTCCTTCGCATCGACGCCGTCGATGAGAATCCGGCCGGAGGTCGGTTCGATGAAGCGCGGGATGAGATCGACGAGCGTGCTTTTCCCCGCCCCGCTCGAGCCGACGAGCGCGGTGACTTCGCCTCGGCCGGCCGTGAAGGTGATGTCGCGCAACACCGGATCGTCGCCGTACGTGAAGGTGACGTGCTCGAAGACGATGCCCGTGCTGAGCCCCTTCGCTTCTCGCGTGCCCTTGTCGCTCTGCGCTTCGGTCGGCTCGTCGAGCACCTCGAAGAGCCGCTCTGCGGCGGCGAGCGACTGCTGCGCGGTGGTCGGCGCCTGCGAGAGTTGCTTGAGCGGCGGGAGGAGGCGCATCACGAGAATCATGAAGGTGATGAGCGTCGCGCCGTCGAGGGCGCCGGCGAAGACTTCGCGCGCGCCGAACCAGAGCACCATGACGGCGACGACGGTGCCGAGCACTTCCGTCAACGGACCTGATAGCAGCGAGAGTCGCGTGATCCGCACCATGCCGCGCGTGTAATCGCCGCTCGCCGTCATAAATCGCGAATCTTCGTATGGCTCGCCGCGGAAACTCTTCACGAGACGGATCCCGCTGATCACTTCCTGGAGCACGCTCGTGATCTCACCGTAATCGTTGCGCAGGCGGCGATGGCCTTTGCGCAACTTCCGGAGAATCGGCTGCAGCACTGCGGTGATCAGCGGGGCGATGACGAGCGATACCAACGCGAGGTGCGGTGACATCCGCAGCAGCGCGACGATCGTCACGAGAATCTGCGCCAGATTCTGCACCGACTTCGTCGCCACCTCGGCGATGATCGCCTTGGCCTGCTCCGTGTCGGTGAGGATGCGGGCCATCACCTGACCGGTCTTGTTGCGCGAGAACCAGTTGAGCGGGAGCCGCTGCATGTGCGTGAACACCGCATCGCGCAGATCGCGCGTGATCCGCTCCTGCAGTGTCGCGCCGAACTGGCCGCCGAGCCACAAGAAGACATTCTTGAGCGTCACGAGAGCGATGATCACGAGGATCACTCCCTCGAGCGACTTCATCTGCTGACCGGGAATGATCATTCGGCCGACGAGCGCGTTCAGCAGGTCGGTGAGAAAGCCCTTGCCCTGCGGAATCGGATTCGGATTCCCGAACAACGTGTTGAGAAACGGAATCAGTAGCGAGAACGCGACCGCATCGAGAATCGCGCCGATCACATTCGACAGCACGTTCCCCGCCATTCGGCTCGAATGCGGCCGAAGGAACTGCAGCAGCCGGCGATACAAACGCATCGCTCAGCGCCTCGGCGTCAGAAACGCGAGCGGAAGAATCACTTCCTCGGGCGTCACGCCGCCGTGGAGGAATGAGCCGCGATACCGCTGTTGGTATTCCCGCAGCTTGGTCGGATAGACGAAGAAACCATCGCCCTGCGCGAGCAGCGTGTTCGCGCCGAGTCCGCGGCGCGGCAGGCGGAGCGAATCTTCATTGGTAAAGAGCAGCGCCTGCGAGGCGTTTTCGGCCCGCAGATCTTCGCCGAACTTGAAGCGCAGATTCGGCGTCGCGTCGCGCTTCGCGAGCACCGTCACCGGCGTATTGCAGTGGATCGACCCATGGTCGCTCGTGACGAGCACCGGAATCTTTTTGCGCGCCGCTTCTTTCAGCACCGAAAACAGGGCGGAGCGTTTGAACCACTGGAGCGTGAGTTGGCGGAGGGCGATTTCGTCGCGGGCGACTTCGTAGAGAATCGCCGACTCGCTGCGTCCGTGGGTGAGCAGATCGACGAAATTGAACACGAACGCCGTCACCCCTTCGGGGGCGATCGCGTTGGCGAGATGCTTGTCGAGTTCGTCGGATTCGTGGGCCGACGAAATCTTGTGATAGCGCACCGGCGTCGGTCCGCGCAGCTCCTTGAGATGAAGTTCGAGCAATTCGCGCTCGTGCGCGTTGAGCGTTTCGTCTTCCTTCTCGCCCCACCAGTCCGGATACCGGGCCGCGAGTTCGCCCGGGAAGAGCCCGCTGAAGAGCGCGTTGCGCGAGTACGGCGTCGCGGTCGGGAGGAGCGAGTAGTAGTACGTCGTGTCGATTTCGAAGAGCGGCGTGAGGAGCGGCTCCAGCACGCGCCACTGATCGAGGCGTAGGCAATCGACGACGATGTAGAGCGCGCGCTTCTCCCCTTCGAGCACGGGGAGCAAAAACTCGTTCACAACATCGATCGAGAGCGGCGGCCGCTCCCCTTCGATCTCTTCGTTCACCCAGCGCGGATAGGCGTTCTGTACGTACGCCGCGAAGTCGCGGTGCATTTCCGGGTAGAGCCCCCGGAGCGACCCGTACAACCCCGTTTCGCCGGCCGCCGCGAGATCGATGTCCCACTGCACGAACTCGCCGTAGCGCTCGATCCAACCCCGCCAGTCGAGCTCGCGGGAGTTGACCTGCTCGAGCTGCCGGAACCGTTCGACGAACGAACGCGCGAGCGCCTGCTGGCGGATTTTCGGCCCCTCGAGAATCCGCGTCACCACCGACAGCACCTGGCGAGGGTTCACCGGCTTCACGAGGTAGTCGGTGACGTCAACGCCCAGCGCGTCGCGCAACGTCTGATCTTCCTCGCTCTTCGTGACCATCACAATCGGCAGCAGCGGTAACAGTTCGCGCGCCTCGCGCACGAGTGCGACGCCGCGCATCCCCGGCATCTGCTCATCGAGCAGCATCAGGTCGAAGGCCTGCCGACGGAGCAGTTCGAGGGCGTCGGCGGCGTTCCTCGCCATCTCGACGTCGAATCCCTTCTCGGTCAGGAAAAGCCGGTGCGATTCGAGGAGTTCCGCCTCGTCGTCCACCCAGAGTACGGTTTTACGGGCAACGGCCATCCGCGAAAGCTAACCCGCCGGCGCATCGCCGGGGATAGTTGGCCCACGGCCCCGTAACAGTTCGCGGCCGGTGACCGGCGGCGCTTCTGCCCGAGGTCGTGGTATCGTATCTTCTCGGCGTGATCGGACCCCAGCCCTACGCGCTCGCCACGCCAGTTTTCGCCTTTCGCGCCCTCGCGGCGCTCGCTGGCCGCGCGCCGCTCGGCGGCCCCCGGGAGACGGCGATCGCCACACTGATCGCGGCGCGGCTCGTGGCCGGCGTCCTCGAGCCATTTCCGCTCCTACAGCCGCTGCGAAAGGCCCGCGCCGACGCCGCCAAGCTCTGGCTCAGCTCGGTTTCCCTGCCGGCAACGGTTCGCACGTCCGTGCTCAAATTGATCGACGCTACGACCGTCGACGACCGTCGAATTGTTGCACAGGCACTAGGCAAGGTGACCGACGTCACGGCGCCGCACCTCGACCGCGGTGCACGTTCCGAGCTTGAGCGATTGGCGGCGCGACTCGCCGTTTAGGCGTCTCAAAGCCGGCGCGGACGGGGCCGTGAACCGCCCGTCGCTTGCCGCCTGACGACCGCCTTCTGTAGTATAGGGTCTTACCCGATCCCGTTTCCGACCGAGGCTACCGCGGCCGTGCTGCGTCCGACCGACATTTCCCCCCTTGCCCGCCTTGTCCGGCGCGTCGACGCGGCCTCCGATGGAGAGCCCGCGGCCGACGCGTTCGCCACCGGCTTTCCGAGCGTCGATAAATGGCTCGGCGGAGGAGTGCGTCGTGGGGATCTGGTGGTCATCGGCGGATCCATCGGGAGCGGCAAATCGAGCCTCGCCCTCGCGATGGCGTTGCGGATGTCGCAGAGCGGTGTCAACGCGGCCTTCCTCACGCACGAAATGTCGGTCGATCGCGTGATGGAGCGGGCCCTCGCCATCGAGGGACGCGCCCGGATCGACGACATTCGCAACGGCACGCTCGACGAGTTCACTCGTGCCGCGGTCGGCGCCAGCGCCGTGCGCCTGCGCGACCGATCGCCGCTCTTCGAAACGCTTCCGATCGGCGGGGTCGATGCCGTGTCAGGCGCGCTGCGGCGGGCGCTCGACCTGCAGGTCGCCTTCGTCGATCCGCTGCAGGCGCTCGCCCTCGGGCATCGGCCGCAAGACGAAGATTTCGCCGCCGCCGTGCGTGGACTCAAAGCGCTCGCCGTCGACCTCAACGTGGCAATCGTCGTGACGTCGCATCTGACGGCGATGTCCGACGGTCGGGCCGATCGTCGCCCGATGCTCGATGACTTCGGGGCGCTCGGCGCCATCGCTCAGCACGCTGACGTCGTCCTCGGCATTTACCGCGAAGAAATGTTCCAGCCCGGCTCCGGCGTCGAAGGCGCCACCGAGTTGCTGATCAAAAAGAATCGTAATGGCAATACCGGCTACCTCGACTTGTATTTCTACAAGCAGTGGCTGCGGTTCGAAGACATGCTCGATCCCGACCGCTAGGAGATTCGTAATGCGACGTTTTGGAATTGGAGTCTCAATCGGACTCTCGCTGCTCGCACTGGCCGCGCCAGCCAGCGCCCAGCAGAGCGACCAGCTCACGAGATTGCAGCGCGACCGCGCGGCGAATCCAGGATCGGTCGCGGCTAACCGCGCGCTCGGACTCTGGTACTACAAGAACGGCCGCTTCGCCGAATCGCGCGTTCCGCTCGAGGAGGCGCGCAAGCTCGACCGGAAAGACGGGACGAGCGCCCTCTACGCCGGACTCGCCGCCGAGCAGGTGAAAGATTTCACTGCCGCAAAGTCGGCGTACAACGCGTATCTGGAGGTCGGCAAATCGCGCGGTGTCCGCAATGAAATTCGCGGCCGCCTGATCGCGCTCACGAGGGAAGAGCTGAAGTCACAGGCGAAAGCCGCCGTCGCAAATGAAGCGGCGATTGCCCAGCAGCCGGGCTCACCGCGCGTCGTCGCCGTGTTGCCGCTCCGCTTCTCCGGCCCGGACGTCGCCAACCTCGGACCGCTCGAACGCGGCCTCGCCGATCTGCTCATCACCGATCTTAGCAAGTCGAAATCGCTGACCATCGTCGAGCGCGACCGGATGCAGGCGATCACCGATGAAATCAATCTCGCCAAGACGAATCAGACGGATGCCGCGTCGAGCGTTCGCGCCGGCAAGCTCATTCAGGCCGGCCGCATCGTGCAGGGCGCGATCAATCAGGTCGGCCCGAACGGCCTTGCGATCACCTCGTCCGTGATCAACACGACGGACGCGTCGCAGGCCGGCCAGACGGCGCAGCAGAACGGCACCCTCGACGAACTCTTCACCCTCGAGAAGAGCCTCGTCTTCCAAATCTTCGACCGACTTGGCGTCACCTTGACCCCCGCCGAGCGTCAGCTCGTCGACCAGCGTCCGACGAGCTCGGTGCAGGCGTTTCTGGCGTACAGCCGCGGCCTGATGGCGGAGGATGAGGGACGGATCGACGAAGCGGCGCGGTTCTTTGAGAATGCCCGTTCGATCGATCCCGGCTTCGGCGCGGCGCTCCAGCGCGCGCAGTCAGCCGCGGCGGCGAACGGCGCGACGCTGCAGCGCACCGAGTCGGCGATTCGCAATTCGAGCGAAGGCGCGGCCCTCACCGTCGGCAGCGGGCTCGGCAACACGCTCAACAACGTCGTCGGCGACGTCAATCCGACGACGACGAATCAGGTGGCGGGAACCAACACGACGTCGAGCGGCGCACCGCCGACGCAGCGTGACGCCGCCTCTGAGAAGACGGGCACCGACCAGCCTGCGCCGAAGACCGGCCAGGTCACGATCATCCTCAAGAAGCCGTAAGGAGCGACGATGCGACTTCCCCTCCGCTCCCTCGCCGGCTTCGCTGGCTTCACAGGCTTCGCGTTCGTCGCGGCACTTCCGCTCGCCTCACTCGGCGCGCAGGGCGTCAGCGACGCGACGATCATCGTGAATCCACAGATCGTCAACTACAAATTCGGCACCGGCAACTCGGCGAAGACGGTGTCGCAGTTTTCGTCGCCGATCGTCTTCATCATTCCGTTTAGTGCGCGGTTCAACGTCGATATTTCGACGTCGTACTCGAACACCGAAGTGAAGATCGGCAACAGCATCACCAGCAAGATCAATGGCCTCACCGACACGCAGCTTCGCGGCAATCTGATGGTCGGCGACAACGCGGCGATCTTCACCATCGGCGTCAATATCCCGACAGGTAAGTACACGGTGCCCGAGGCGCAGCAGGAAGCGGCCGGCCAGATCGGCAATGACTTCCTGCTCTATCCCGTCTCGTCGATGGGAAGCGGACTTGGCGCAACCGGCGGCGTGGCCTTCGCGAAGTCGGCCGGCGACTGGAATCTCGGGCTCGGCGGCAGCTTCCGTCACTCGACGCAGTTCGATGCGTACAAGGTGGCGTCGAAGGTGCTGCGGTTCACGCCGGGTGACGAGTTCCGAGCTCGCATCGGCGCCGACCGCCCGGTGGGTGACGGCCGTCTGTCGCTCGCCGTCACGTATTCGAAGTTCAGCAACGACATTGCCGATTCGACGACCTTCGCGACCGGCGACCGCGCGCTCGCGCAGGGATCGCTCGTCGTGCCGGTGGGCACCGGCGATTTGCAAATCGTTGGCTGGAACCTCTATCGGGCGCAGGGGCAACTCATCGGCGGCATTTCGCCGTGGGCGAACATCGCGAACATGAACGTCGCGCTCGGCTTCCGGCTCGGCGATTTGTACATTCAGCCGAGCGCCGAGGGACGGTTCTGGAATCAGGGCGGCAACAAGGCCGGCACGCTGGCGAATGTTGGCCTGCGATTCCGGTTCAATGTGGGCGACATCAGCATCAACCCGAGCGCGACGTACGCCATGGGGACGCTGTATTCGACGATCGCCGGCGGCGAGAAGACGGACGTCACGGGCTACCGCGCGTCGATCCTGATCCGGCTGCGCTAAAGCCCGCAGCCGGACAGGTTCTCCGGGGGCCGCCTCGGGAGGTATATTTCCGCCTCCACCCCAGCACCAGGTTCGCGATGGCCGGCCACAGTAAATGGAAGACGACCAAGCACTACAAAGCCGCGACTGACAAAAAGCGCGGTGCGCTGTTCACCAAGCTCATCCGTGAAATCACGGTGGCGGCAAAGAACGGTGGCGGCGATCCCGACGGCAACCCGCGGCTGCGCACGGCGATCGACAACGCCCGCGCGCTCTCGATGCCGAAGGAAAACATCGAACGCGCCGTCGCCAAAGGCACCGGCGATCTCGAGGGCGTGGATTACGTCGAAGTGATGTATGAGGCCTATGGCCCGGGCGGCGTCGCGCTGATGATCGCCGCGCTCACCGACAATGCGACGCGCACGGTCGCCGAAGTGCGGGCCAAGCTCGCGCGCAACGGTGGCAACCTCGGCACGTCGAACTCGGTCGCCTTCATGTTCGATCGCAAGGGACAGATCATGGTCCCGGTGAATGGCATGGACGAGGACGCGGCGATGGAGAAGGCGCTCGAAGCAGGCGCCGAAGACATCGAAAAGCAGGACGAGACGTTCGTTATCACCACCGCGCCGGCGGATCTCCACGCGGTGAGCCAGGCGCTCGCGAAGGTTGGGCTCGTCAGCGAGAAGGCCGATTTCGCGTGGATTCCGAAGAGCACGATTCAG
>JAYVPN010000111.1:0-6028 GCA_043757365.1 Gemmatimonadota bacterium | reverse complement strand
CGACCACCGTCGAAGTGAAAAGCGGCTACGGCCTCTCGCTCGACGATGAACTCAAATCGCTTCGCGTCATTCGCCGCCTCCAATCGGCGCTCCCGATGCGCCTCGTTCCGACCTTCCTCGGCGCCCACGAGATTCCGCTCGAGTACCGCGCCGCGCCGCGGACGCGCGAGGAATACATCGCCCTCGTGATCGACAAAATGATCCCGCGCGTCGCCGCCGAGCAGCTCGCGCGCTTCGCCGACATCTTCTGCGAGCCCGGCGTGTATACCGTCGACGAATCGCGCCGCATCCTCAGCGCCGCGCGCGCCGCCGGACTCGCGATCAAACTCCACGCCGACGAACTCGAACCCGCCGGCGCCGCCGAACTCGCCGCCGAGCTCGGCGCGACCAGCGCCGACCACCTCGCAGCCATCAGCGACCACGGAATTCGCGCCCTCGCCGCGTCCGAGACTGTCGCGACGCTGCTCCCCGGAACGATGTTCTTCCTCGGTCGCACGAAACACGCGCCGGCGCGCGCCCTGATCGAGCAGGGCGCGGCGATCGCGCTCGCCTCGGATTTCAACCCAGGGACGTCGCCGACGGTAAATTTCCCACTCATCCTTACGCTCGCGGTGAGTCAGCTCCGGCTCTCGGTCGCCGAAGCGACACTTGCTTCGACAATCAACGGGGCCGCAGCCCTCGGGCTCGCCGCCGAAACCGGCCAACTGGCCCCCGGCTACTCGGCCGATCTGGCGCTCTTTGAGATTGGCGATATCCGCGAGCTGGCCTACTGGTACGGCGATAATCGATGCAAAGCGTCCTGGATGGCCGGAAACGCTTGTCACAGCTAGGGTTTACGGGATAGCTTTCCTGACCGCGGGCCCTGTTGGCCCTCTAATGAGTCAGTCCTCCCGTTTTGACCCTCGAACTCCCGTCATGGCCAACGTCGCTGCGCTGAAGAAGAAGGCCGCCGACTTCGAGCAGAAAAAACAGCTCGATAAAGCCATCGCCGCATACCGCGAGGTGCTGGATGCGTTCGATGCCGGAGGGGAAGAGCACATCGATGTCGGGTTGTACAACCGCGTCGGCGATCTCCTCGTCCGGCAGGGGAATACGCCGGATGCCGTGACGCTCTACGAGCGCGCCGTCGATCTCTACGCGGAAGGCGGCTTCTTCAACAACGCCATCGCGCTCTGCAACAAGATCCTCCGCACCTCGCCGGGCCGCTCGACGGTCTACTACAAGCTCGGCAAGATCAGCGCCGCCAAGGGCTTCAAAGCCGACGCGAAACAGAACTTCCTCGAGTACGCTGACCGCATGCAAAAAGCGGGACGGATGGAGGAAGCATTCCGTGCCCTCAAGGAATTCGCCGACCTCGTCCCCGATCAGGACGACATCCGGCAGATGCTCGCCGAGCAGCTCACCAAGGCCGACAAAAAACCCGAAGCGCTCGAACAGCTCCAGCTACTCTACGCGCGCTACTCGAGCGACGGACGCGAGACCGAAGCGGAGGCGACGGCCGAGCGGATGCGCGCCATCGATCCGACGGCGGTCCCGAAAACTGATAGCGCCGTCCGCGCCGTCGCGAAGAATGACGACCTGATCTTCATCGACCTCGACGCGCCAGCGCGTCGGACGCGCCAAACGCGCGCCGTCACTGCCGTCGAGCAACCGACGGTCCCGGCGCAGCCGCCGGAAGCCCCCGCGGTCATCGAACCGCCACTCGCCGCTCTCGAAATCGAATCGACGGCGCAGGCCGGTTCGGCGTTCATCGACATGTCCGATTCGAGTGCGATGCTCGGCCTCGAGCCGACGTCGTTCGGCGAAGCGCCAATCGAACTCGCGCCGCTGCCGGCCGCCGACTTCGCCGAACTCGATCTCACCGCGATCCCCGAAGCGCCCGCCGCGCCGCGATCCAGCGAACGCAACCTCGCGCTCGCCGGCGATCTCCCGCTGCTCGATCTCTCCGACGCGCCGCACTCGGCCGCGTCGCGCCGGAGCGTGATCGATCTCGAAGTCTTCAACGACGCGGCCATCACCGCCGCGACCGCCGACCTCCCGATGATGGACATCGAGACGACCGTCGCGGCCGATGCCGTGCCGATGATCGACCTCGGCGACGCGACGATCGACGATCTCGCCCTCATCGAACCCGATGCGCTGCCGCCGCGCATTTCGGTCGAACTCCCGTCGATCTCGCTGCCGACAATCGATCTCGACCACGAGATCGCCGTCGCAGAGGCGCGCGAAGAGGCGCGCGAAGAAGCGCACGTCGAAGAACTCGCCGCGCATCAGCCCGATGCGCCGACCGCATTCGACGACGTGCCAATCGAGAACGTCGAGGAGCCGCCGCCGGTGCGGCGCACGACGTCGATCCTCGCAAACTCCGTCGGCATGCTCCGCGTTCGGTTGGAAGATGAGCCGAACAACTGGACGCTCCACCGCGAATTCGCCGAAGCACTGCTCGAGGACGGCGAACGCGACGAAGGCCTCAAGGAACTCGAGCTCACGCTTGCCGGATTCGAAAAAGATGGCGATCTCGAAGCGGCCCGCTCGGTCGCCGACGAAATCGTCCGTCTCAATCCGGCATCCGTCCGGCACCATCAGAAGCGCGTCGAGTACGCCTTCCGCGCCAACGACAAACCGCGCCTTGCCAACGCCTATCTCGAACTCGCCGACGCGCTCTTCCGCGAAGGGCAGCCCGACAAAGCGAAGGTCGTCTACTCGCGCGTCCTCGAGATCGTCCCCGACGATCTCCGCGCCAGCGCCGCGCTCGACGCGTACGGCGATGATCGTTCGGCGCCCGCTGCAACCCCGGAACCGATTCAGGAATCGGGGACCGGCACGCGCGCCAAACGCTACACGGGCGCCATCACGCCGCCGGACGTAGCCGAGCCGGCTGCTGCTGCTGCGGCCGCTGCCGCCGACGACGATTACGTCTCGCTCGGCGACTGGCTGCGCGATGAAGAAGGGCCGAAGAACACCCGGATGGTCGTCGAGGAAGAAGCGCCAAGCGGTGATGAAGCGGCCGACTTCGCCGACATGCTCAAGAAATTCAAACAGGGCGTCGCCGACAACGTCGAAGAAGAAGATCACGAGTCCCACTACGACCTTGGCGTGGCGTTCAAGGAAATGGGCCTGCTCGACGAGGCGATTTCCGAGTTCCAGAAGGCGCTCCGCGGCACGCAGCATCGCGTCCGCACCTACGAGGCGCTCGGTCAGTGTTTCCTCGAGAAGAAACAGTTCCAGGTCGCCATGACGATACTCCAGCGCGCCGTCAACGAGCCCGGCGTCGGCGACGAACAACTCGTCGGCGTGTTGTATCTGCTTGGCTACACCTGCGAAGCGCTCGGCCGTCCGGCCGACGCCAAGCCGTTCTACGAGCGGGTCTTTTCTGTGGACATCCAGTTCCGTGACGTCGGCGATCGGCTCAACGCTGTCGACAAGGTGCGCCCGTGACCGTCGAAGCACGTCTCGGACTTCCCGTCGCCGCAGCGCTCCGCGACATCCAAGCGCCGATTCACGACGATCTCGCACGCGTGCCGGACGAGATGTGGCGCATCGTATCCGCCGATGCACCGATCGTCGAAGCGGTGAAAGAGCACCTCAAGGGAATGCACGGAAAGATGTTTCGGCCGACGCTGCTCCTCCTTGCGAGCGCCGTCGACGGCAATCCGGAAGCGCGCGCGGTGACGCTCGCTGCGGTCGCCGAGCTCGTGCATCTGACGAGTGTCGTGCACGACGATTCGGTCGACCACTCCGTGCTACGCCGCGGCAAGCCGACGATCAACGCGCTCTTCAGCCACGAAGTCGCCGTCCTCATGGGTGACTATCTCTTCTCGAAGGCGATCGCCGAACTCGTGCGCCTCGGCGACATGGAGCCGCTCCGCGCCTTCACGCTCGCCAGCAACACGATGACGCTCGGCGAGCTACGCCAGCTCTCGAGCTACGACGCGCTGAATTTTACCGAAGCCGATTACGACGTACTGAACCGCGCCAAGACGGCGTCGCTGATTGGCGCGACGTGCGAAATGGGCGCCCTCGCCGGCGCGCCGCGGTTCCGCCAGCAGATGCGCCGGTTCGGCGACAGCATCGGCATGGCTTTCCAGGTCGCCGACGACCTCATCGATTACACGGGGGCCGAGTCGGTTACCGGGAAGCCGAGCGGTAACGATCTGAAGGAGCACAAGGTGACGTTGCCGTTGATCGCCGCCTTGCCGAATATGACCGCGGCGCAGCGGAGCAGGGTGGACGCGCTCTTTGCGAACCCGACGCCGGATGACGCCGAGATTCACGACGTCGTCGAGATTGTCTCGGAGTGCGGCGGGCTCGAGTACGCGCGCCGCAAAGGCGAGGAGTTTGCCCAGCAGGCGGAGGAATCGCTCATGGGAGTCCCCGAATCAGAAGTGCGTCAGGCACTGTCGGACGTGATCGTGTACGTGATGGACCGCCGGTCGTAACGGTGGCACCCAAGGGATCATCGAGGCATCGGCCGGGGTTTCACGCCGTAGTACTCTCGATCGGCTTTATCGTCGGCGGGTTTCTGACGCAGTTTGCCCGTACCTGGCTCTCGCCGGGAGCGGTGAAAGAATTCTTTACGACGGGTGTGACGCCATCAATCGGGCCTTTGCAGCTCGATTTGGTTATCTTGAAGTTTGGGTTAGGGCCTATCGCGCTCGACGTCTCTCTGCTGAGTCTCGTCGGGGTCCTGATCGCTTACCTGATCGCGCGGTCGCTGTTCTAGGAGGCCGTATGTTTGGCATGGGTCCCACTGAGATGTTCCTCGCGCTCGTCGTGGTGCTGCTCCTTTTCGGGGCGAAGCGTATCCCGGAGATCGCCGGCTCGTTCGGCAAAGGCATCAAGGAATTCAAGAAGAACATGACCGACGTGCAGCGCGAAATCGCCGAGCCGTCGAGCAATCAGGCCCTCCCGCCGGCCCAGCCGTCGGCAGTGCGTGAAGAGTCTGCTCCGGCGGCGGAGCCGAAGCGGTTGATCTAGTTTCGCGTGGCGGGGCTCGCCGCCGCCGCTGGTTTGGGCGTGGCGGGGCTCAACGACGCCTCGGATTTACGCGGATGAGTTGAGAGAAAAGGCGACTGCAAAACAACTGGGGGAACAACTCTCGCCAAGAGAGTAGTTCCCCCAAGTTTTTGCCGTTGCCCTGTCTCTGAACTCATCCGCGTAAATCCGAGGCGTCGTTGAGCCCCGCCACGCCAATCCATCCTTACGACGTCACTCGCCGCGTCGACGCCTGGATCTTCTTGCGGTTGTCGTCGATCTTCGCCGACTTGCGCAGGTTGTCGAGGAACATCCGCACCCGCTGCTCACGAACGCCGCGCGTGACCTGCTGACGCTGCGCCTCTTTCTGCGCGTCGAACGCCTTGGCGTCCGAATCCACGCGCTTGTCGACACGCAGCACGTACGCCGCGAGTTCCGTCTTGATCGGCTGGCTGACCGCGCCCACCGGCAGACTGAACGCCGCGCCCATCGCTTCCGAGATCACGCCGAGCGCGAGCACCGTGCTCGAGCGGGCGAACGGCCCTTCGTGCGCGACCGTCAGTCCCTTCGCCTGCGCCGCCGCTTCGAGCGTCGAGCCCGCCGCCGCCAACGCCATTGCCTTCGCCTCCGTCATTGCCTTCTCGACCAGCGCCTGGCGCGCGACGATCATCTTCACTTCGTCCTTCACGCGGTTCAGCGGCTGCACGCCACCCGTATGGAGCGAGTCGAGACGCACGATATAGTAGCCCTGTTCGTCGTCGAACAGATCGCTCGTCTCGCCGAGCTTCGCGCCGCCGAACGCCCACGCGCTCGCGCCCGGCACGGGCTGCCCGAGGAAGCTCGCCGGCTCGTTCTCGGTGACGTCGATCTTCGTGATGAGCAAGCGGAGCTTCTGCGAGGCGCTGTCGAACTTCGCCGCCACGTCTGAACTCGCGACGAGCTTCGCGAGCTCGTCGGCCCGACGATCCGTCGCCGTCGCCGCGCTGTCGCCCTGCTTGTAGAGCTTCAGAATGTGCTTGAGCGTCAGCGTGTCGCCCTTCCGGTCTTCCACCTT
>JAYVPN010000110.1:0-6057 GCA_043757365.1 Gemmatimonadota bacterium | reverse complement strand
AAGGTCGCCGAGTCGCACACCGGTCAGTGGTTGGCACCGTTGCTTGACCCCAAGAAGCAACCGGCGACCTCCCCGCAGGAACCGCGGCGCCCGCAGGCGCGTAGCGCGCGCGCGTTGAAATAGTTGAACCAGCTGAACCAGTTGAACGAGCAGTCTCACTCTCACAACACGAGTTCGACATGGCACAGATCGCATATCTCGGCACCGGGCTCCTCGGCAGCGCCTTCGCCGAAGCGGCCGCGAAGCGCGGCGACAGCGTCACCGTCTGGAATCGCACCGCCAAAAAGGCGAAGGCGCTCGAGCAGTTCGGCATCACTGTCGCGGCGACGCCGGCGGAGGCCGTGAAGGGCGCGAGCCGCGTGTATATCGTGCTCAAGGACGACGCCGTCGTCGAAGAGACGATCGCTGCGGCGCGCGCCGGCCTCGCGATCGATGCGATTATCATCGATCACACGACGACGCTCCCCGAGCTCACCGCCAAGCGCGTGGCCCGGCTCAACGGCGAAGGAATCAACTATCTGCACTGCCCCGTGTTCATGGGCCCGCCGGCGGCTCGCAACGCGGCTGGATCGATTCTCGTCTCAGGGCCGAAGGCGCTCTATGAAAAGGTCGCCGACGCGCTCGCGAAGAGCACGGGCAAGGTGCAGTACTTCGGCGAGCAGGGTGATCTCGCCGCGGTGAACAAACTCTTCGGCAACGCGATGCTGCTGGGCATCGGCGCGCTGCTTGCCGACATCTATACGGTCGGCCAGGGCGCCGGCGTTCGCGCCGAGGAGGCGCTCGCGCTGATGGGACTGTTCGACCTCAACGCGGTGATCAATGGCCGTGGCAAGAGCATGGCGGCGGGGAACTTCGCGCCGAGCTTCGAGCTTTCGATGGCGCGAAAGGATATTGGTCTGATGATCACGACGGCCGGAGATCGACCGCTTGCGGTGCTCCCCGGGATGGCATCGCGGATGGATATCCTGATCGCGGCAGGCCACGGCGCGGACGATTGTGGAGTGCTGGCGGTCGATGCGGTGAAGAAATAGCCCTTCGCGGTTGACCCACCCATCCCGACCGTCTATTTTTCTTAGGCTATTCCCGAGTAGCTCAGTTGGTAGAGCAGGTGACTGTTAATCACCCTGTCGGGGGTTCGAGTCCCTCCTCGGGAGTTACAGCAGGACGACTAAAGCCGGCCGCCACTTTGTGGCGAGCCGGCTTTTGTCTTGAGTGGGTGACGGGAGACAGTGGGAGGGCACTGCGAGAGCAGTGCAAGAGTGCGAGCGGCGAGTAGTAGACTGCGTGCGAGGGGACGCCAAGGCCTCGAAGCGCTGTCCTTCGTGGTTCACCCGCACTCCGACTACTACTCGCCGCTCGCACTACTGCACTGCTCTCGCACTATCCTCCCACTACTCTCCCACTCACGGCTTCCGTCGAGTCGCCGGCTTGGTTCTCTTTCTCGTCCCCGCCCCGAACGCCCGCGCCAGCGCATTGTACGGCCGCGCACCCACCGCCGCGATCGACGCGGTGGTCGTCCCGATGCCAATGGCATACACCCAGTCCGGCGCGCCCTTCGTCAGTCCGACGCTGCCGTTCAGATTCAGCGCGTAGTCCGCAAACACCGGAATGTTGAATCCGCCCGACACGCTACGCGCGTTTTCGAAGCCGACCTCAGCTGTTCCGACATCGGCCGAATAGCCAGCCGACAAGCCGACCCTACCCAGCTGAAACGATCCGCCGACGCCAAGTGACGTCGTCGACGAACTCGCGAGCGCCGTCGTATAACCCGACGTCAGCGCGTGGCCGACTCCAAGGTACAGCGACATGACGTCGGTGGGCTGAATCCCAAAATCGAGACTGATCCCGGTTCCCGCCGTGCCGTTTCCGACCGCCGTCGTGTCGCCGATCGGCAGCGTTGCGCCGAGTGAAAAACTTACCGATGGCGATCCGGGGAGCTCGCTGAAGCCGTGGGACACACCGATGCTCACCGGCAGATCGGCGAGACCACTGACGGTGCGCCCCGGACGGGTCAGTCCTGTCGACAACACGACCGGCGCAGATGTCGCCCACGCGTACGTCGGGCTGACCGAAATATCCATGAAGCTAAAAAGATGAATGCCGACACTCGCACCGAAGGCGCGTTCGCGCGAACCATCTGAAAAAGCCAACTGGCCGTAGCCGACGCCAGCGCTGACGCGACGCGACGGTTCGTCGGCCGTGCTGTCGTTGGTTGCGATCTTTTTGGTGGTGTCTTTCGCAGTGGTGGACTGGGCGTGCAAGGAGGCGGCGAGCAGGAGAAAAGCGAGGGGGGCTATTCGCATATCGTGACCGGAAGATTGAATGGGACTAATGTAACGGTTCCGGAATGGCGAATGGTTGGCCACTGCACCCCGCGCTCACACTTCGCTCCCGCCGCTCAGTCCCACTAGGTGCTAGCGGCTTTCAATAAACTTCCCCGACGCCCCGAAGTACCGTGGATCATGTCGTTCGCTCTCCCGCAACAGTCCGTGCTGAGCGAGCAACGCATGCGTAATCTCGTGCCGCCATAGTTCGGGATTCTGCACCGCCGACTGCGCAACCAAAATCACCGCAACGATGACCGTATCGGTCACGTCACCACGATGATGAATGACCCGCGCTCCTTCAAAGCGCCCCAGGCACTGGCCGGTTCCTTCAGGACAGGCAAAGCCACGACCTTCGTCGACGACGACCAACAGCGCCGGCGCCGGACCGTCCCACGAGAGACCTGTCCCTCGCTGCGTCGACTCGAGCGTGTGTTGAAAGCCGGGGAATGGCGGCACTGCCGTGGCACTCCAGACGCGCTGCAACTCGGCAGAGAGGGCACGCTGTGCTGCCTCGCCCGACGCGATGCGTCCCGATGGCAGCCGCGGACCCGTACGCAGCAACTCGTTCTGGGCCGCAAGCGACCCCGACATGACCAAATTCACCGCGCCAATCAGTAGTCCCAGTCGAAACTTGACCATGTCGCCTCCCCGCTCCGGGAAACACCGGCAAATCGCGGGTACGCCAGCCCGCTCCAGCCCTATCTATGAGCGCCGGACGGCAATTGTAACCCCTCTGTAACAGATATTACATCATTTGCAACGAACAGGTGACGGACCACTCCCGTATTTCGCCAGACCATCGGCCCCCTCGGCGGTGCGCGACAACCTCACGTCCCGTCCGTGCGCGCAGGGACGCTGAAGAACTCATTCAGTTCGTTGGCCGGGCGCAAACCCCAGAGAATTTTCCCGTCACCGCGAATCACGCGCGGCACGCCGCCGAGTCGCTCGGTGGCCCAGTCGAGTTCCCATCCATCGACGGTTTCTTCGGCATCGGGGTGATCAAGCTCGATGAAGCGCGGCACGCCGACGCTGTCGGCGATTCGCTGCAGCTCGGCTTTCACCGAGATGTCCGTGCCGTCGCGCCAGTACGCACGGAAGACGGCGTCGCGAAAGGCGGAGGCACGCGAAATGTTCAAACGCATCACACTGGCAACGGCAAGGATCGCACGCTCCGACTTCGGCTTCCCCTTCGGAACGGTGAAGGCGAGGTCAGGCGCGAAGCGGCGCATCGACTGGAGCTCGTCGTCGAGATGGTCGCGCGCCCGGCGATCGAGCGGGCGCATCGGCGAAGCCGCGGTCGGATCGAGCTGGACACCCTTCCAGAGTACGGTCGCGCCGACGCCGACGGCCGCGAGCTGCTCGTTCAGCGCGTAGCACTCCGCCGTCGTGAAATCGCTGAAAACCGTATAGTCCATGCGTCCCGTGATGCGGTGGATTCCCTGCGAATCGTGGCCCGACGGACCCTGATTCGGCAAGCTAGCCGATTCCCGAGCGGCGTTCTGTGACGCATATTTCGAGTATGACCGCACCGCTTGTTGGCGTCATCATGGGCAGCAAGACCGATTACGAGCATCTCGCTCCCGCCGTTGAGTTGCTCACGCACCTCGGCGTTCCGTTCGAGGCGAAGATCGTCAGCGCCCATCGCACGCCCGACCTGATGTTCAGCTACGCCGCTGCGGCCGAATCGCGCGGCCTGCTCTGCATCATCGCGGCGGCCGGCGGCGCGGCCCACCTGCCGGGAATGGTCGCCGCGAAAACGCTCGTGCCGGTGCTCGGCGTTCCGATTCCGGCGACGGCACTCAATGGCGTCGATGCGCTGCTGAGCATCGTCCAGATGCCGGCCGGCGTGCCGGTGGGTACGCTCGCGATCGGGAAGCCGGGCGCGACGAATGCGGCGATCCTCGCCGCCGAGATTGTCGGCGCACACCGCCCCGAAATCCGCGAAAAACTCCGCGCCTGGCGTGAGAGCCGCGCGCAAGACGTGCTCTCGCAGACGCTGCCGTGACTTCGCACTCCGCGCCAATTCTTCCCGGCGCGACGATCGGTTTTCTCGGCGGCGGTCAGCTCGGACGGATGACCGCGATGGCCGCCCGCTCGATGGGCTACGACGTGCGCGTGCTCGACCCCGACGCGGAGTGCAGCGCAAAGGCGGTGGCGTCGCACACGATCACCGCGCCATGGAGCGATGCCGCTGCGGCAGCGACGCTCGGCCGGCACGCCGATGTCGTGACGCTCGAGATCGAGCAGATTCCGCTCACGTCACTCGAAGCGGTGGCCGCTGAAACGCGGCTTCATCCCGGACCAAATGCGGTCTTCGTGATTCAGGATCGCGCGCGCCAGAAAGAATGGCTGCGGGCCGAGAGTTTTCCGCTCGGGGATTTCCGTACCGTGCAGACCGAAGCTGAATGTACTGCGGCGATCGAGACACTCGGCTCCTCAATCGTGAAGTCGGCATCCGGCGGCTACGACGGCCGCGGCCAGGTGCGCGTGATAGACGCGTCGGCGGGAGCGGAGGCGTGGGCCGGCGTCGGCGCGCATCGTTCCGTCGTCGAGAAGTTTCTGCCGATCAGAGAAGAGCTGAGCGTCTTGGTCGCCCGGCGCGTCGATGGCGCGACGGCGGTCTATCCACCGTCGCGCAATCATCACACGCACGGAGTGCTCACGTGGGCCGTGCTCCCCGGCGGATTCGACGCCGCACTCGAAACGCGGGCGATGAGTCTCGCGCGCGACATCACCGAGCGGCTGGGGATAGTCGGACTGCTCGCCGTCGAAATGTTCGTGCTCGAAACGGGCGAACTACTCGTGAACGAACTCGCTCCGCGACCGCACAACACGTATCACCACAGCGAACGGGCGTCGGCGACGAGCCAGTTCGAGCAGCTCGTGCGTGCCATCTGCGGTCTGCCGCTTGGCTCGACCGAGACGATCGCCCCCGGCGCGATTTATAATTTGCTTGGCGATTTGTGGGTCGACGGAAAGACTCCCGATTTCGCCAACGCGCTCGCCGTGAAGGGTGTTCGCCTACATCTGTATGGGAAAAGCTCCGCTCGCGCCGGTCGGAAAATGGGCCATCTTTCGGCGGTAGGGACGAGCGGCGACGATGCTCTGCGCCGCGTTCAGGAAGCGTATGCGCGTCTCGACGCAGGGGGCGCAGCGACATGACGGCGAAACCGACCTTTCGCGATTTGACGCGCGCCGAGTGCGATGCGGTGCTCGCGCGCAGCACCATGGGGCGCATTGCGTTCAGCTACCGCGATCACGTGGACATCGAACCCATCCACTACGTGTTGAAGGATCAGTGGATCTATGGCCGGACGACGCCGGGGACGAAGCTCCGTACACTCGCCCACAATCGCTGGCTCGCCTTCGAAGTGGATGAAGTGCAGGCGTTGTTCGAATGGAAATCGGTGGTCGTCAAGGGTGCGCTGTATTTGCTCGAGCAGAACGGGTCGAACAGTGAGGCGTACAACGCCGCGCTCACAGCGATCAGGACGCTAATTCCTGAGGCGCTCGACGCCGATGATCCGACGCCGGACCGCCGCGTGCTCTTCCGGATTCACGCCGATCAGGTGACCGGACGCTCGGCAACCACAGCCGCGTAACGGTCTGACTCCGGGAACGCGGCGGCCCCGTTGCGTATACGTGCTCATGTGACCGACACAGCGCTAATTCCCGACGCGGACTTTGACCGTGAAACGCTCCAGTTCCTCCCGGATCTGCTGCGTTTCGC
>JAYVPN010000109.1:0-23131 GCA_043757365.1 Gemmatimonadota bacterium | reverse complement strand
TGGGCGACGAGGAGCCCGCCGCCGACGTACGTGCGTGGAGCCGATCGGCCCGAGCGGTCGTTTTGCGCGGCCGCAGGCGAGGCGAGGGTGAGTGCGGCCATCGTCGATGCGAGCAGTGCAATACGCATAGGAAACCGCGATGATGGGAAAAGGGTGTGGTGATATTACGCACCCACCCTTCTCGAGGTTTCATGATGCGGGATATGGTTCATCGCCGAACGGATCGCCCGGCGGTGGGCGCAGGGCCGGCGTCGGCGTCGGCAACTCGCCGCGCTCGAGCCAGCGCTTGATATCGGCGGCGATGGACTGCCAGTGTGCCTTCGCGCCGTCGTCCGTCGAGGCGGTCGCTTTCGCGACCGCAGACGTGCGAAGGCGTGCGAGTTCGAAGTCGGCGATCGCGCGAACTTCCGGCGACGCCTCCTTGTCGGCGGCGAGCATCATCAAGCGGTCGCCGACGGCGCGCTGCGTGACGCGCTGGATCGCTGCGAGCTTGCCGCTTGCCGGCACGGCCGCATTCCACGTGCCGTTGACGAGCGCGCGAATCGCGTCCTGGAACGAGTAGCCGCCGGCGATGCGGGCGGAATACTGCACCATCCGCGCGGCGCGTTCGCGTTGGAGGATTCCGTCGACGACCATTTGGCTGAGCGACCTGGCCGCGCCCAGTTCGTCGAACACCGGCGTGGTGCGCTGTCCCGGAAGTTCGACATTGCCGCCGGCGTCGAGGCGCGGCGTGAAGAGCGTGAGTACCGTATCCGGAATCGCGAGTTCCGTTGGCGCGAGGATCGCGACGAGTTGCGCCATCGCCTCGCGCTGACGCGCGGCGTTGATCGGGCGCGTCGCCTGCTGACCATCGCCCTTCAGCGGGTTGGCGTATTCGAGACCGCCGAGCGTCTTCGTGACGCCGTTGACGGCGAAGCGATGGAAGAAATAGAGGAGCGGAAACCGGTCTTGGAGAATCGAGAGCGGTTCGCCGTCGCGGATATTGCGGAGCCCGAACTTCGCGAGGGCGACGCGGCGCACATCGGCCTGATGTTTGAGGAAGTCGCCAGCGGAGTTGGCGTCGTCCCAGAGGTTGGTGCGCGGATCGGCGGCGTTCTCCGGGCGCGCGTCGCCGTCGCTCAGATAGAGGTAGCCTTTCTTGAGACCGTCGGCGACGATCGCTGTGAGGGAATCGTTCTCGCTCGCCGGCGGGAAGACGCCGTAGCCCCAGTGAATGGCCCACACATCGTAGGCGCCGGGGCCGCCGTCGTAGGCGGCGCTGATATCAATCTCGCCGTTCTTCAGACGAATGCGCGGTGCCGGGTAATCCATCACCGACGCGCGATCGTAGCTGCTCGCGATATAGTTGTGCTGGAGGCCGAGCGTGTGCCCCACTTCGTGGGCGCTCACCTGGCGCACGCGGGCGAGGACGAACGCCGTGTCGGCGGCCGCAGCATCGGCGCCCATGAAGGCCGCGTAGATGTTGTAGTCGGTGCGATTGCGATGGGAGTCCATGCGCGCCATGCCCTTGAGCATTTCGCCAGTGCGCGGATCGGTCAGCGCGCCGCCGACGCTCCAGCCGCGTTCGTTGCGGTTTTCCCACTGCACGACGTTGTAGCGTGCGTCCATCGGATCGACGCCTTCGGGGAGCAGCTCGACTTTGAACGCACCCTTGAGCCCTGCGTTGTCGAACGCTTCGGTCCAGAACGCCACGCCCTGCACGGTGGCGGTGCGGAGCGGCTCGGGAATTCCGCGATCGATGTAATAGACGATCGGATTTTTGATCGGACTGTTCGGATCGTTGGGATTCACGCGCTCGAGGCGATGGCGCGACGCCCACATCTGTTGCAACTGTCCCTGCATCGGCACCGCGTAGTCCTTGAACTGGATGCCAAAAAATCCGACGCGTGGATCGGCGACGCGCGGCCGGAAGTTGTTGTCGGGGAGTTTCAGCAGCGTGATGTGCTGCCGGAAGTTCAGCGCCCGCGGGTCCGGTACGAGGCGGCCGAGCGCGCGTCCCGGGTTCGCAGCGGCAGCGAAGACGAGGGCGACGTCGATCTCGGTGTTCTCGGGGAAGCCTTTCGTGTACGGCTTGAAGATGCGACTGCGATCGCGCGCGACGGCGTACTGCCCCTGCTGGTTGGCGGCGAGCGTTGCGGCGATGTCGTTCCAGTCGCGCATCATCAGATCGCTCGCGTCGATCAGAATGCGCGCGCCCTCCTCGGCGACGATCGGCAGCGCCGCGACGGTGCTGTTGGCGAACGATTCGGCGACCGTGCGTTTGTTGTCGGCGCCACTGCTGGAGCGGTAGTTCTGATTTTCAAAGACGACGAGGACGCGGTCGCCGGCTTTTTCGAAGCGGGCGATTTGCTCGGTGCTGCCGGAGCCGCGATCAAGGCCGATCGGATTTGAGCCCAATCCGGTGGCGAGGGTGGCGAGGAAGAGGAGGCGCGTGGAGTCGCGCGGAATTTCGAGGAGGATGGCCCCGGTTTTGTCGTTGAGATACACGGGGATGTAGCCGTCGCGCCGGTCGAGGCCGGCGGTGCGGGCGGCAATGGTCGCGGCCGGAGGCGCAACGAGTGCGGCGGTCGCGGCGGTCGCGACGGGCGGCGCGGGCGGTTGCTGCGCGGCGAGCGGGAACGGGAGCGCCGTGACAAGTACGACGGCGACAGCGAGGAGCGAGGTGGCGGTCGGGCGCATAGCAGTATGTGGGTTCGGGTACCCGGGGAAATCTGCGCCGCCGTCGCGTCGGCGCCAGAGGGAGCGGTTGGCGGAATCGAATCGCGACTACCCGATCCTTATCATACATAGATTTTATCTATGTCATATTACGAAACATTCTATTTGTCGATATTACGACACCTCCGTACACTCCGTTCAGACCTCCCACGGAGCGCCCCTGCCCGACCTGCTCAAAGCCAACCTGCTCTCGCCGATCGCCCTCAGCTTCGCGCTCGGCGTCGTCGCCAAACTCCTGCGCAGCGAACTCACCTTCCCGCGCGAGATCTACGTCGGCCTCTCGCTGTACCTGCTCTTCGCCCTCGGCCTCCACGGCGGCGTCGAGCTCTCGCACACGCCGCTGCAGGACATCCTCGCTCCGGCTGGCGTCACACTGCTCCTCGGCGTCCTCACGCCGGTCATCGCCTACGGCGCGATGCGGAAGTTCGGACGGTTCTCGATCTCCGATTCCGCCGGCGTCGCCGCGCATTATGGCTCCGTCTCCGCCGTCACCTTCATCGCCGCGAACGAGTTCGTCACCGGGATGGGGCTGAAGGTCGAAGGCTTCATGCCGACGCTTCTCACGCTGCTCGAAAGCCCGGGCATTCATATCGCACTCGGCATCGGCGCCATCGAACTCGGGCGCGCCAAGAACCGCGACGCCGCCAACGGCCGCACCGGCACCACGTCGCTGCTCGGACCAGACGGCCTCGTGCTCACCGGCAGCGGGACGCCGCACGGCAGCGTCGACTGGAAAGAAACGCTGCGCGAAATCCTCACCGCGCGCACGATGGTCCTCCTCGTCGGCGGCCTCATCATCGGCTTCCTCTTCGGCGACCGCGGCTGGAAGCAGGTCGGCGCCTTCTACGATACCGCGAGCCCGACGTTCCGCGGCGCCCTCTGCCTTTTCATCCTCGAGATGGGGCTCGTCGCCGGTGAACGGATGGGCGACCTGAAAAAAGTCGGCGCCTTTCTGCTCGGCTTCGGCATCCTGATGCCGATGGTCTTCGGCGGGCTCGGCGTTGTCCTTGGCCACCTCGCCGGACTCAGCGTCGGCGGCTGCACGGTCCTTGCGGCGATGGCCTCGAGCGCCAGCTACATCGCGGCGCCGCCGGCGGTTCGGATGAATCTCCCCGAGGCGAATCCGAGCTATTCACTCACGCTCGCGCTCGCGATCACCTTCCCGTTCAACCTCCTCGCCGGCATTCCGCTGTATCAGCGGATGGCCGAGCTCCTGGCTCGCTGAGGCTCCGATGACCGATCTCACGAACACCACCGTTCCGCGCCGCTCGTTCCTTCGCATCGTCGCAACCCTCGGCGCCGCCGTGGCTGCGGTCGGCGTACCGTCGGCGCTCACCGCCGAATCCACCGGCCGCGTCACACACACGCCGTTCGCCCGCCCCAACTCGCCCGACGATGCACTGCAGCGCCTTCTCGATGGCAATGCCCGGTTCGTCGCCGGAAAACCGCTGGCCCCGCATCGCGACTTCGCGCGACTCCGCGAGGTGGAACCGAAGCAGGCCCCGTTCGCCGCATTCCTCGGCTGCGCCGATTCACGCGTCCCGATCGAGATCATCTTCGACCAAGGCTTCGGCGATTGCTTCCCGGTGCGCGTCGCCGGCAACATCGTCTCGCCGGAAATCATCGCATCGCTCGAGTTCGGCTGCGCCGTGCTCGGCGCGCAGACGCTCGTCGTGCTCGGCCACTCAAAGTGTGGCGCCGTGAAGGCGACGCTCGACGGCGGCGCGGTCCCGGGGCAGATCAGTACGCTCTATCAGCACATCCAGCCGGCGGTCGACGCCGCACACGGCGATCTCGATGCGGCGATCGCCATCAACGTACGAAACCAGGCGTCGCTGCTCCGGAAGTCATCGCCCGTGCTCGCCGGCATGATCAAGAGCGGCACGCTGCGCATCGTCGGCGCGGTGTATGACCTCGCGTCGGGGAAAGTTTCGCTCCTCGATGCCTGACGATATCGAGCCTCTGCCAACCGCCTGCGTCGTCGCGAGCGACGCCGCGCTGCGCCTCGCGCGGGAACTGCTGTCGCGCGGCGAGGTCGTTGCGCTCCCCACGGAAACCGTGTACGGGCTCGCCGCCGACGCCACGAACAGCACCGGCGTGGCGCGAATTTTCGAGGCCAAAGGCCGGCCGGCGCACAATCCGCTCATCGTCCACGTCCGCGACACCTCAACGAGCGTTGCCGCGCTCGAGGACGATGGGCTCGTACGGCGATGGGCCGTCACCGACGCCATGCGCGCGACGGCCGACGCGCTCATCACGTCGTGCTGGCCGGGCCCGCTCACGCTGGTACTCCCGCGCGGATCACGGATCCCGGAGCTCGTGTCGGGGGGACTTCCCACAACGGGCTTCCGCATGCCGGCGCATCCGGTGATCCGCGAACTCCTTGCGCAGGCAAATTTTCCGATCGCGGCGCCGAGCGCGAACCGATCGAACCGCGTCAGCCCGACGACAGCGGCACATGTCATGTACGAACTCGCTGGGCGGATTCCGCTCGTCATCGACGGTGGGCCGTCGCGCGTCGGCGTTGAATCGACGATCGTCCGGGTCGACGACGGCGGCCGCGTACAACTCCTGCGGCCGGGCGGGACGCCTATCGAGCACATCGAGCGCGTGCTCGGTACCACGACGATTCCCGCACCGTCGCCCGGCGGGCCGGTGCTCGCATCCGGCATGATGCAGGAACACTATGCACCGCAGACCCCGCTCATCCTCGTCGACGCGCGGGGCGCCGATGATCTGGCGCAACGCGTTGCGGCCGTCACGACGGGGAAGCCAGCGCCGCGCGTCGGCGTGCTCCGGCTCGCTGGTCCTCCCGCAACGCCGTCGTCGTGGATTTTCGCGGACCACACGATCGTTACGACGATTCTGTCACTCGGCGACTGCGGCGACGGGTCGCTTGCCGCGCATGGATTGTTCGACGCGATGCGAGCGCTCGACGATGGAACGCTCGACGTGATCGTCGTCGAGGCGCCCGATGACCAGCGAGCCGGCTTGTGGCCGGCGATCGCCGACCGGTTGCAGCGCGCCGGTTCCCGGTGGAATGTTCCACGACCTCACTGACGTTCACGGGAGTTCCGCGTGCCACTCCGCCTGCTCAGCCAAATCAATTTCAACCACTTGTACTACTTCTGGGTGGTCGCCCGCGAAGGAAGCGTAACGCGCGCGACGAAGCGCTTGCACCTCGCCCAGCCGACCGTGAGCAGCCAGCTGCGCACACTTGAGCGGACGCTCGGCGAACGGCTGTTCGAACGACGTGGCCGCGGCCGAGCGCTCACGGAAACGGGGACACTGGTCTTTCGCTACGCCGACGCGATGTTCGGTACTGCGCGTGAACTTGCGGCGGCACTCGACGGCGGGCCGGCCGAGCATCCGTCACGCTTCGCGATCGGCATCTCCGACGCCCTCCCGAAACTCACCGCCACCCGTCTGCTCGCGCCGGCATTCGCCACCGATGTCCCGATGTACCTCGAATGCCGCAGCGACAAGGCGGATCGACTGCTTGCGGCACTGGCGATCCACGAGCTCGATCTGGTGATCGCCGACGCTCCGGTGCCGGCAGGTCTCGGCGTTCGGCTCTTCTCGCATCTCATCGGCGAGAGCGGCGTCAGTATTTTCGCCGTCCCGGCGCTCGCGACGAAACATCGCCGACGGTTTCCCCAGTCACTCGATGACGCGCCGATGCTGCTCGGCGCCCGCACCTCAGCGCTCCGACGTGCCGTGGATTCGTGGTGCGCGCGCGAGCAGGTACGCCCGCGTCTCGTCGCGGAAGTGGAGGACGCGGCCGTGCTGCAGGCTCTCGGTGCGCAGGGGCTCGGACTGTTCGCGGCGCCGACCGTCGTCGAACCGGAGATCCGTCGCGCCTACGGTGTTCGCGTTGTCGGGAGGTTGCACGATGTGCACGAGCGCTTCTATGCGATTTCCGCCGAGCGAAAGCTGCAGCATCCGGCGGTGCTGAAGATGCTCGAGGCGGCGAGTCGCGGACTCTTCGCGCCTCGCTGACGTCTCACTGACGCGACGCGAACCGGACGCTAAAAGCCCACTGCGAGCGGATCGCCGATCGCCACCGCGAGCGCCGCACGCGCCGACACGCGCTTGGCCTGCAGTGACGCGAGCTTGCCATCTTCATCGAGGAGCGTCCGCTCGCGGAGATTGACGAGCAGGAGCGAGCCCTCTCCTGTTTCGTAGCGCCGCTGTTCGCCGTCGCGGAGCGCCCGCGCTTGCGTGACGGCGCGCGCCTGACGCTCGGCCTGCGCGTTGATCGCCGCCAGCGTGTTAGCGCTGGCGCGAATCTCCAGCGACACCTCGCGCCTCACCCGCACGTACTCGATCCGGTCGCGGTCGAGCTTCGCCCCGGCCGCTGAGAACTTCGCGCGATCCTTGATCAGCAGCGGTGCGACTTTCGCCGAGAGTCCACCCTTCCAGTTGTCGCCGTTCGTATTGAACGACGCGTCGTGGCGCGCGGTGATGGACGAGAGATCGAGCGACACGAGCGGAAGGAGCGCCTGGGCAGTGAGAAGACGCTGCGCCTCCGACTGCCGAACCTTCGCCGAGAGCTTGGCAAGATCGGGATGCAGGCGCTCCGCAAGGTCGAGCCATCGCGCGACGCTCAGCGAATCGATGACCGGCGCGACTCCTTCTTTTCCGTCTGGATGCGTCCCTGCGGCGATGTCCACCGGCTGGGCGTTGGCGTCCCACAGGTGGGCACTCGCGGTGAGACGCGCCGCGAACGTCGCCGCCTCGGCTTCGAGGCGCGTCACACTGCGACGCTCGACTTCGAGCTGCCCTTCGATCGTATCGATCGCCGGAACATCGCCGTTGCGGACGCGATTGCGCACGGCGCCGAGTCGAAACTCGGCCAAGGCGACGCCTTCACGCGCAATCGCCGCACGCCGGTCCGCCTCGTACCAGGCCGCGTAGTCCTTCGCCGCAGTCAGCAGAAGCTTGTTGAGCGTCGCGACGCGCTCGCCAACGGCCGCATCGCGCATCGCGCGCGCCACGGAAAGTGCGTTGCGACGTTCGTCGGTAATCATTCGTTGTCCGAGCGGAATGCTCAGCCCGGCCGAGAGCAAGCCGCTCGATGGCGTGACGGACTCAGGATTGACGAACGCGCCGGACGACCGCTCGTAGCCGAGTTTGACGTCCACGCCGAGCGGTGTCGGGAGCGTGAGCTTGTAGGCGTAGTCATCGTAGTAGCGTTTTCCGCCGAAGGTCTTGGAGTCCCACGCAGCGGAAAAGACCGGCTCGAACGCACCGTAGGCGCCGCGCACATCGGCGGCGGCGGCATCAAGTCCGAGCTGCGCCTGACGGGCCACCGGATGGTTGAGACGCACCTGCCGATAGTACTCGGCGAAGTCGATGTCCTGCGCACCGAGGCACGGCGCGACGACTGCGGCGACGAGAAGCCCCAGCCCACGGACGACAGCCCGGATCACGTCCCCTCCTTCGGCGCCACCGTCGCCGCCGGCGGCGCTTCGAGTGACGGCGGGAAGCCATTGAGCTTTCGCCAGAGCTCGAACCAGACGCGCACACGGTTGAGCATCGTCCATCCGTAGACGCCGGAGCCCACCCGCAGCAGCGACGGCCACGCTTCCTCGTTTGGATCGGGAATGACCAGCACGCGATATTTGCCGGGTTTGCTGTCGACCAGATCGATCACGTCGATCATGCCGCCAAATGTCCCGACCGAGACGCTCGGCCACCCTGAGAACTGGAGGGCCGGCCAGCCATCGAACTGCAGGCGCACTTTGCTCCCCGTGCGCAGCAGCGGTACGTCCATCGCCTTGACGTATAGCGCGACGGCAACTGACGGATGTGCCGGCTGGAAGGTGACGACCGCGTCGCCATCCTTCAGAATTTCACCGACGCCTGCCTTGAGGGCCTTCACGACGTATCCGGTCTGCGGCGCGCGGATCACGTACATCCCGGTGCGCAACTCGAAGTTCGCGACGCCGACGCGGAGCTTCGAGACCTCGGCCGACGACTCACCGATATCCGCGAGCGTATTGCTCCGCTCCGATTCCGACTTGGCGATCTTTTCGCCGTACTCGGCGCCGATCGAGCCCTGCTCGAGTCGGGCGTTCGCGAGCTCATTGCGCTTCTCGACGGCGGTGGCGTAGGCCTTCAGCGCTTTCGTCCTCGCACCCTCGAACTCGGTGAGGGATTTCAGTCCGTCACGATAGAGCGTCTCTTGGCGCACGAGCTGTGCGGCGGCGACCGCCGAGTCGAGGACGGCCGACTGCAGCGCGGCTTCATAGAGCGCGACCTTGTTGCGGGCCTTTTCGAGCGAGATGCCGAACCCGTCGCGCAGCGCCACCAGTTGGCGCTCGAGCGCGGCCGCCTTCGCCCGCTTCGCCGTGATCGACGCTTCCTTGGCGACGAGTTGCTCGCGTTGTCGTTGCAGCGCCATCGGATCGAGATAGCCGTCCTTGACCTCGGCGACGCGGACGAGCGGATCACCGCCCTGCACGAGTTGCCCTTCGCGCACGTCCCATGCGATGATGCGTCCGCCAACGATCGCCGTGACCTGCTGCGGACGATCCTTCGGCCGGAGTGCGGTCACCTCGCCGGTGGCCTGCACGTTTTGCTGCCACGGCAGAAAGAGCGCGAGGAAGGCGACGAGTCCGACGACCGATATCCAGCGGAGAAAGGTTCGATGGTACGGCGGCATCGCGAGCAACCGCACGGATTCGAGCGCCGGCGTTGGCTCGGCGCTCCGGGGCTCGCTCATCGTCTCCCCTTCTCTGCCGCGAGCGCGCCGGAGACGTCGCGCCATGGCCCGAAAGCCGCGACGGATCCGTCACGCAAGATGAGGACACGATCACAGGCGGCGAGGAAATCGTCGTCGTGCGAGACGGCCACCAACGTCCACGGTACGCCCGCGTCGGTCAGCATCGCGGTGAGCGCCGCGCGATCGTCGGGTGAGAGCGTCGAGAATGCTTCGTCGAGCACGAGCAATCGCGGCCGCGCGACGATCGCGCGGGCGAGCAGGATTCGCAGTGCGATCGTCGCCGGCAGCGTTCGCCCGCCCGGCGGAACAGTCGTGCGGAGGCCGTGTGGCAGCGACTGGATGAACTCGTCGGCGCCGACGAGCCGCAGGACGCTGATGACGGCCATCGCGTCGATCCCTTCACGGCCGAGCGAGACGTTCTCTTCGACCGTCCCCTCGAACAGTGTTTCACCCGGCAGCACCTGCCCGATCGAGGCGCGCAGCGAGGTCGGATCGAGATCGCCGCGCGTGACGCCATCGTACGTGAGGGTGCCGTCGTATCCGCCGTAGACGCCGGCGACGACCCGCAGAAGCGTCGATTCGCCCGAACCGAATGCGCCGACGACACCGATCCGCTCGCCGGCCGCGATCTGCATAGTGATATCGCGAAGCGTCGGGGCCGATGCGCCGTCGTACGTGAAGGCGACGTCGCGCAGCCCGACGGCCATACCCACGGCCGTGCCGCCGGCCGTCTGTGAGGGCGCGAGCCCGCCGGCGGCTTCGAGTTCGAGATCGCGTACGTGACCGATCTTCTCAACCGACGTGAGGAGATCGTAGACGTCGGCGAGACTCGCAATCAGTTTGTCGATGCCGGCGATGACGGTGACGACGACGATCTCACTGGCGACGAACTGGCCGAGCGAGATCTGTCGCTCGATCACGAGCAGGCTGCCGAGTACGAGCACGCCGCCGGTGATCACAGTCTTGAACACGATCATTGCGATTTTCTGCTGCACGAGGACGCCGAAATGCGCACCGCGGTACTTCAGATATCCGGTGACATGTTCGTCCATCCGCGTCAGCGGCAGCGTCGACCGACCCGCGAACTTGAACGCGACGGCCGACCGCGCCGTCTCCTCGAGCCACTGCACCGCCCGGTATTTGTAGGTGGATTCCCTAATGCTCGTCGCGAGACCGCGCGGCCCCGTCCAACGGAAGAGCAGGGCCAACAGGAGTACCATCGACACGCCGAAGAACGCGAAGTACGGATGGTACACCGTGAGCAGGGCGAGTCCGAAGACCACCTGCAACAGCGCCGTGGAGCCGTCGATAAGGAGTTTGGCGCCGCTCTTCTGGATTGTTGGGACTTCGAAAAAGCGGTTCATGCGCTCGGAAAGATCCTCGCCGGCGCGCCGCTCCATCGCGAGACGCGGCAGCCGCACCGCGAACTCGAGCGCGAAGCGCGCGAAGACGCGTTGCTGAATCGTCTCGACCACCGATAACTGCATGACCTGCAGCACGCCGTAGGCCAGCGTGCCGAGGACGACGAACGCGACGAGGATCACCACCGGCTGGAGAATGAGCCCGCCGCTCACGAGGCCGATGATCGCCTGGACACCGAGCGGCAGCGTGAGCGAGAAGAGCCCGACCAGCGTCGCGTACATGTAGACGAGTCCGATCTGTCCACCTTCGCCGACGATCAGGTCGAGCAGGCGGGCGCTCGGCGATTCATGCGGAGCGTGTCCCGGCTCCACAAGACGCGCGGCAATGAAGAACTCGACCTCGGCCGCCCCGATTCGCGTCGTGACGTCGTCGGCCTGAACGCCACGGGCGATGACCGTGCGACGCAACGATGGATCGTGCAGATCCCACTCACTGTCGCCGGCCGCGAGAAGGACGAAGGGCTTCGGGACGCCGTCTGCGCCCGGCACAACGACGACGATCGGTCCGCGATGCGCGCGCAACAACGCCGCGGCCTCGGTTCGGCCGACCGTGCGGCGAACGTACGAAATACCAGCCCGGCTTCCCGCTTCGAGGATCGAGGCGAGCAGGCCGGTCGGCCGGGCCTCGTTGAGCGCGAGGCGCGCGATGTCAGCCGTCGCCGCGCGCGACAGCGGCTCCAGCCCCATTCGCTCGGCGACGAGGGAGGTGATCGTCTGGGACAGCATTGTCAGTGGTGATGGCGTGAACCGATTGCCGGGGCGCATTCCGCGTTCCAGACCAACCGGTGGTATCGGAAATTGTCGTTGGTTAATATAGCTCGACAGCGACAAGTTCCCGATACGACGGCGCCGGGCCGGTGGTCACCCAGGCCCGGCGCCGATCCCGGCAGCTGGCGCCTATGGCTTCACCAGCGATTTCACAGCGTCCGGTAGCACGAAGGTCGAGGGATCGACTTTGTCGTATTCGACTGCGGTGATATTGACGGTGACGTCGAACTGCCCGCCACGCTGGGCGATCTTCGTCGGGATCTTCACGCCGCCGAACTCCTTGTAGTCGGAGAAGACGCTCGTCTGCGAGATCTTCCCCTGCCCCGGCACGTCGATCTCACGGATGGCGCCGGCGGTGAGGCCGGTGGCGGCATCGAAGAACTCGAACCCTTCGCCGCCGGCGAGGCGCGCGAGTTTCACCTTGTAGCACTTGCGTCCTTCGAAGTCGACGAGCTCCACCGTTTCGGCGCTTTTGTAGTTCGCCATGTCGTGGAAGTTGCCGAAGAACTCGCCCTGCGCCTTCATCTCGCGGGCCTGCTCGCCTTCGAGGACCATAGCGCCGACCTGCGGCTGCATTCCCCAGGCCGTCTTGCCGTCGAAGCCCTGCGCAATTTCACCGATCGGGCCGATGATGATTTTCTGCAGGAACATCCCCGACTTTTCCTTGAAGATTTCGATCGACGCGTCGAGGCCGGCAGCCGGGATGTTCATGGCGCCGGTCTGCTTCACTGAGGAGTACTTGGCGAGCGCGGCGCGCCCGCCGATCGCCGCGTCATGCTTGTCCATCAGCGACTTCGCCGTCGGCAGCGCCGGCGTTGCGGCCTGCGCGGCGAGGGGGGACGTCGCGACCGTGAGTGCAAAAAGAGCAGCCGACGCGATGGCGGCGGCGGAATGGCGGGCGGAACGCATGCAATCCTCGGAGGATTCGGGAAGAGTCCGGATATTCGACGGGAAATATCACCCGTCCCGGGGAGAACCGCCACGCGGTCCTCCCCGTCACACCAGCCCTACGATGGTGATACCCCGGGAGTTCCGGTTCGGGCGTGATTCGGCCGGCGTCGCTACTTGCCTGGGTCGACCGGGAGCCCTGCGCCGATGGCGAGCGCGACCTGTTCCTGCTTTCGCTCATTCGCGCCGACGAGCACCACCGCGAGATTGTTCTGCACGATGAGCGCGTGCGGCACCGGGTATGATCCGGCTTTGCCCTTCGGGGCAAGTGTCACGCTATCGAGCCCGTCCGTGATTCGGCGGCGCGCGGCACTGTCCGGATATATGTAGGCGTAGAGCGTGGCGGTCCCGACGTGATAGGCGAGTACCGGCGCCTTCCAGTACGCCTCGGGCGCTTCGCCCGCGATCGCTTGCGGGGCGAGGCCAGCTCGCACGAGACGATTCACGAGATGCGGTTCGTCCCAGAGTCCGGTGGCGGTCGCGCCGACGTGCGCCGCCGTCGCCGCCGTCGCTTCGACCGCGTGCTGCTCGGCCGCCGCGCGCTCCGCTTTCTCCTGCTCCGGCGACGTACAGGCGGCCGCACAAATGCTCAGGACGATGACCGGAACCGTGAGACGCATCATATTTCTCGGATGAAACGGGACGGGGAACCGAAGGACGGCGCTGACGGAGCGGGCAAAGCCGGCGTGCGGATCGATAAATGGCTCTTCGCCGCGCGATTCTACAAGTCGCGGGCGCTCGCGTCGGACGCGATCGCTGGTGGAAAGGTGGAAGTGAACAACGAGCATGTGAAGCCCTCGCGCGACGTGAAGGTCGGCGACGCCGTGCGTTTGCGGCTTGGTCCGTACGAGCATGTGGTGCAGGTGCGGATCGTCAGTGACAAGCGCGGACCGGCAACACAGGCAGCACAGATGTACGAAGAGACCGATGCGTCCAAGAAGGCGCGTGAAAAACTCTCCTGGACCCTCAAGCACGCCGCGCCGGTGATCGACGCCGGCGAAGGGCGGCCAACGAAAAAGGACCGGCGCGACCTCGAAAAACGGCGCGGCCGGTAAGCCCGTCTATTCGGCACCGGTCGCGTCGGCGTTCGCGTCAATGCCGGCAATCGTGCGGAGCGTGTCGTCATCGAGACGGTGGCCGCCGTCGAAGGACAGGTGCCGAAACTGCAATCCGGCTGCGGTCAGTCGCGACGTCTCGCGTTCCACGGCCTTCGGCGTTGCGAAAATGTCCCGCGTGCCGGCGACGATGATCGTTTCGACATTGCGAAGCGGGGCGTCGACCGATGCGATGTCGACATCGTGCGCCATCGACGAACCCCAGAGGATAAAGCGATTGACCGGTGAGCGTCCGCTCGCGATCCATCGTGCCGCCGTCGCACCGCCCTGCGAAAAACCGAGCAGCGTCACCGGCGGAAGCGGAACACCGGCGGCGGCGAAGTCACCGGCGACCATCGCGTGCACGGCGTCGAGATAGGCGTTGGCGTCGGCGATTTCCGTCTCGCGTTCCTCACGCGTCATCCAGCTCGCGCCGACGGGAACCTCCTTGTGCTGCATCCGTTCGGACGGCCCGCCGTCGTAAAAACGCGACAGCGCTTCCGGGGCAACGAGCATCCGGGTGCCGTCGTCGATCACACCGGCATCACCGAGGAAGGCCGGCGCGAGCATTGCGTAGCCGTGAAGGACATACCAGAGCTCGCGTGCCGCGGCCGGGGCGGCCCCGCTGGTGGCGACGCGCGCCGTGCGGGCGACTGACAGCTGGGTGATTCTCACACCGGCACGCACGCGAGGCGCGCTCACGCGGCGCCGCGCACCTTCGTCACGAGCCCGTTGTGCACCTTGATCACGCCAGCGCGCAAAATCTCGAGACCGTTCTCGTGCGCGTAGAGCCCCATCTGCCGAACGTCCATCAGTTCACGATAGCCGAAATTGAGTTCATCCGCGAACATGTTGTAGTAGGCGCGCGACTTGAACTGATTGCGCGGTGTCGTCATCACGACATATCCGCCGGGTTTCACGAAGCGGCGGTGGAACTCCATGACGAGCGGCTTGTAGTCGTCGGGAAAATGCTCGATGAGGCCAACGCTCACGACGATGTCGAATTCCCGGCCGTACGTGAGGTTCCGGATGTCCTCGACTTCGTACGTGAGATTCATTTGATTCTTGTACCAGACGCGCTTGTGCCCGCTCGCCGGATCGACGCCGAGGAACGGATAGGCCTCGGGGAACTGACCGAAACGGTCGGTTTTGCAGAACTCGTCGTAGTCCACGAGCACGGTGTGCCCGCCGGGATACATCGCGCTCAACTGCATCGCCTCATAGCCTTCGGCGGCGCCGAGGAAGAGGATGTTCGGCTTCTTCACGTCGAGCCCACCGAAGAGCGCCCGCTTGCCGCGCGGATCCCAGACGCCGTCTTCGATGCGATGGGTCTTATTCCAGATCGTCAGGAAAAGAAGTTCTTCGAGCGCTTCTTTGGCGCCGTGCAGGTCAAGCTTGGCGACCGCCGCCGACAGTTCGGCGCGCGTCCGGGCCTGCGCTTCCGGGATATCGGTCTGGAAGAAGGCGTGGAAATTCGCGTTGAACTTCTTCCATCCTTCGAGGACGGGAAGCGGTTCGCCGTGCGACGCTTCGTATTGCTTTTTTTCTTCGGCCCATTTCTCGACGCGATACGGTCTCCCGACATCCTTCCAGGAGAGTTTCGACCAGTCGGTAGTGGTGGCGTCGAGGAACATATCCGGCGCCTGATCGCGCAGGTCGATCTTGTAACAGCCGGTGAGGCCGACGTCGCCGATTTCGTGGTGGGCCATGCTTGGAAATAAGCGCCGTCTAACGGCGTCGGCCAGTGGGCCGGCACGTGGGAGATTGCGGGGAGGGGGGCGAATCCGCTAAGTTCGGGAGTCTACAATGGAGTTTTTTTCGTGAGCAACGAGCCGGTCAACCCGTCGTCGAAGGGGTGGGGATTCGCCCTCGCGATCATCGCGCTGGCGATCGTCGCCAATCTGACGGCCTATAAGATCCACAAGGCCACGTATTTGGCTCCCGACAGGGCGCCTGCCGGCGCCGAGGCGAAACACTAGCCGTTCGTCGGGCGTCAGTTGGCAGGGGTACGGGACAGTTGAAGGAGCGGGGGCCCGCGGTACGCTGGCTCCCGCTCCTCGCATACAGGCGGAGCCGCCTGCGGGTGGCCGAGCGACAGATCAGCACCTTTCATCATTCCGGACCGACTGCCGATGAGCCCAACCGAGTGGATCCTGCGGGTGTCGGAATCGAAGACGAACTATTGGGCGACGTACGTCGTCGATGGTGCGCTGATGTTCTTCTTTCTCGGCTGGGACATGCTCTACCTCGGCGTCGGTGCCGGGGCCGCGACGGCGCTCTTCCTCGGCGGTATCGCCGCGTGGACGCTCACGGAGTACTGCTTTCATCGCTGGATGTATCACGACGGCCTTGCGCTGACGCGCAACGGTCACGAGAAGCATCATCACGATCCGAAGTCGTACATCGCGATGCCGTGGTTCATCACGCCGCTCCTCTTCGTGCCGCCTCAGCAGTTGATTGCGAATTATTACGGCTATCGCGGCGTCTCGGCGTTTTTCTCCGGCTGGTTCTTTGGTTTTATCGCGTACTCGTTCATGCACCACAGCCTGCATCATTACCGACTGAAGTTCGCATGGTATCGGCATTTGCAGTCGGAGCATCGGCTACATCATGCGTTTCCTGAGAAGAATTTTGGGGTGACGATGAGGTTTTGGGATCGGGTGTTTGGGACGGTATTTACTAAGGGCGGTCGATAGCTCGGACTGCAGTGGGAGTTTGGAGAACAGTGGGAGCGGTAGTGCGAGCGGCGAGTAGTAGACTGAGTGCGAGTGCACCGCAAATGAAAGCGCGACCGGATGAAATCCGGTCGCGCTTTTTCCTTTGCAGTCTCGCGCACTCAGTCTACTACTCGCCGCTCGCACTACAACTCCCACTGTTCTCAAAACTCCCACTGCCGTGTGAGAGATCAGTTTTTGTGGCGGAACGTAATCCGTCCCCGACTCAGATCGTACGGCGACACCTCAACCGACACCCGATCCCCTTGCAGCACGCGAATCCTGAACCGCCGCATCTTGCCGGCCATCGTCGCGAGGACGTCGTGGCCGTTCGTGAGATGGACGCGGAACGTTGCGCTGGGGAGCACTTCGCTGACCGTGCCTTCGAGTTCGATCGCTTCTTCCTTCGCCATTGGATCCAGTTGAGTGAGGGCGGCTGATCGGCCGGGGCGCCCTTCTGGGCGCCCGAACCGGGTTCAGCCTATAAATCTAGCCTCGTTCGGCTCACGCAACCAGCGTCGCGTCCATGGTAATCGTCGCGTTGAAGAGCTTGGAGACGGGGCAGCCGGCCTTGGCATCCCCCGCAAGCTTGGCGAACGTAACGGCGTCGGCCCCTGGAATCTTGGCTTTTACGTCGAGATGTACCTTGGTGATCGCGAAGCCGTCGGCGAGCTTCTCGACGGTGACCGTCGCGGTCGTTTCGATGCTCTCGGCGGTCAGTTTTGCGCCGCCGAGCTGGCCGGAGAGCGCCATCGAGAAGCAGCCGGCGTGCGCGGCGCCGAGCAGTTCCTCGGGATTCGTGCCGGCGCCGTGTTCGAAGCGGCTGGTGAAGCTGTATGGCGCGTTGTTGAGGGTGCCGCTCTCGGTCGCGACGGTGCCCTGCCCTTCACGGATGCTTCCCTTCCAAATCGCGCTGCCTTTGCGGTCCATATTGTGCTCCAGGTGTGTCGTGATAGTCCGTTGTGTGTCAAGTTCGGCCTCGCGCCCCGACGTAAGGGCCGTTACCGTCCATCAAGATCATCCCCACCACCACTCAACGCCAATGCCGACCAATTCGATCCCTCGCCGTCGCGCTGCAACGTTCACGGTTGCACTCCTTGCCATCGCGTTCGCGTTCATGTTCGCGTTTGCGTTCGCGGCACCAGCCGCTGCCCAGCAGCGTGCTGCCGCTGACGATCTGGATCGGCGCGTGGCTCTGCTCATGCCGCGCGTCATCGAGTGGCGCCGCGACATCCACGAGCATCCAGAACTTTCGACGCAGGAAGTCCGGACCGCAAAGCTCGTGGCGACGTCGCTTCGGGCGATGGGGATCGAGGTGCGGGAGAACGTCGGTGGGACTGGCGTCCTCGGCGTTTTGCGCGGCGGAAAGCCCGGTGGAGTTGTGGCGCTCCGTGCCGACATGGACGCGCTGCCGGTGACGGAAGAAGTCGATCTGCCGTTCAAGTCGAAGGTGCGCACGACGTACGCTGGCCAGGAAGTCGGCGTCATGCACGCGTGCGGGCATGACGCGCACACGTCGATGCTGCTCGGCGCCGCCGGAGTGCTCGCCGGAATGAAGGATCAAATCAAGGGGACGGTCGTTTTCATCTTTCAGCCCGCCGAGGAAGGGCTCGGCGGCGCCGCCGCGATGATCAAGGACGGCGCGATGATCTCGCCGAAGGTCGACGCTGTTTTCGGCATTCACGTCTGGCCGGAAGCGCCGGGCTCGATCACCTACAAGCCGGGCGGAGCGATGGCCGCGTCGAACGGCCTGACGATCACGGTGCATGGCAAACAAACGCATGGCGCGCAGCCGTGGCGCGGTGTCGATCCCATTGTCGTGTCGGCACAGATCGTCAATGCGCTCCAGACCATCACGTCGCGTCAGACCGACGTGTCGGCGGCGCCGGCGGTCGTGACGATCGCCACGATCAATGGCGGCGTGCGCGCGAACATCATTCCCGACAGCGTCGTGATGACCGGCACGATTCGGACGTTCGATGAAGCGATGCGAAAAGACGTGCTGAAGCGGATCAAACGGATCGCCGAGAGCACCGCGCAGGGGATGGGCGCGACGGCGACGGTGCTGACACCGCCCGGCGCCGACCTCGTGTACAACGACCTCGCGCTCACGGCACGGATGGCGCCGACGATCGCGCGGGTCACCGGCACGGTCCATCCGAACACGCTCTGGATGCCGTCGGAGGATTTCTCCGACTATCAGAAGAAGGCGCCGGGCGTCTTCTACTTCCTTGGCGTGAACAAGAGCGGCGTGGCGGTGGAAGACGCGGCCGCGAACCATTCGACGCGATTTTTCGTGAACGAGGATGCCCTGCCAACCGGTGTGAAGGCCTACGTCGCGCTCGCGATGGATTTCCTCTCGGGCGGCAAGTGAACGCACTCGAAGTCGCGGCGGTCGCATTCGGCATCGTTTCCGTCTATCTCAGCGTCCGGCAAAACATCTGGAGCTGGCCGACGGCAATCGTCAACGTCCTGCTGTACGTTGTCGTTTTTCGTGAAGCAAAACTGTACGCCGACATGGGGCTCCAGGTCGTCTATTTCGCGCTCTCGCTGTACGGCTGGTATGAATGGCTGCACGGCGGCGCCGACCGTACGGAACTGAAGGTCTCGCGCGCCACGCCGCGCCTGTGGCTGACGGTCACGGCAATCGGCATCGCGGTCGTCGCCGTCCTCGGCAATCTGCTCGCGCATCAGACCGACGCCGCACTGCCGTTCGTCGACTCGGCGACGACGGGGACGAGTCTCATCGCGCAGTGGATGATGACGCGAAAGATTCTCGAGAACTGGGCCGTCTGGATGGCCGTGGATGTCGTCTACGTCGGCATGTTCGTTTTCAAGAAGCTTTATCTCACCGCGGGATTGTACGCCGTCTTCTTCGTGCTCGCGACGCTCGGGTACGCCGAGTGGAAGCGGTCCTTCGCCGCCGACCGCGCGGCGGAGGCCAGCGCGGTGCCGCAGGCGGCGTGATGCGACGACTGGTGGTGACGGGGTCGGAGTGCTCCGGAAAGACGACGCTGTCGCGTCTCCTCGCCGAGGCGACTGGTGCGCTAGTACTCGTGGAAGCGTCGCGTGTGTACGCGGAGCGGAAGCTCGCCGAGGGGCACGCGTTGACCTCCGATGATGTCGGACCGATTGCGCGGCTCGCGATCGCGACCGAGGATCGTCTGATTGCAGATCACGATCCGCGGTTCGTCGTGCACGATACTGACTTGATCAGCACCGTCGTGTATGCCCGGCATTATTACGGCTCGTGTCCCGCGTGGATCGAAACGGAGGCGATGGCGAGGCGAGGCGATCTCTATCTGTTCTGCGCGCCGGACATTCCGTGGGTGTTTGATGGCATTCGCGATGAACCGCGCGAGCGACCGCGGATGCACGCGCTGTTCGCGGCTGCGCTGGGCGAGTTCGATGCCGCGGTGGTCGATGTTTCCGTCGTTAAACCGGAAACCGTCTCGCGCGCGATCACTCTCGCCCTCGAACTGCGGGCGGCCGCATGATGCAGGGTCCGATCGCGCCGGCAGCCGGCGAGTTTTCCGCCGCGCTGCTCCAGGGCGCGATCACGCTCGGTCTGACCTTCCTCTGCCTCATGCTCTACCGGCGCACAAAACAGCCGCACTACGGCTGGTGGTCGCTGGCATTCGGACTCTTCTGGCTGCGCATCACCGTCATCATGGTCTTCATCGCGACGGGCAATCGCGTCTGGCTCTTCTGGCATCAGATCATCACCGGCTGGACGGCGCTCGCCCTGCTGTGGGCGGCCGTGAAATTCTCGCGCGCGGCGACGTGGCACCGACGCTACTACGTCTTCGTCGCCTTTCCACTCCTCTGGAGTTACATCGCGGTGCAGCGACTGGAAAATTTCGCGCTCGCCGCGATTCCCGCCGTGATCTTTCTGTCCGGTGCGACGCTGTGGACCGGTGCGGTGCTGCTGCGCTACCGACGCGAAGAAACACGCGGCGCGAGCACGCTGCTTGGATGGACCTTTCTTCTCTGGGGCATCCATCATCTCGACTATCCGGTGCTGCGGGCGCGTGGCGCGTGGACGCCGTGGGGCTACTATATCGACATTCTCTTCCTGCTCGGAGTCGGCGCGGGCATTCTGTTGCTCGTCAACGCCGACCTCGCGAGCCGGCTGCAGCACCGCACGGTCGAGCTCGAACGACTCTCGCGGCGGATGGTGCGGCAACACGAGGAAGAGCGGCGGCGCCTGTCGCTCGAACTGCACGATGAGACCGCGCAGGTGTTCGCCGCTGTGAAGATGCAGCTCGGCGTCGTTCGCGAGCGCGTCGAGCCGGCGCTCGGTGAGCGGCTGCAGCGCGCGCTGGAACTCGTCGACGAGGGCATGCGCGGCATTCGCAACGTGACCAATGATTTGAGGCCGTCGTTGCTCGACGACCTCGGCCTGCTGCCGGCGCTGCGGTCGCTCGTCGCCGACTATGCCGAACGGCGCGGCGTCGCGGCGACGCTGACCGCGCCCGACGCGCTGCCGGTGCTGAGCGACGAGGGCGAGGTCGCACTCTTCCGCGCGCTGCAGGAATCGCTCGCCAACGTCGCACGGCATGCGGAAGGGGCGCCGGTGCACGTCACGATTGCCGCGACGCCGCAACGCGTGACCGTGACCGTCGCCGATACCGGGCCCGGCTTCGAAGGCGAGCAAGCGCTCGCCGGGTTCGAAGCCGAGGGTCATCTCGGCCTCGCCGGGATGCGCGAACGTATCCTCGCGCTCGGCGGCACGGTCGCGGTCCGGTCCGCACGTGGCCGCGGCGTGACTATCATTCTGGAACTTCCCGCTGCTGACGGAGTGACCACGTGACATCCTCTGCGGATACCCCGATCCGCGTGCTCGTCGTTGACGATCACAGTGTCGTACGCGAAGGCATCCGCCACGTGCTGAGCGACAGCGCGCGGTTCGACGTCGTCGGCGAAGCAGCGAGCGGCGTTGCCGCGATCGAGTCGAGCGCCGTTCTGCAGCCCGATGTGGTGGTGCTCGACATTTCGATGCCCGGCGGTTCGGGGCTGCATGCCGTCGGTGACATTCTCGAGCGCGCGCCGAAGACACGCATTCTCATGCTCTCGGTACACGACGATCTCGAGTACGTGCTCGAGAGCGCGCGCGCCGGCGCGCACGGTTACCTGCGGAAAGACTCGACGCCGGCCGAACTACGCGCGGCGATCGAAAAAGTCTTTGGCGGGCAGGAGTACTATTCGGCCGACGTCACGAAGCAGCTTGCCGACGCCGCCCGGTCCGTTCGTAGCGCAGAGACGCCAGTGAAACCGCCGCGCGCTGTCGACGTGCTGACGGCCCGCGAGCAACAGATTCTCGTGCACATCGCCGAGGGACTGACGAACAAGGAAATCGGTGCGAAGCTCGGCATTAGCACGCGAACGGTCGAGGCACATCGCGATTCGCTTATGCGGAAGATCGGGATCAGAACGGTCGCGGGTCTGACCCGGCTCGCCCTTGAGCAGGGGCTGATCTGAACGGTTGAGTACGGCGTGAGGGAACCTCGACTTATTCCTCCGTAGTAGTCCGAATGGTAGGCGGTTTGGCGGGCGGGTATTGTCCGACAATATCCCTTCTCATCCGGACCAATGCTCACTCTGACCTTTCTTCGGCGCGCCCTGTCCACTGCGGCCGCTCTCGTTCCTGCGATCGTCGCCGCCCAGCAGGGCGGCCCTGCCGCGAACGCCGACAGCGTGAGCCGCGCGCGATCGCTGCGCGCCGTGACGGTGACCGCGACGCGCCAAAAGACCGACGTGCACAATGTGGCCCAGCCGGTCAACGTGCTTGACAGCACCGTGATCCGCTCGCGACTGCCGAACACGGCGGCCGATCTGTTGCGCGAACTTCCCGGCGTGGATGTGATCGGAACCGGCGTGAATCAGGCCCGGCCGGTGATTCGCGGCCAGCGCGGCCAACGCATTCTGCTGCTCCAGGACGGCATTCGCCTGAACAATTCGCGTCGCCAGCAGGACTTTGGCGAAATCCCAGCGCTCGTCGACGTCTCGAGCATCGAGCGTGTGGAGATCGTACGCGGCCCGGCGTCGGTGCTCTACGGGACCGATGCCATCGGCGGCGTCATCAACATGATTGGCCGTGCGCCGTCGTTCGGAACGACGCCGGCGATCAACGGCCGCGTCGGATATGAGTACGGCAGCGCCGGCGCGCTGAGCAAAGTGGACGCGCGAGTCGACGGACACGCCGGATCGTTCGCCTATTCGCTCGGCGGCAATGGACGCGTCGCCGGTGACTACGATGCGCCGTCTGGGACCTTCGGAAACGTGAAGCTCGCGAACAAAACTGTGCTCCTCAACAGCGGCGTTCGCGACCACAATCTCAACGGCTCGCTCGCGTGGCGTTCCGGTAACGGTGCCACGGTGTTCGTGCGCGCCGAGCAGTACGTCGCCGACAGGGCCGGTTTTGGCTACGTCCCGCCGTCGCTACTTGGCGGCGGTCAGACGAAGGTCGAGATTCTCTATCCGCATCAGGATTTCCAGAAAATTTCGACCGGCTTCACGAGCGGCTCGCTGCACACGCCGGTCGCCGACAAGATCGAGATTACGGTATACGCGTCGCGGAACAGACGCGACCTCGCGCAGAACATTTTCGCGCCGTTCGGACCGGGGACGCCGCCCGGCGCCGGCGCGGACATCAAGACGTACAACTTCACCGACCTCGGCACCGTCGGCGGCCGCGCCGAAGCGACGAAGGTCGCGGCGAACACCATCCTCACGTACGGT
>JAYVPN010000108.1:0-23174 GCA_043757365.1 Gemmatimonadota bacterium | reverse complement strand
CAGCGGCGAGCGCCACCTTGGCTTTGAAAGCCGGGGCGTGGTTCCGGCGGTTCCGTTTCGACATCACGAGCTCCTTGGCAGTGGACGAAAGATTCGTCTGGCGAGCCCGCTTGTCCACTTATCCTACCTGTTCAGAAAACCGAGACCACTTCTGCGCGAGCACCTTCTCGTCTCCGACGGGTAGGTGTGTGTCATGCATGATGAATGCCTATGGATGGCGCGCTATAGTCCGGCCGCACAGCGCAACGCGGCGACCACGGCGCCGTTGACGGCACGCTCAGTTCGTCGCCGTCCGACGGCAGTGACTGACGCGGTCAGCACCACGATGGATCGCTACGGCTCGATGATGTTGAAACTCTGCGGCCGCGACCCCAGCTTTACATCTATCAAGTTACCGTTGTGCCCAACGGCACCTGTCACCCCGGGGATCCGATGCTCGTCCGTACCCGCTCCGCTCTCGCCGTCGTCGCCGTCGCGCTCGCTACTGCGCTCTCGGTCGCGACGCCATTGCACGCCCAGCGCACAACGGCCGCGAGCGTAGCCGCACCACCGGCCTACGACGGCAAGCTCTACTCCGATCCCAACGCCACAAATAAAAACTTCAAGAACCTCCGCTGGCGCCTCGTTGGCCCGTTCCGCGGCGGACGCGTCGACGCGGTCGCGGGTGATCCCACCAAACCGCTCGTCTTCTATATGGGCTCCGTCAACGGCGGCGTCTGGAAAACGATGAACGCCGGCATGACCTGGGACAATATCACCGACGGCAAAACCGACATCTCCTCTGTTGGAGCGATCACCGTCGCGCCCAGCGATCCAAACGTGATCTACGTCGGCACGGGCGAATCACAGCTTCGCGAAGATCTCACCTACGGCACCGGCGTCTATCGTAGCACCGATGCGGGCCAGAGCTGGTCGCACTTGGGCCTCGCCGACGCACAACAGATCACGGCAATCCGCGTACACCCGACCAACCCCGACATCGCCTACCTCGCCGCGATCGGGCACGCCTTCGGACCGAACGCCGAGCGTGGGATTTTCCGCACGATGGACGGCGGTAAGTCGTGGAAGAAGATCCTCTTCATCAACGATTCCACCGGCGGGAATGATATTTCGATCGATCCCACGAATCCGCGCATCATCTTCGCGTCGATGTGGAAGTTCCAGCGCAGCGCGTGGGGAATGGAAGCGGGCGGCGGCAAGAGCGGTCTCTGGAAATCGACCGACGCCGGCGACACGTGGACCGAGATCACCGCAAATCCCGGAATGCCGAAAGCGCCGATCGGTAAAATCGGCGTCGCCGTCTCACCCGCTAATCCGCGTCGGATCTATGCTTCCGTCGAAGCCAAAGACACACTCGGCGGAATCTTCCGCAGCGATGACGGCGGCGACACGTGGAATCGCGTGAACGGGCAGCAGCAATTCCAGATTCGACCTTGGTACTACTCCGGCGTCACCGCCGATCCGAGCAACGAGAACACGCTCTGGGTGATGAACCTGCAGGTCTGGAAGTCGATCGACGGCGGCAAGACGTTCACGCGCTCGCGCGTCCCGCACGGCGACACACACATCATGTGGGTCGATCCGAAAAACTCCGATCGCCTCATCAACGGCAACGACGGCGGCGCCACCGTCTCACTCGACGGCGGCAAGAGCTGGTCGAGCATCATGAACCAGCCGACGGCGCAGTTCTACCACGTCATCACCGACGATCAGTTCAACTACCGCCTCCTCGGCGCCCAGCAGGACAACAGCACGGTGAGCATCGCCTCGCGCTCCGACCATGGCGCGATCGGCGATCGCGACTGGTGGCCGGTAGCCGGCTGCGAGAATGCGCACATCGCCGTCGACCCGCGTGATCCAAACATCACGTACGGCGGCTGCTACACCGGGATGCTGATGCGTCACGACAATCGCACGCAGCAGTCGCGCGATATTGCCGTCTGGCTCAGCAACTACGACGGCATTCCGGCGAAGGACGTTCCGAACCGTTTTCAGTGGACCTTCCCGATTCTCCTCTCGCCGCACGATCCGGGCGTGCTCTACGCGGCGTCGCAGAATGTGTGGAAGTCCACTACCGAAGGCCGTAGCTGGGAAAAGATCTCGCCCGATCTCACGTACTCTGACCAAGCCACGCTCGGTGCCAGCGGCGGCCCGGTGCACAAAGACATGACCGGCACCGAGTGGTACGCGACGATTTATTCGATGGCCGAGTCGCCGGTGACGAAGGGCGTGATATGGACCGGATCGGATGACGGCCGAGTGCACATCACGCGCGACGGTGGCAAGTCGTGGACCGAGGTGACGCCGAAGACGATGGTGAAGAACACGCGCATCACCGGCATCGAGGCGTCGAAGTACGATCCCGCCGTCGCGTATATGTCGGCGACGCGCTATCAGATGGACGACTTTCGACCGTATTTTTACAAGACCAGCGATTTCGGCAAGACGTGGACGCGCGTTGATGCCGGCATCCCGATGGGCGCGTATGCCCGTTCGATTCGTGAGGACGTCGTGCGCCGCGGCCTACTGTTCGCGGCGACAGAGACCGGCGTCTACGTCTCCTTCGACGACGGCGCGAAGTGGGAGACGCTACAGCTCAACCTTCCACGCTCGAGCGTGCGCGACATCCGCGTCCATGGCAATGATTTAGTAGTCGCGACCCACGGCCGCGCCTTCTGGGCGATGGACGATATTTCGTCGCTGCGTCAGATGGCCGACTCGATTACCGCGAAGCGTTCCCATCTCTTCCAGCCGGCCGACGCCTATCGCTTCGCCGGCGGTCACGGCGGTGGTCGCAACGTCGGCGAGAATCCGTACGACGGCGTGCTCGTCGACTACTGGTTCAAGGACATAACGAAAGAGCCAGTGACGATCCAGTTCATCGACGCGAGGGGACTGACCATTCGTTCATTCAAGAGTCTGTCCGCACCCGACACGGGCGATCACTCGCCAAAGAAGGTCGTCGATTCGCTCGCCTATTTCGCCTCGGATTCGATCGTCACGACGCGCGCCGGAAGCAATCGTTTCTGGTGGAATCTTCGCTATCCGCGGGCGAAGGAGATCAAGACGGTCGTGAATGATGAGGGGACGCTCGAAGGTCCGACGGCCGTTCCCGGCGCGTATCGAGTGCGGATGATCGCCGGCAACGACACAGCGACGCGGTCGTTCACGATCAAGCTCGACCCGCGCATTCAAGCGACGACCGCCGATCTGCAGCAGCAGTTCGATCTCGGAATGAAAGTGCAGGGGCGGATGAACTCGATCGTCGATGCCTTCGCGCGCATCAACGATCTGCAGCAGCAGATCGACGTCCGCGTCGGGCAGTCCGCCGAGCAGGAATACGCGAAGCGGGTCAAGGACGCCGCGAAGCCGGTCCGTGAACGGCTCGAAGTCGTGCGCACGGAATTGGTCGATTGGTTCAACCACGACGATCAGGCCACGCTGCACTTTCCGATCAAGCTTTACAACATGATGCTGACGCTGAATTCCCAAGTCCTCGGCCAGGAAGCGCCGCCGACGCAGCAGCACGGGGCGATTCTGAACGACCTCGGCGGCAAGATCGACGCGCAGCTCGAGGCGCTGCAGAAGCTCGAGGCCGATGAGCTCAAGAAGCTCAATGCGCTGCTGCAAGAAGTTGGGCTACCGCCGATCTTCGTGCCGCCGGCAGTGAAGGGGAAAGTTATCTCGTAGTTCGTACATCTTTGCGCACCGGGGCGTTGTTCAACCCATCGCGCGTACAATCATAACTTCTATATTGACTAGTCTGGTCAGACCATATACTATGTTGAACAATGAAAGACAGCTACTCGCTCTACGAAGCCAAGGCTAAACTCTCGGCCATCGTTCGTCAGGTGCGCGAGGGGCACGCCGTCGTCGTAACGCTCCACGGTGAGCCCGTCGTCGAGATTCGGCCGCTCGCGACGAAGCCGGAAGGGATCACCGCGCGCATGAAGTCGCTGGCCGAGCGCGGGATTCTCACGCCCGCGAAACCCAAAGCGCGCTCGCCGCGGGTAGCAGTTCGAAGGCCCGGCGCGCTCAAGCGCTTTCTCGACGATCGGAAGGCGTGAAGGTCGCGTACGTCGATACCTCATGCCTGGTCGCGATCGCCTTCGGCGAGCGTGGCGCCACCGCCGTCGAACGTCGCCTCGCCGGCTTCGATGCGCTGGTCACATCCAATCTACTGGAGGCCGAGTTGCGGGCGGCGTTCAAGCGCGAGAAAGCCGACGGCGCCGATACGCTCCTCGAATTGATCGAGTGGATCTCGCCCGAACGCACACTTGGCAGCGAAATCGTTCGCGTTCTCTCAGCCGGATACGTCCGCGGCGCCGACTGCTGGCATCTCGCGACCGCCCTCTACCTCTCGCCTGATCCCGGCGAGATCAGTTTCGTCACGCTCGACGAACGTCAACGTGAAGTCGCGGCCACACTCGGCTTCCGACGCTAATTCGCTTGGCGAGCTAAACAGCGCCTCGGATGCCAATAGCGCCCAACACCTCACGCCGTAGATTCGTACCAGTCCGTTCCCCTACTCGCTCCCACCACGAGCCTCCGATGCGCGTGCCGTCCCTCCCGCAATTGCTTGTCGCCGCCTCTGCGATCGCCCTTATCACTTCACCGGCCATCGCCCAGCGCGGCGGCGGACGCGGCGGAGCGGGCGGCGCAACAGCCGTCCAGCCGCCACGCTTCGATTACGTCGGCCCCGACAACGGCGGCCGCATCGCCTCCGTCGCTGGAATCCCTGGCGATACGATGACCTACTATTTCGGCGCAGCGTCCGGTGGCGTCTGGAAAACAACCGACGGCGCCCGCACCTTCGCGCCGGTCTTCGATGACCAAACATCGCAAGCGATCGGCGCGCTCGCCGTCGCGCCATCGAGTCCGCGGACGGTCTGGGCGGGTACGGGCGAAGCATGGGCGATTCGCGATGCCGATGTCATGGGCGATGGCATCTACAAATCGACCGACGCCGGCGCGACGTGGACGAACATGGGGCTCAAGGAAGTCGGACGCATCGGCAAGATCATCGTGCACCCCACCGACGCGAACCTCGTCTACGTCTGCGCGCTCGGTCGCGCGACCGGGCCACAACAGGAACGCGGTGTCTTTCGCACGAAAGACGGCGGCACCAATTGGGAGCGTGTTCTCTTCGTGAATGAGAACACCGGCTGTTCGGGGCTCTCGATTGATCGCACGCATCCGGAGAATCTCGTCGCCGGTACGTGGGAAGTCGTAATGAAGACGTACGCGATGACGAGCGGCGGAGCTGGAAGCGGCGTCTACGTCTCTCACGACAGCGGTTCGACCTGGACGCGTGCCACCGACGCGGGGCTCCCCAAATCGCCGCTCGGAAAGATCGACGTCGCCATTGCACCGTCGAACTCGAAACGCATCTACGCGCTGATCCAGACGCCAGATCAGGGATCCGTCTGGCGCAGCGATGACGGCGGCAACAAATGGAAGGTAGTGAGTTGGGATCGGTCGCTCATCGGACGCGCGGGCTATTACATCCGCATCGACGTGAATCCCGAGAACGATCTCGAAGTGCTCGTCGCGAACTCGACGTTCAAGCGCTCGTACGACGGCGGCGAGACGTGGCCGATCATCGATCGCGGCTGCGGTGACTGCCACGACATCTGGATGGACCCGCGCAATCCGTCGCACTACGTCATCACCGGCGACGGCGGCGCGGGGATCACTACCAATCATGGCGTCAACTTCACGCAGTTCGCACTTCCGATCGGACAGATGTATCACGTCGCGATCGACGATCAAATGCCGTACTGGATCTACGCCAACAAACAGGACGACTCGCGTTCCGTGCGCGCGCCCAGCTCGGCGCGGATGCAGGTGGCGAACGTGCCGAGTTATGCTCGCGGCGGCGCGCCCGGCGCGCCGGGTGCATTCGGCGGCTTTGGTGGTGGCGGAGGTCGTGGCGGCGCGGCGGCGTCGCCGTGGGTTGGTCCGCTCGGCGGCTGCGAATCGGGATTCACTATTCCTCAACCCGGTAATAGCGATATCGTCTGGGCTACCTGCTACGGCAACACCGTCACGCGCTACGATGATAAGATCGGCGAGGTGCACTCGGTGAGCCCGTGGCGACACACGCTCGACTTCGAGCCGAACAACTCGAAGTACCGCTGCCACTGGACGCCACCGCTCGCGATCGATCCATTCGATCCGAAGACCGTGTACTACGGCTGCCAGGTGATTTTCAAAACACAGAACGCCGGGCAGATCTGGAGTGTGATCAGCCCCGATCTCTCGACACAGGATCCGCGCTACGTCATCTCGAGTGGCGGCATAGTCGGCGACAACCTCGGGCAGTTTTACGGCGAAGTGGTATTCGCGATCGCGCCGAGCGAGAAGCAGCGCGGGTTGATCTGGGCCGGCACGAATGATGGAAAGATCTGGAATACGACTGACGGCGGCACAAAGTGGAACGATCTCACGAAGAACGTGAACGGCCTCGCACCGTGGGGGACGATTCGTAAGATCGAGCCCAGTCGATTTGATGCCGGTACGGCGTATGTGGTGGTTGACTATCACATGATGGACGATCGCAAGCCGTACATCTACAAGACTGCTGACTACGGCAAAAGCTGGTCGCTGATCAGTGCGTCGTTGCCGCAGGACCATCCGCTTTCGTACGCAATGTCGGTGGCTGAAAATCCGAACCGGAAGGGAATGCTCTTCGCCGGTACCGGCCATCAGATCTTCTATTCGTTGGACGACGGCGCGAAGTGGACGGAACTCAAGGCGGGTCTTCCGGCGTCGCCCGCGACGTGGATCACGATCAACAAGCAGCAGCACGATCTCGTCGTCTCGACGTACGGTCGCGGACTGTGGGTGCTGCGCGACATGACGATGCTCGAGCAGAGTGACAAGGAGGTTGCCGACGCGCCGATTCGAATTTACGAGCCGCGGCCGGGGCTGCGGCAAGCGCGCACTGGCGGCGCCGAGGTCACGTTCACACTGAAGGAAGCGCCGAAGGATTCATTGAACGTGCAGATCGCGGATTCGAGCGGAGCCGTGATTCGGACGATTCGCACGATGGCGCGCGTCGGCACGAACCGTGTGACGTGGGATCTGCGATACGATTCGCCGAAGCAGCCGGAGCTGCGCGCGACGCCAGTGGACAACCCACACATCTGGGACGAGCCGCGGTACAAGGAGAACAAGAAGACTCGCATCGTCGATCACTGGGGGATCGCTGGCGTCCAGCGAGCTGGCGCGCTCGCGGCACCGGGCAAGTATTCGGTGAAGATCAGCGCCGCCGGCGCAACCGTCATCGAGCCGTTCGTCGTGATCAAGGATCCGAAGCTCACGACGTCGGCGTCCGATCTCGTCGCCGCGACCGGTGCGCAGGTGCGGGCGGTGACTGCGATTAATGGGTCCGTGGATCTCATCAACCGTATCGAGATCATGCGGAAGCAGATCGAGGATCTCGTCGCGAACCCGGCGACTTCAGCGAGCGATCGCGCAGCATTGCTCGATCAGGACAAGAGGGCGCTCGCAGTCGAACTACTGCTCCTCTCGAAGGCAGAGCTCAACAGCGATGACAAATGGTTCACCGAGCGTCACAAGCTTTACATGAGTCTGTTGTGGCTCTCCGCCGAAGTTGGCACCGGCGCTGGTGATGTTGCTGGCGGCGCCGAGTATCGGCCGACGGACGCGCAATCACAGACGCTCGGTGAACTCGAGAAGGATCTCGTGGATGCGAAGGCCGCGTTCGCGAAGTTCATGGGCGAGGTGAAGGCGTTCAACGCGGCGCATGCGGGGGTGGCGCTGAGCGATGCGTTGAAGGCGGAGAAGCCGAAGCCGGCGATACTGCCGTAGTGTCTGTCCGAATGCGAAGGAAGAACGCGCAACCGGTTGGTTGCGCGCTTTTCCTTTCGCGGGACGACTGCCGTCATCGCCAATCGCCAACGATTGCTCAGGCGGTGTGACGGACCTTGCCGGTAGCGTGCGACTTTACGTGCGGGCCAATGAGTCCGCCTATCGTCGCACCGTACACCAGATGCCCGATCAGACGCCCCATCGCGGCCATCATCGAGCCGGAGAAGATTGGCATCCCCATCATCGGCATCACGATCAGTTGCGCCATGAGCCAAGGTGCTACGGCGAAGAGCGCACCGCGAACGACCGGTGGTCCCGGCAAATACGCCGACACGAGCGCGTAGCCGATCGCGAGCGTAATGCCGATCATCAGGTGTGCTGCCCATCCAGCGGCGATCATCCCGCCCATCGCGCCGGCCAGCATGACCGCCGGATTCATCGGCGCGAGGCCCATCATCGGGGCGCCCCACAGTCCCACCATCGTCATCGCGGCCGTTCCGATCACGCCGGCCAGCACAATCCGTTTGTAGTCGAGCGACATTTGGGCACCCTCTCTTCGATCGGTGGAAGACAACCGGAACGCATTCCCGGCGTCGAGGGTTATTGTTCCGACATGTCGATTCATTACACCCGATCTGATTCGACCCCGCGCCGGTGAGTGAACGTCCGGAGTGGACGGATGGTATCCGTAACAGCGATGCGTCGGTGCTGGATGCCGTCGTTCGCGACGCGCTGCCGGGTCTTCTGCGCACCACCCGCGCCTCCGGGCTCACCTCCGACGACGCCGAAGATGTGGTGCACGCGACGGTGCTCGTTTTTCTTCGACGGGCACATGAGTTCGATGGACGCGCCCGCGCCTCGACGTGGATGCAGGGAATTCTCTATCGTAAGGTCGCGGAGCATCGGCGCTCGGTGGTGCGCGACGAGCCGTCGGATGACATCGACGCGGTATTCGAGCAGCAGTTCGACGCCCAGGGTTCATGGGTGCGAGCGCCGGCCGGGCCGGCCGTTGATCTCGCGCGTGCCGACGTTCGGCGACTGCTCGCACTGTGTCTCGAGGAATTGCCGCAGCGGCAACGGGATGCCTTCACGATGCGCGAGGGCGACGATCTCACGAATGATGAACTCTGTAAGATTTTGCACGTAACGCCCAATAACCTTGGCGTACTACTGTTCCGCGCCCGAAATCGGCTGCGGCTCTGTTTGGAACATCACGGCATAGCGGGGAGCGCCGATGCTGACGTGTAAGGAGGTAAGTCACGACCTCGCCGCCGATGTCCTGCGATCGGGCGGCTTGGGTCGCCGTTTCGCCATCCGGCTCCATCTCTTGATGTGCGACAAATGCCGGAGCTTCGCGCGGCAGCTGGAGCAGATGGGGACGGCGATGCGCGATCTCTCGGGAATCGGAGAAACGCGTGGTACCGACGACGCTTCGGAGGCACGTTTGCTGGCGCGGATTCAGCGCTCGCGATTAGCATCCGACAGCGAGAGCGGTGCGACATAGGGCAAAGGAGGCGGCGCACGCGTTCTCGAAGAGGCGCGGCGTCCCGCTATCCACACTGCAACCGCCCCGACTTACTTCGCCGCCGCCGCCGCCTTGAACGTCACGTCGAACGTCACCGGCACTTCCGGCTCCACCGGATTCCCCGGCGGGTTGTAGCCGACGCCGAAGTCCAGGCGGTTCACGACGTACGTCCCCTTCACGCGTCCCATGTTCGCCTTGCCATCGAAGAAGACGAGCGTGCTCGGAATGCTCACGGTCTTCGTCACGCCGCGGATCGTGAGGTCGCCGGTGATGATGAGCTTCGTATTCGCGAGGTCGGCGGCGGGCGTACCGGTCGGGCGCATCATCTTCGACTTGAAGCTGATCACCGGAAACGAATCGGCACAGAAGAAGGCGCACGTACGCAGATGATTGTCGCGCTGGGCGACGCGGGTGTTGACGCTCTTCGCGTCGATGTCGATCTCGAGCGAGCTCTTCTCGATATTCGCCGCGTCGAACTCGATCTTCGCGTCCCACTTCTCCCAGTATCCCTGGGCATCGAGCAGTCGGGAGCTGGCCTGGAAGTTGATGGTGCTGTGGTTCTGATCGCGCACATACGTCTGGGCTTCATAGGCCACAGTCGTCGCAGCGCCGAGCACTGGCACGAGCAGGGCAATCGCAAACTTGGTAAAACGGGTCATCGACTCCAACTCCACGAAAGGCGTCATCAGTGGGTACCGCGTTCCGGTACTGGGCGTTCCGGATATACATCTTATTAGTAAGATACTTATGTGTGAACTAAATGCAAGAGGCGCCGGCGGGGCTGGACAGCGACCCGGATTTTCGCGGCGACGACAAAACGGCAACTGCAGCCGCGGATTGCGCGGTAGCGCACGGATTCGGCCAACAAAAAATGGAATTATTCCAGCTACGAGTACGGTTCCCCAAAGTTCTTCCGGCGGACCTTCCGCGCGTTTCCGCGAAATCCGCGGCCGCAGTTGCAGTTCGGCCGTTGCAGTTCGGCCGTATCCGCGAAAATCCGAGGCGTCGTTGAGCCCGCCTACCGCCGAAGCTTCTCGCCCGCCCCTTCTATATAAACGCGCCCAGCCGCCGCGAGCCCGACCGTATGTCGGGCCCGCCCGACCACCAACTCCAACGGCCCATCGAACGGCTCCTTCGCCGCAACCTTCACCGACACGCCAGGCGTGATCCCCAACGCGCCGAGATACCGGAGAAAGGCGGGATCTTCATCACTCACCCGCACCACCCGCGCCTTCGCACCAACCGCGAGATCGGCAATCGTCTTCAACCGACGCTCATCCACCCGCCCCTCCGCCGTCGGGATCGGCGCGCCATGCGGATCCTCCGTCGGATTCCCCATCGCCTCCGCCATCCGCTCGATCAGCTCGGGACTGGCCGCATGCTCCAAACGCTCGGCCTCCTCATGCACATCGTCCCAACCATAACCGAGCCGCTGCGTGAGATAACATTCGATGATGCGATGACGGCGCAGTAACTGCAGCGCCACCTGCCGCCCCATCGGCGACAGGCGCGCGCCGTGATAGCGTTCGACCTTCACAAGGCCGAGTCGCGCGAGCCGCTGCAGCATCCCGCTCACACTGGCTGCGGCAATGCCAAGCTGCGACGCGATGTCGGTCGTCGCCGCCGCCTCGCCGCTCTGCTCGAGATCGTAAATCGACTTGAGATAGTCCTCGGCCTGCCCGGTGAGCGCGCCGGGGTTCGTGACGGAGGCGCGCGTCACGCGCACGGCGCGCGACGACGGCGTCACTGCGGATCCCGTACCATCAACACCGGCACCATGGTCTGATGACGGAGCTCGTTCGCGACGCTGCCGTAGAGCAGATCCTTCACGAACCGATGCCCGTGGGTTCCCATCGCGATCAGATCGCATTTCTCGCGCACCGCGGCACCAGCGATCTCGCCGGCCGGATCACCGTTCGCGAGAATCGCATCCACCGTGAAACCGCTTGCCGCAAGCTTCGCCGACAGCGTGTCGAGATAGTCACGGTCCTTTTTCATTTCTTCGGATTCGCGCAGTTGCAGCGAGTCGATGTTGCGCGCGGCGAAGCCGTCGGCGACGTGAATGAGCACGATGCTCGCGCCGCAAAACTTCGCGAGCGCGCAAACGTGCGCGACGATCGCCTCGTCGGTCTTCGTATTCTCGAGCGGCACCAAAATGCGCGTGTACATTAGGCGAGCCATCCTTGAATGGACTGGACGATCAGCCAGACGTTGAGCGAGGCAATCACGACGGCGACTGAATACGCGAGCACCCGCGTCGCCGTTGTATTGGCGAACTCACCCATCTTCGCTTTGTCGCTGGTGAATTGTACCAGTGGAAAGACCGCGAACGATAGCTGGAGACTCAAAATCACCTGGCTCAGGATCAGCAGCTTGGCTGTCCCGCTCTCACCGGCGAGGATCGAGACGATCACCGCCGGCACGATCGCGATCGCGCGGGTGATCAGCCGTCGAACCCAGGGGCGGAGCCGCAGGTCGAGGAACCCTTCCATTACGATCTGGCCAGCCAGCGTCCCCGTGAGTGTCGAGTTCTGGCCGCTCGCCAGCAGCGCCAACGCAAAGACCGTGCTCGCCCCGCCGACGCCGAGCAGCGGCGTCAGCAACTTGTGCGCGTCCTGAATCTCGGCGACGTCGGCGTGTCCGCTCGTATGAAAGGTCGCGGCCGCAACGATAAGAATCGCGGCATTGATGAACAGCGCAAAGGTCAGCGCGATCGTCGAATCGATGAACGCAAAGCGCACCGCCTCGCGGCGGCCGGTCGCGGTCTCCTCATACCGGCGCGTCTGCACGATCGACGAATGTAAATACAGATTGTGCGGCATCACCGTCGCCCCAAGGATGCCGATGCCGATGTAGAGTTTCTCGCGGTTCGAGATCAGATCCACCGTCGGCACGAACCCTTTCGCCACCTCGGCCAAATCCGGGCGCGAGATGATTAGTTCGAACATGAAACAGGCGCCGACCGTCGCAACGAGTACGATCACCACCGCCTCGAGCAAGCGGAATCCCTTCTGCTGCAGCACGAGCACCATCATCACGTCGAGCGCCGTGAGAATGATGCCGACCGTCATTGGAATGCCGAACAACAGATTGAGCGCGATCGCCGATCCGATGACTTCGGCAAGGTCGCACGCCGCGATCGCGATTTCGCAGCCAATCCAGAGCGCGATCGACGTCGGCCGCGAATAGTGATCGCGGCACGCCTGCGCGAGATCGCGGCCCGTGACGATGCCAAGCTTGCAGGCGAGCCCCTGCAGCAGCACCGCCATCAGATTCGACAGCAGCACGACGAAGAGGAGCGAATAGCCAAAGCGCGACCCGCCGGCGAGATCGGTCGCCCAGTTGCCGGGGTCCATGTAGCCGACGGCCACCAGGTACCCGGGGCCGGCGAATGCCATCAGTTTCCGGATCCAGGTCGTTCCGCCCACGGGAATCGTGCGATAGGCCTCGGCCAGCGACGGCGCACTCCGCGAACGGCGCCACCCAGTGGAATGCGGGGTCGCCAGATTGAACGGATCTTCCGGGGTCGGCCCCGGAGACGGGGTCAAAGGTTGTGTAGTTGCCACAACCAGAATTTAGTATATACTAACTTTTATGCAAGTGACCCTTAGAATTATCCGATCGGCATGGCGCGGTGCCCGCCGCGTATCGTTGCTCCTCGCGGGAACATCGATCGTTGCCGGCGCCCAGCACGTTGCCCGACCGCCCAGACTGAATAGCGCGCAGCCTGAGCGACCGACAGTCTCGACGCACGCCGGCACGGTCTCCACGGGATGGTTCGAGATCGAAACCGGCTTCGAGCTCGATCACGGTCACGACCCCGAGCACAACACGCTCGGCACCTTCGCCGCGAAGCTCGGCGTCGCCGAGAATGTGCAGCTCTCGATGCTCGCCGCGTACGTGCGCCCCAGCGACAACGGTGGCGGCTTCAGCGATCTCACTTTCGGCGTCAAGACGCGCCTGCTCGAAGGCAATCCCGTGCTCGGCGATTTCGCGGTGCAGCCAAATCTCAAACTTCCCACGGGCAGCGCCGACAAAGGGAGCGGCACCAACACGACCGACGGCACCCTGCTCTTCATTTCGAGCCGCGACTTCTATGGAATGGATCTCGACCTGAACGTCGCGTACACGTTTCGCGGCGGAAGCGGCATTCGCGCGCCGCGCGATCAATGGCTCTGGGCTGCGTCGCTCGGCGGTGATCTCTCTCACGGCGCGGGATGGGCGATCGAGCTCTATGGAGTGCCCGGGACCAGCGGTCCCAAGGGCGATCTGCCCCTTGTCGCCTTCCTTGGCGGGCCGACGTTCACTGTCGCCGAAAGCCTCGTGCTCGACCTCGGTGTGATTTTGCCGATTGCCGGGCCCCAGCCGCACGCGTTTTACGCCGGATTGACCTATAACCTCGGCCGAATCTGGGGCGTCCGTGAAAAGGGAGTGGTAAAGTAGGGTGTCTTCGATGGGGTGGGCAATTCCCCTACACGCGCGGGGGAAAGCTACTGACGGCGCGCTCCCTGCGCGAACGGTTCCTTTGAGGCAGACCTCCGCCGGAGAACTCTTTCCAATGAATGCCCGCCTCGACTCGTTCTCTTACGATGACGACATCGTAAGAAAATTCCTGTTCGCGACGATCATCTGGGGCCTCGTCGGCTTCCTGGTCGGACTGCTGATCGCTCTGCAGCTCGCGAACCCGATGTTCAACGTCGGTCCGTATCTGCAGTTCGGTCGACTACGACCACTCCATACGAATGCGGTCATCTTCGCATTCGCCGGCAACGCCTTCTTCTGCGGTGCCTATTACTCCAGCCAGCGACTGCTCAAAGCGCGAATGTTCTCCGACGCCTTGAGCCGCTTTCATTTCTGGGGCTGGCAAGCGATCATCGTCTCCGCCGCAATCACTCTGCCACTGGGCTTCACACAGGCGAAAGAGTACGCCGAGCTCGAGTGGCCGATCGATATCGCGATCGCCGTCGTGTGGGTCGTCTTCGCGGTCAACTTCTTCGGGACGATCGCCAAGCGCCGAGAGCGCCATCTGTATGTGGCGCTCTGGTTCTACATCGCCTCGATCATCACGGTCGCGGTGCTGCACATCTTCAATAACCTCTCGATCCCGGCGGGGGCGTTCAAGAGCTATTCGATCTACGCCGGCGTGCAGGACGCCTTCATGCAGTGGTGGTACGGCCACAACGCCGTCGCGTTCTTCCTGACGACGCCGTTCCTCGGCATGATGTACTACTTCATGCCGAAGGCCGCCGAGCGGCCGGTGTTCTCGTATAAACTTTCGATTCTGCATTTTTGGACATTGGTCTTTCTGTACATCTGGGCTGGCCCGCACCATCTGCACTACACCGCCCTTCCCGACTGGGCGAGCACGCTCGGCATGGTCTTCTCCGTTATGCTGCTCGCGCCGAGCTGGGGCGGTATGATCAACGGCCTGCTGACGCTGCGTGGCGCCTGGCATAAGGTCGTCGAGGAGCCGGTGCTCAAGTTCTTCGTCGTCGCCATCACGGCGTACGGCATGAGCACGTTCGAAGGACCGATGCTCTCGATCAAGACGGTGAACTCACTCGCTCACTACACCGACTGGATCATCGCCCACGTCCACACCGGTGCGCTCGGCTGGAACGGCTTCCTGACGTTCGGCATGATCTACTGGCTGCTGCCGCGACTGTTTCAAACGCCGCTCTATTCGAAGAAACTCGCCGAGTGGCATTTCTGGATCGCGAGCTTCGGCATTCTGTTGTATGTGACGTCGATCTACAGCGCCGGCATCACGCAGGGGCTGATGTGGCGTGCGTTCGATGAGACGGGACGTTTGCAGTTCCCGGATTTCATCGAGACGACGATCCGCTTGTTGCCGATGTACTGGGTGCGCGTTGCCGGTGGCACGATGTACATCGCCGGCATGCTGATCTTCATCTACAACATCATGATGACGTGGAAGCGTCGTCCGGTCGTGTACGAGGTGCCGGTGATTCAGGCGGCTCCGCTCTCGAAGGAGAGTCCGGTTCACGCGGCGCCGGAGACTGGCGGCGCGTGGGCGCGATTCACGTCGCTGCTCTGGCATCGCACGTGGGAACGTTTGCCGTTGACGTTCACCGTGCTGGTGACGGTGGCGGTGCTCGTCGCGTCGCTGTTCGAGATCATCCCGACGTTCCTCATCAAGAGCAACGTTCCGACGATCGCCAGCGTGAAGCCGTATACGCCGCTCGAGCTCTTCGGACGCGATCTGTACATTCGCGAGGGATGCTTCAACTGCCACTCGCAGATGATCCGTCCGTTCCGCCACGAGACCGAGCGGTACGGCGAGTATTCGAAGCCGGGCGAAAGTGTGTACGATCATCCGTTCCTCTGGGGATCGCGCCGCATCGGCCCCGATCTCGCGCGTGAGGGCGGGAAGTATCCGGCGCTCTGGCATGTGCGGCACATGTACGATCCGCGGTCGATCGTCGGTAAGTCGATCATGCCGTCATACGCGTTCATGCAAACGAACCTGCTCGACTTCAGCGTCATTCAGAAGCGCGTCGACGTGATGGCGATGCTCGGCGTGCCGTACGGCGACGCGATCAACAAGGCCGAGTCGATGGCGCGCGCGCAGGCAAAGGAAATCGCGGCGGATGTCGAGAAGAACGGCGGACCCGCCGGACTGCAGGACAAGGAGATCGTAGCGATCGTCGCGTATCTCGAGCGGCTCGGCATGGACATCAAGAAATCCGGTGGAGTCGCGGTGGCGCCGACGGCGAAGGCCTCGATCATTCCTGGAGGCAACTGAGATGCGTTCGCTCGCTGATGTCGTGGGCGCCTCCGGCCTGTCTGGCTACGCGATCGTCGCCCTCCTGCTGTTCGTCTTCGCCTTCCTGCTCGTATGCATTCAGGTACTCGCTCCGTCGCGCAACGCAGAGTACGAGTCCGACGCCAGAATGCCCCTCGACGACATCCACCCCCAAGTCCCCCGGGACCCCTGAGGCGATTGCAATGACCAAAGCCGGCGAAGATCGCCCGATGATGGACCACGAGTACGACGGCATCCAGGAGTACGACAATCCGATGCCGCGGTGGTGGGTATGGCTGTTCATTCTCACGATTCTCTTTGTCCCGGTGTACTACCTGACACCGGGCGACATTTTCGACGGCGCGAAGAAGGACGCGATGTACACCAAGGAGATGGCGGCATTCAAGCTCGCGCATCCCGAAGCGCCGAAGGTGACTGCCGCAGCGCTAGCGGTGATCGTCGGCGACATGAAGGAAGTCAACAAAGGCGCCGCGCTCTACCAGGTGAATTGCATTGCGTGTCACGGCACCGATGGCGGCGGCATCATCGGTCCGAACCTGACCGACGACTATTGGATTCACGGCGGCCTGCCGATCAACATTCATACGACGATCACCGAAGGCGTGCTCGCCAAGGGAATGCCGCCCTGGGGCAAGATGCTGAAGCCGGAGCAGGTGCTCTCGCTCACGGCGTACGTGCTGTCGCTCCACGATACGCATCCGGCGAAGCCGAAAGCGCCGGAGGGCGTCAAGGAACAATGACCGCGCCGGTCGCTCAGGGTCGCGTTCTCGCGACACTCAACGACGACGGATCACGCCGCTGGATCCGTCCGAAGCCCAGCTTCGGCGGATTCTGGCAGGCGCGACGCGTAGTGGCCTACGCGCTGATCGTGATGTATCTCGCGATTCCGCACGTCAGTATGAATGGTCGGCCGCTGATGCTACTCGACATCGTGCGGCGCGAGTTCACGCTTTTCGGCACGACGTTCCTACCGACCGACACGTTGTTGCTCATGCTGCTTGGCCTGAGCATTCTCATCGCGATCTTTCTGATGACGGCGCTGTTCGGCCGTGTCTGGTGCGGCTGGGCGTGCCCGCAGACCGTCTGGATGGAGTTTGTCTTCCGGCCGCTCGAACGCGTGCTCGAGGGCGGCTTCGCGAAGTCTCGGATCATGGACGGCAAGAAGCAGCACTTGAATCCGCGCCGCCTCGTGAAATATGCGATTTATCTGGTGATCGCGGTGGTGCTCGCGAACACCTTCCTTGCGTATTTCGTCGGTACGGTGGTGCTGCAGCGCTGGATGGCGCAGTCGCCGGTCGAACACCCCGCGCCGTTCATCGTCATGGCGGTGACGACACTGCTCGTCTTCCTCGACTTCACCTGGTTTCGCGAACAGACCTGTCTCGTCGCATGCCCGTACGGCCGGATCCAGTCGGTGCTGCTCGACAAGCAGTCGCTGATCGTCGCCTACGATCCGAATCGTGGCGAGCCGCGTGGGATGCCGAAAATGAATCCCACTGGCGCACCGCGCGGTGATTGTGTCGACTGCGGCGCCTGCGTTTCTACCTGCCCCACCGGTATCGATATTCGCGACGGCTTGCAGATGGAGTGCATTCACTGCACCCAGTGCGCCGACGCGTGTGATACGGTGATGCTCAAAGTCGGCAAGCCAAAGGGACTGATCCGCTACACATCGAGAGAGGCGCTCGCCGGACATGCGCGACACCTTCTCCGTGCTCGGACAATTCTCTATCCGCTCGCCTTGGTACTGTCCTTCGGCGGCTTCGTCTATGCGCTGAAGACCAAACCGAAAGCCGATGTAACGCTGCTCGGCGCTATCGGCCTTCCGTTCACGACGGAAACCGACGGCTCGGTCGTCAATCAGCTTCGCATCAAGATTGCCAATCGCTCGAGCCGCCCGCGCAATTACACGGTGCAGCTCACCGACGCGCCTGACGCGAAAGTCATCGCGCCGGAACTTCCGCTCGCTGTGGACTACGCCCGCTCGTCCGGCACCACCCTCTTCATCATCGTGCCAGCGGAGTCGTTCCACGACGGCCGGCGGATTATCCATCTCCGCGTCGAAGACGGCGCGGGGTTCAGCGACACGTATCAGTGGACGCTGCGCGGCCCCGAATCACACACGAAGGAAAAAGACGAGGAGCATAAGTGAAATCCAAAGGCTGGTACTGGCCGTGGCTCATCGCCGCGATGCTCATCGCCACCGTCGCCGGTCAGGCCGTGATGCTCTACGCGGCAGCGAGCGACGACACGATGTCGATTGAACCGGACTACTACAGAAAGGCAGTGGCGTGGGATTCGACTGCGGCGCTCGATTCGATCAGCGCGCTCCTCCACTGGAAGGCGAACGTGACGATCAGCAGCGCCGGAGCCGCTGGTGGAGATCTCGTAGTCGTCCTCACCGACGCCGCGGGTGACGGCGTAACCGACGCGCACGTGCGCGTCACCGCCATTCATAATCTCGACGGTAAGCGCCACATCGAAGCGGTGCTCGCCGAGCGTGCCGACGGCCGGTATTCGGCGCATATGCCGCTCGATCACGCGGGACTGTGGGAAGTGCGCGTTCAGGCAGAACGCGGCGCCGACCATTATCGCTTCACGTCGCGAGCCGACGCTCCGACGAAATGATCGCACTCGTCGTATCCGTCTTCATCGCCGCCTTCCTCGGCAGCGCGCACTGCGCCGCAATGTGCGGTGGGCTCGCCTGCTTTGTGGCCGGTGATACGCATGCGGCACGCGCAACCGCTGCGTACAACGGTGGTCGTCTCATTGCATACGCGATCCTCGGCGCGATCGCCGGCACGATTGGCGCTGGCTTCGATCAAGCCGGCTCGATCGTCGGCATCGCCCGGCCGGCCGCGATTGTCGCCGGTATGCTGATGATTATCTGGGGTGGCGTTACCGCGCTTACCGCAGCGGGATTTCATATCGGGCTGCCGCGCATTCTCCCCGCCGGAACGCAACGAGCGATCGGCACCGTGATGCGCAACATGCGCGACCGATCGCCGATGCAGCGCGGGCTCTCACTCGGCCTGCTTACTCCGCTGCTCCCATGCGGCTGGCTCTACGCCTTCGTGATGACCGCCGCAGCCACCGGCTCGGCGCCGCGTGGCGCATTCGTGATGGCCGTCTTCTGGGCCGGCACCGTGCCGGCGATGGTGGCCCTCGGGCTCGGCGTTCAGCGCGCGCTCGGTCCGTTCCGCACGAAGCTTCCGGCGATCACCGCCGCCGCCATGATGGTCATTGGATTGCTCACCGTCGTCGGCAAGTTCACCCCCGGCGCGCACGCGCGTCACCCCGACACCACCGCTACCGCCCCTGCCGCCACAGATGGCCACGATCAGTCGCACTAGCGCCCCGGTAGAGACGACGGCCGTCATCTGCTCGCATTGTGCCCTGCCTGTTCCGGCGGGCCTAATCGCCGCGGACCGCGAGACGCAGTTCTGCTGCAACGCCTGTGAATCCGCGTACGCGCTGATCCATGAATACGGCCTCGACGACTACTATGCCTTCGCCGAGCGAAAGCTCGGGCCGGCCAACGCGAGCGGCCGCAGTTACGACGAGTTCGATCACGATGCCTTCAAGGCGCTCTACATTCGTGGTCGCGCCGACGGACTCGCCGAAACCGATCTCTATCTCGAAGGCGTCCACTGCGCGTCGTGCATCTGGCTCGTCGAGCGTGTGCCACTCGCGATTCCCGGCGTGGCGCGGGCCGAACTCGACATTGGCCGCTCGCTCGCGCACATCGAGTGGGATCCAACCAAGACCTCACTCTCGGCGATCGCGCGTTTCATCGATATGCTCGGCTATCCGGCGCATCCGTTCCGCGGTGTGAAAGCCGAGCAGATGCGGAAGAAGGAGGATCGCGAGGCGTTGACGCGCATCGGGATTGCCGGGGCAATCGCCGGCAACGTGATGATGCTCGCGGTCGCGATCTATGCCGGATGGTTCGGCAGCATCGAGCACGAATTCGAAAAGTATTTTCGATGGTGGAGCTTTGCGCTCACGACGCCGGCGATTTTTGGTCCGGGGCGGGTCTTTTTCAGATCTGCCTGGGGAGCGCTGCGCAGCAGGGCGCTTCATATGGACGTACCGATCGCAATCGCGCTTGCGGTTGGTTACGGTCGCGGCGCGTACAACACGATTCAGGACAGCGGCCCAATTTATTTCGACGGCGTCGCGACTCTGATATTCCTGCTACTGGTCGGCCGATTCCTCCAACAGCGTGCCCAGCGCGCGGCGACCGATTCATCTGAGCTCCTCTTCTCGCTTGCACCGGCGACGGCGCGTATCGTGATCGATGGACGCGTCGAGGAAGTGCCATCGGTTGCCGTGCTCCCCGGCGCGCTGCTCGACGTGCGCACCGGCGACACACTCGCAGCGGATGGCACGGTGGTGCGCGGCGAATCAACGCTCGATCTTGCGCTCCTCACCGGCGAGTCGCGTCCCGTCTCGGCCCGCATTGGTACGGAAGTCTTCGCCGGCACGACGAACCTGAGCGCACCGATTCAGGTGCGTGTTACCAGCGCCGGCGAGTCGAGCAGGCTCGGTCGCATTCTCAAAGACGTTGAAGACTCGGCGCGCCGTCGAGCACCGATCGTGCGCCTCGCTGATCGGATGGCGAGCCTCTTCATTACCGTGGTGCTCGTCCTCGCGACCGCCGCGTGGTGGTATGGTATGCGAACCGATCCAGCACACGCGCTCGACAATGCGATCGCAATGCTGATCGTCACGTGCCCGTGCGCTCTCGCGCTTGCGACGCCGCTCGCGGTGACCGTCGCCATCGGGCGCGCGGCGCGCCAGGGAATTCTCATCAAAGGCGGCGACGCGCTTGAAGCGCTCTCGCGTCCCGGCCTGTTGATTCTCGATAAAACCGGCACCATCACCGAAGGGCGGATGGCGCTCGACGAGTGGATCGGCCCGGCGAATCTCAAGCCGCTTATCGCGGCGCTTGAGAAACATTCGCGGCATCCGGTTGCGGCCGCGTTCGTGCGTGCATGGGAGACCGATGAGATGGTCACTGTCACCGACGTCACGGAAACGCTCGGCGGCGGCATTCGCGGCAAAGTGAACGGCCACGAACTGGCGATCGGAACGCCGATCTGGATTGCGCAGTCAGCACGCGAAGCGGCCGTTCCGTTCGCACCGCTCGGCGCTGCGCTCACACCAGCGGTCGTTGCAGTAGACGGACAGATCGTTGGCCGCGCCGGCTTCGGCGATCCGCTGCGCCCTGACGCTATTGCCGCGATACGCGAACTCGAGTCGCGCGGCTGGAAGGTGAGCATCCTTTCCGGTGATGATCCTGCCGTTGTCACTGCGGCCGCGCACACGCTCGGGCTGAATGCCGCCGAGTGCCGCGGTGCGGCAACGCCGGAAGAAAAGCGGGCGATCGTCGAGCGCGCGGCGAAGGAAGGGCCAGTGGTGATGGTCGGCGACGGTGTGAACGACGCAGCGGCGATTGCGGCCGCGACCGTGGGAATTGGAGTTCGCGGCGGCGCCGAGGCCTGTCTTGCAGCGGCGGATGTCTTTCTTGCGCGAAGCGGACTGACGCCGCTGCTCGAAGTCGAGCGCGGCGCGCGACGGACCGTCGGTTTGATCCGCCTCGGCATCGCATTTTCAATCGGCTACAACATTCTCGGAGCGGCGCTCGCCTTCACCGGGCGGATGGATCCGCTGATCGCGGCGATCGTGATGCCGCTGAGTTCACTGACTGTGGTGTTGGCCGCGTGGCGCGGCCGGACGTTCACCGGAGCGAGTACATGAGCGTGCTCTATTTGCTGATTCCGCTCGCGCTCGTGCTGGTGATTGTCTTCGTAGCTGCTTATGTGTGGAGTTCTCGCACCGGGCAGTTCGACGATCTCACGACGCCGGCGCTGCGCGTTTTGCTCGACGACCAACCTCGATCCACACTCCCCACGCCACCGCCCAACCCAGAAGTGCCCCGAACGTAACGTCGCTGACATAGTGCGCGTGTGAAAGCACGCGTGTCGCGGCACAGCCCCACGCGAGCACGTAGTAAACCCAGCGTGCCTTCGGAAAAATCCGCGCCAGCATCGTCGCACCGGCGAATGCGACCATCGTGTGCGAGCTCGGCGTCGAGAGCCCCGCGGTGCTCCACGGATGATCGTCCCACCCGCGGAACGACCATTCGCCGTCGGCAGTTTCGGGACGTTCACGACGAATCAGAAGCTTCATGATTTCGCAAAGCAAACCCGCGACTGCCGGTGAGCCGGCGATGAGCCAAAAATATTTTTTCGCGGCCGCCACGTCGACTTCGCGATGCTGCAGATAGACGACGGCGCCGATCGTCAGCCACGTCGGCCAGAAGCCCATGACGCGCAGCAACCGCGCCCAGTCCTGGTCGTAGACGTTCTTCACAACCGCGTGGTGATAACCCCACTGATCGAGCAGCGCTGGCACGACGAGAAATGCGAGCGTGACCGCGAGCGCGACTGTCGCGCGCACCGCAAGCGGCTGGCGGCCGTACCACGAGCCGTAGTTCACGCGATGATCTGCTGGAAATGCCGGAGGATCGCTTCGGTCATTCCCCAGATGATGTGCCCGCGATAGTGAATCGCGCTCCGTCGCACTCTGAATTCGCGGACAATCATTTCGGTGTCACGCTGTGATTCCGGCGCGAGGATGAGATCGAGCGGCGCCCAAAACATTTCCGCGACCTCCTCGCTCGGCATCACTTCCGCGTGCGCACCGACCGTTGCGACGTATGGACGGACGATCACCGGTGGGAGTTGCGGAATCCGCGGGCGGATTTCGTCGAGTTGCCCGATCACCGCACCGTCGCGGCGGAGATCGATCGAGACTTCCTCGAACGTTTCGCGGACCGCGGTCGCTTCGAGCGACTCATCGTCGGGATCGTAGCGGCCGCCGGGAAGGGCAATCTGCCCGCTCCACGGATCGTCGTCGCGGTCCGCTCGTTTTATGAAGAGCAGTTCGATCACTCCCATCGGCGTGGTACGGAGTATTAGCGCGACGGCGGCTTCGAAGAACGGTTCATCGCGTTCGGCG
>JAYVPN010000107.1:0-65840 GCA_043757365.1 Gemmatimonadota bacterium | reverse complement strand
GATGATAGCGCTCCTGAATGAGCGACATATCGCCGAACAGCCATGTATCGCCGGTGTGGTACAGCGTGCGTCCATCCGCGAACTCGAGCACGAAGCCGACCGGACGACCGCCCGGATCGCTCGAATGCATCGCGGGGACGATATGCACGGTCACATCACCGATCTTCATCGTGCCGCCGACATTGCCGCCGAGCGCCTGCGCTTCAGGAAGGCCGAGGGTATTGACCCATTCGAAGGCGCTGATGACCGGTGCGCCACTCGCGACGGCGATCGCCTTGGCATCGGCGCTGTGATCGAAATGGGCGTGCGTCACGAGAATCGCGGCCGGCTTCGTCGCGCCGCTGTATCGGGCGACCGGCTTCAGCGAATCCGGTGTGCTCGGATTTCCGCCGAGCCACGGATCGATCAGAATTCGCGTGCCGCCGGACGAGACAATCTCGAACGAGGCATGGCCGAGCCACTGAACGCTGATCGGCGACTTGGCCGCCTTGAAGGCCGGCTTCGCGGCGGGCGCCTGCGCGCCGACCGTCGTGGCAGCGGCGATGAGGGCCGCGGCGGCGAACTTCATGAGACGGATATCGAACATGCCTGAAACCTCGAAGGAGGAAAGGACGTGGAGGGAATGGGCCGGACAATAATCACCGGTACACCAAGAAATCTCCTCCGATTTTCAAACGATGGCATCGCCGAAATGGTTCCGATTTCGACTGTGACATTTCGCGCAGAATTCCTGCGCGACGCGCCATAAATACAATAGTGAAGGATCCTTCAGCAGGGGGCAGTTATGGCGTGGGACCAAATCAAGGGCGCGTGGATGGATCTGCGCGGTACGGTGCAGGAGCAGTGGGGCAAACTGACGGACGACGAGTTTCACAAGATCGCCGGTCAGCGTGATCAACTCATCGGGAAAATCCAACAGCACTACGGCTCGGCGCGCGAACAGGCGGAGCTCGAAGTGGCCGCCTTCGAAAAGAAAGTCGCCGCCAAGCTCGAGGCCGGCGGCGCGAAGTTGAACGAAGGAATCAAGGCGGGGCTCGACAGCGCCGGGGACGCACTCAAGCACGCCGGTGAAGCGCTCAAGGCAAAGGCGAGCGACCACAAATAAGGTTCGTCACTGTGACACGAACAACGAAGCGCACGGCCCACCCGCCGTGCGCTTCGCCGTCACGCGAGTTGACGCACGAAGGCGCGCAACTCACTATCGATCGTTTTTCGTGACTCGCCCGAACGATGCTCGATGATGCCAACGAGTCGCTCGCGCTGACCGGCGATTACCCGCAGATCCCGCTCGTCGAGCATCGTCCACTTCGACTGCACCAGCGGCACCATCTCGTCCCAACGCCCACTGAACTCATTCCATCGCATCGTCGCCCCCCGGGCTCTTTACACCCTGTCAGAGTACGGGATTTTCTCCGAGCGAACAATCGCTCTGAGGGAGTAGTCCTTGGAGTAGTCCTTAAGGAATACTCGTCGTCCGTCCGATGGCGTCCCAGATCAGCGGCTGCGTGCCCATCGACTGGCCGCGGTACTGTGGCCGGAAGCCGTAGATCACGACGTGTCCCCTGCCAATCGTTACATCGACCATCGCGGCCTTGCCGTTGAGCTTGGCACCACCGAGGAGCCAGCCGGAGAGCAGTGGATCACCGCTGGCCTGATAGCGCGCGACGACGGTAGCGCGACTTGCATCAGTAACCTCGAACGCGGGGCTGTCCTCAAACCAGATCGCCGGAACGGGCGCCGTCACGCCGGCGGCCATCGCACTTTCGCGGTTGAGCTCGACCGAGAGCAGCGATCCCGGCGCAAAGAAATCGGTGTTGCGCACTCCGGCGAGCGCATTCTTCACCGGCAGCTTGAACGTCTCGATCGCGTACTCGCTCGCCGCGTTGAAGGCGAGCACGGTGCCTCCGTTCTGCACGAACGTGTTGAGCTCCGCCGCCCCCGCCTCGCCGATGCCGCCGCGGAGCGAATCCGGATACTCGGCGCTCGCACCGCGCGCGATCTGATTGGCGCGCTGGTCGGGGATGATGATCACATCGAAGCGACGGTTGAGCGTGCCGCCGCGCACATCCTTGTCGACGATCGTCGTAAACGGAATGTTGTTGATGTCGAACAGCCAGCGGGTCCATCCCTCGTCCATCGACGGGCTGTAGCTCTTGTAAATCGCGATGCGCTTTTGCGCCGTGCCTGAGAGCCCGGCGACGGAATACTTCGGCTCCGGCACTGCCGTGATCACCGCGCCCGATGCCGGCGCGGCACCGGAGATCGTTGCGACATCGACGCCGAAGAGGAGCGGCAGCGTGTGCGCCGTCACGTCGTACGGGCGCTTCGGCGGGCCGCCGGGATACTCGTAGAGATTCGGGTAATGCTGACGCTCAAGAAGCGATTTCGCATAGCTGCCGAACGGCTGAGCGATCGGCACCACATACGAGCCAACGGGATACGTCGTGCCGTTGACCGTCACGGCATCAGTCGACTCGCGAATCTCCACTTGCCCGTGCTGGAGCGTCCAGAGAATGCGCTGTAGCGCCTGGGGATCCTTCTGATTCTTCGGAATCACGAACGCTCCCGGCACCGCGCCGACGGCCCACGCGTGCTCCTTGGCCAGCGCGCGCGCGCCAAGCGCGGCATAACTCTCGAGCCATACACGGCGATCGCGGGCGGCCTGCGAAAGCAGCGCCCACGAGGCACTCACCTGATAACTCACGATGTCGCCGTAGCTCCATTTGCCGCCGGGCCAGACGGCCGGAAAGTTCCAGCTCGCGACCTTCGCATCGTATCCTCGGCCGGTGCCGAGCGATTCGAAGGGGAGATCGATCGCCGTGGCCAGCCGCGCGCTCGCGGTCTCGGTGAGAATGCGCGCGCCGCGATGGTTGAACGAATACTGACGCGCCGGCGACCATTGATCGTACGCCGCATTCGAGGCGATGCCGGTTTTTCCATCGGCGATCATCCGCCAGCCCATCGCGAGGCCGAGCGAGTTCGTGGCCGCGGTGAGCACGGGATCGATGTTCGGCTCGACCGGGTCCATGTATGGCGGAATGAAAATGCGGCCGGCGTTCGAGCCTTGCTGGTGAATGTCGTTCACGATCTGCGGATCCCACGGCGTGTAGAGCGAGTCGACCGTGTACCGCGTCTCAAGCTGGGTGAAGGCGTACCAATCGCGGTTGTTGTCGTGGCCGGTGTACTTATGGTAGAGATCGGGCGGCTGCGTCCCTTCGGCTTTCGTGCCGAGCGTGCTGCGATACCAGTCGCCGACGATGTCAACGCCGTCGGGGTTCTGCGACGGAACGAGCATGACGATCGTGTTCGCGAGAATCGATCTCGCTTCGGGCGTATCGCCGCGGGCGAGACGGTCGGCGATAATGAGCGGCGTCGTGAAGCCGCCGACCTCGGTCGAGTGAATGCTCGACGTGATGAGGATGACGTTCTTTCCCTCGGTGAGCAGCTGCTCGAGCTCGCCCTGCGCGCGGAGGCGCGGATCCATCAACTTGCGCTGGATGAGACGGTACTTCTCGAGATGCGCGAGCGTCGATGAATCGGCGATGTACGCAGCAAGGAACGGCCGGCCGAGCGTCGTCTTGCCGAGGATGTGGAGTTTCACGCGCGGACTCGCGTTGTCGAGTGCGGTGAAGTAGTCGGTCACCTGCTTCCACGTCGGCAGCTTTCGGTCAGCGCCAGGGGCGTAGCCGAGAATCGATTCGGGAGTCGGGAGTTTACTCGTCTGCGCGTTGAGATTCGGCGCGGTGAGGAGCAACAGGGCGAACAGGAGGCGCTTGGTCACTCGGAGTTCCGTGAGGGGGACCGGGCGAAGATGGGCGCCGGGCGTCTGGCGCGCAACGTCACGCCATTGTACCATACGGTACAATGCCTGCCCCACTCCTCTCCAAGACCGAAGTCGTCAGTCGCCTGATGACGGTGATCCGCTACCGCGGCTACGACGGGGCGTCGCTCGCCGAGTTGTCGGCGGCCACCGGGCTCGGCAAGTCGAGCCTGTACCACTATTTCCCCGAAGGGAAGGATGATATGGTGCGGGCGGTGCTCGATCACCTCGGTGTCTCCCTGCAGATCAACGTGTTCAATCCACTGCGCGCCGACGGCACGCCGGAAAAGCGGATCGCGGCGATGATCAGGACCGTTGACGCGTTCTATCGTCACGGGCACGAGTCGTGCGTACTCGCGCAGCTCGTGCTCGGCAGCACGCGGTCGCGTTTCGGGAGTCAGCTCAAGGCGATCTTCACCGAGTGGACCGCGGCGATCGCGGCGGTACTGACGGACGCGGGGATTCCGCGGTCGGCGGCGCGCGATCGGGCGGAGGACGCGGTGCTGCGGATCGAGGGGGCGCTGGTGTTGGCTGGCGGACTCGGTGATGCCGCCGTCTTCGAGCGGACACTGAAACAGCTTCCCGGCGCGCTCCTCGCGCCGGCGCCGAAGCCGAAGCGGTAGCAGGCGGCCCCACCTCTTGCGCTGCGGCGCTCGGTTTTGTATTGTACCGAACGATCGGTATAATACAGATATCCACGCACGAGACTCCGATGCCCCGCATTCAGCCTGTGATCGTCGTCGTCGAAGTTGCGCCCGACTCGGCGGCCTGATGCCGCTCCACGTCGCGGGACTCTGGCGCTACCCGGTAAAGTCGATCGCCGGTGAAGCGATCACCGATGCGCTCATCACATCCGACGGAATTCCCGCGGATCGCGTCGTGCACGTGCGTGGCCCCGAAGGGCTCCGCACGTCACGGCGTCACTATCAGCTGCTCGGCCTGCACGGCACACTTGGCGACGACGGCGTGCCGCTGATCGACGGCCATCGGTGGGACAGCGAGGCGGCGCTCGAGTTGGTGCAGACAGCCGCTGGAGCGGACGCCGAGCTGATCGCCTTCGAGGGCCTCGAACGGTTCGATATTCTCCCACTCCTCGTCGCAACCGACGGCGCGGTCGCCGAGTTCGGTCGTGATGTGCGGAGACTTCGGCCGAATATTCTCATCGGAGGCGTGGAGGGCATGGCCGAGCGTGACTGGGAAGGACGCACTCTCACGATCGGCGAAGCGGTGATCGAGCTCGACTCGCTGCGCGGACGTTGCCCAATGACGACGGTCGATCCGGACACGATCACGCGCGACCCTGAAGTGCTGAAAGACATCGGTCGGCGATTCGGCGGGAAGCTGGCGCTCAATGCGCGAGTGCTCGTGCCGGGATGGATTCGGGTTGGACATCCGGTGCGGCTGTCGGCGTAACGGCAGCGCGCGACGGAATGGACGAACAACGGTGCGTGTACTGTTTACCGTTGTCCGTTTGCCGTTTGCGGTTATGGCGTGTTGCGGGGACCGAGATATTCCCGGCGCAGCGCCTCGTGCGCGCGCGCCTGTTCGGACGTCCCGATCTCGTACGTGGTTCCCGAGGTGCACCATGTGATGTGGTCGGCGACGTCGAGGAGCGTGTGCACTTCGTGGCCGCTGATGATCACAGCGCACCCGCCAGCGGCAAGTTCCCGAAAGATTGCCGAGAGCTCCTCCGCGTCCCTGGGGCTGATGCCTCGATAGGGCTCGTCGGCAATCAGGCACTTCGGCTGTCGAACCAGCACGGCGGCGAGTTCAGCGCGGCGTCGCTCGCCCCCCGACAGCAGATATGGGCGTTGATCGATGACATGCCCGACTCCGGTGCGCTCCGCTGCGGCTTCCACCGGTACGCCGTCGAACCGCGCGCTCAAGAAGCCAAGTTGTCGTCGAACGGAGAACGCCGGAGAGAAGAGATCGTCATCAGCGAGGTAGAAGAGACCCCCTCGAGCCAGCGACGCGAGCGTCGATCGCAGGAGCGCACGGCCGGCGTAGCGAACGATACCGCTGTCCGGCTGAATGAGTCCGACGGCGATCTTCATCAACGTCGATTTGCCGATCCCATTCCGGCCAAAGAGCACGCGGACCTGGCCGGGGACCGCTCGCAGCGTCGCGGCGCTCAGCACCTGCCGTTCGCCGAACGATTTGGCGATGCTGTCGGCGACGAGGAGTGACATCAGATCACCACGCGCATCGCCAACGCGAACGCGGTCTCGAACGTGACGGACGAGAGCAGAACGATCGTCGCGAACTGCGCGGTGGAAATTCCGAGGTTCCCGAGCAACACGCCTTCGCGCAATCGATAGTGCTCGACGACGCCGAGTACGCAGGCGAGCAGGATCGCGCCCGGCTGCCAGTGCAGGAGCTGCGGAACGAGCGGCGCGACCGCCGTTTCTTTCGACGTCGCCAATCCTTGAAAGACCAAGAGTGTCCCGTTGACAACGCGGGACACCGCCCAAAGCATCGCTTGCCGTTGGATGAGCGCGAAGATCATGGTGCCGAAGCCATACCCCGGCAGGGGAAGTTCAGTTCCGCAACTGCTCAGCGAGCCCGCGCAGAAACAAACCAACATCCGTTACCAGCCCTACGGCCTGTGCACTCCCTCGGTCGGCGAGCTTTGTCACGACGGCCGGATTGATATCCACCGCGATGATGCGCACCCACGCCGGGAGCATATTCCCAACCCCGATACCATGCAGCATCGAGGAGAGAATCAGCACGAGCTGCACGCCCTCGAGCGCGGCCGTGTACTGGTTCTGTGCCTCGATCAAATCCATGAGTGTGTCGGGGAGCGGGCCGTCGTCACGGATACTGCCGGCGAGGACGTACGGCACGTTGTGTTGCACACACTCGTACATCACGCCGGACGTCAGTACCCCCTGCTCTACCGCGGCGCGGATACCGCCGGCGGTGGTGATCGTATTGATCGCCTTCATATGATGGCGATGTCCGCCATCGACGGCGATGCCGGTGTCGAGGTTCACGCCGAGCGAGGTGCCATAGAGCTCGCGTTCGATATCGTGCACGGCGAGCGCGTTGCCGGCGAGCACGGCGTCGACATAGCCGCCGCGAATGAGTTCACTGAAATACGGCGTTCCTCCCGTATGAACGACGACGGGACCGGCGACGATCGCAATGCGACCGCCGATCGCTTTGACGTCACGCATCATTGTCGCAACACGCTTCACGGCGACTTCGACGCGGCGTTCGGACGACACTTCGTTGTTCATGAACGCGAAGCCAAGGCGATCGCGCTCTTTGAACTCGGGGACGACGCGCACGCCCTCGACGCCGACGACCACGGCGTCGCCGACGCGCAGATCGCGCAGCTTGCGACAGGCGGCCGCGCCGCCGGTGATGACGATCGCCGCGTCCATCCGCTGATGGCCGACATCGACCCAGTTGCCGTTGAGGCGAACCTGGGTGCGATGATTCGTCGTCGAGTAGAACGACTCGGGGGCGCACCGGTCCTTCGCGACCAGTTCCACCGCGGCATCACCGGCGCGCGCGACGCGGCAGCCGAGCGGAATAAGCGCACTGATGAGCGTCGTGAGCGCCGGCTTGTCTTTCGCGCTGACGCGGATCTCGAGGCGAGACGGCGCGTCGTTCGTGCGGCCAATGTCGAACGTCAACACTTCGAACTCGCCGTCGAGACGGACGACCGTGTCGAAGATGACGTTGAGAATCGCCGAGTCGATGAGATGACCTTCGGCTTCGAGGATTTCGCTGACGGCGGCCATGGGTGCGGTGCGCGGGAGAGGGCGGTTCGGGATACCGAACGGTAATCGAGGCGAACGCGATCACCAATCGTCGCCGGACGCGCGGCATGTTCTTGCACCGCGCGCTGCATATTGTCGCGTAAGTACGGCGTGCGATCTTGCCGCGCGACTACTCGCGCATGAGGACGGCGAGTCGGCGGCGCGGCTTTGCAAGCGTTGCGAGCGTCACTCCATCGAGCACGCGAAAGAATGCGGCGAGCGCGTCGTCGAGTGTTCCGGCAAGCACGCACGCGGGTGCGATCGGGCACGGCTCGGCGTCCGGATCGAAGCAGGCAACGAGCGCGAGGCTCTCCTCGAGATCGCGTACGACTTGCCCAATGTTGATTTCGGCGGCCGGTCTCGAGAGTCGAACGCCGCCGCTCCGTCCACGAATGGTTTGCACGTAGCCGCACTGCGCCAGCTTGCCGACCACTTTGAAGAGGTGGTCCTCGGGGATCCCGATGCGCGCCGCGATGTCGCGCACGGTTGCCGGCGCCTCGTCGTGCACAGCGAGAAAGGTGAGGCACCGCAGTCCGAAATCCGTGTGCTTGGTCAGACGCATCGTCGCTCCGGAGCGGCCGGGGATCCCCCGACACACATCGGGGGCTTTTGCTTACTGTCAAAAGTGGTATGCAATAAGCAACTTATGTTGGACGGGCCGCACGTCAAGATCAACAACCCCATCGACGCGGCGTACCACTCCTGCACGAGGTAGGCCATATGAGATCTCGCACACTGTTGTTCCGCTCGGGGATCGGTCTCGCGATCGCCCTCACGTTGCTCGTCGTCGGATATGCCTGCACCGGCGGCCGGGCGAACAAGTCACTCGTCACCTCGAGCGATGCCGCGCAGCGCGTGTACGTCGCCCCGGGGAGTTACGACGAGTTCTATGCCTTCTTCTCCGGCGGCTTCAATGGACAGGTGAGCGTCTATGGGCTTCCGTCGGGACGCCGCCTGAAGACGATTCCGGTCTTCTCGCAGTATCCGGAGAACGGCTACGGATACAATGAAGAAACCAAGGGAATGCTCAACACGTCATACGGCTTCATTCCGTGGGACGACTCGCATCATACCGCGCTCTCGCAGACGAACGGCGAAGACGACGGCCGTTGGCTCTTCATTAACGCCAACAACACGCCGCGCATCGCGCGCATCGATCTCACCCGCATGGAGACCGATGAGATCATCGAGATTCCGAACGCCGGCGGCAATCACGGCTCGCCGTTCATTACCGAGAACAGCGAATACGCGGTCTCGAGCACCCGGTTCTCCCTCCCGGTACCGAATCGCGACGTTCCAATTGCCGATTTCAAGAAGGCCTTCAAGGGCCAGATCGCCTTTATCACGGCGAATGAACCCGGGAAAATGAGAGTCGCGTTCCAGTTGATCGTCCCAGGCTTCAACTACGATCTCGCCCGCGCCGGCAAGGGTCCGAGCCACGACTGGATTTTCCTCACGACGTACAACACGGAGCAGGCACATTCGCTGCTCGAAGTGAACGCGTCGCAGAATGACAAGGACTATATCGCCGCCGTCAATTGGAAGGCGATCGAAGCCTGCGCGAAGGCCGGCAAGGGGACGAACACCGCCGTCGACTACATCCACAACGTGATGGATGAGCTGAGCCGCACCGCACGGACCGAACACATCACCTCAGTGCTCGACCTGCTTCCCGAGCAATGCCCGGGAACGATTTACTTCCTCCCGACACCGAAGTCGCCGCACGGCGCCGACGTCGATCCGACGGGCGAGTACATCGTCGCCGGCGGCAAACTGGCCTCGGTCATTCCGGTCCACTCGTTCAGCAAGATGACCGCCGCCATCAAGGCTAAGGCGTTCGAAGGCGAGATCAGCGGCATTCCAGTGCTCAAGTATGAGTCCACACTGGCCGGTGAAGTAAAGAATCCGGGCCTCGGCCCCCTCCACACCGAGTTCGACGGCAAGGGCAACGCCTACACGTCGTTCTTCATCAGCTCGGAAATCGTCAAGTGGAAGCTGGGGACGTGGGAAGTGCTCGACCGCGCGCCGACGTACTACTCGGTCGGACACCTCATGATTCCCGGTGGCGGCACGCGCAAGCCGAATCCGAAATACGTCGTGGCGATGAACAAGATCACGAAGGATCGCTACCTCCCGACCGGTCCCGAACTGACGCAGAGTGCGCAGCTGTACGACATCACGGGCGACAAGATGAAACTTCTCCTCGACTTCCCGACCGAAGGCGAGCCGCACTACGGCAACATGATCGAAGCGAGCAAGCTCAAGGACAAGCAGGTCAAGTTCTTCAAACTCGCGACGAGCACGACCAAGTACATCGCACGCTCCGAGCGTGAGACGGGCGTCAGCCGCGAAGGCAAGATCGTCCACGTCCGCATGACCGCGATCCGCTCGCACTTTGCCCCCGATAACATCGAAGGCGTGATGCTCGGCGACACGGTGATGTTCCATGTGACGAATCTCGAACAGGACTGGGACATCCCCCACGGGTTCGCCGTCATGGGCAACCAGAACGGAGAACTGCTGATTATGCCCGGCGAGACGCGCACGCTGAAGTGGGTGCCGACGCGCGTCGGCGTCTTCCCGATGTATTGCACCGACTTCTGCTCGGCGCTGCACCAAGAAATGCAGGGTTACGTCCGCGTCTCAGCGCCGGGAAGCACCGTGGCGCTCACCGGCACGCTGTCGAAGGGTCCCGCACCGACGGCGAGCGCGCCAGCAAAGGCGGAGAAGAAATGACGAAGATGGCGCGGTATCTCGCTCTCGCGGCCGCGCTCCTGCTGGCCACCGCCTACGCGCTGCCGCTCTGGCGCGTAGGCCTGGTGGCTCCGCAGTACCCGGAAGGTCTTGGCATGCGGATTCACATCAACAATGTCGTCGGGATGAAAGAGAACGACCTCGGCAGCATCAATGGTCTGAATCACTACATCGGTATGAAAACGATCGAACCCGATGCGATTCCCGAGCTCAAGATCATGCCAATCGTACTCGGTGTGCTCGTCGCACTCGGGCTCGCGACGGCCGCCACGGGCAAACGGGTCGTTCTTCTGACGTGGGCGACAGGGCTGGGACTCTTCTTCATCGCCGGACTCTACGATTTCTGGCGCTGGGAATATTCGTACGGTCACGATCTCGATTACGAACATGCGATCATCAAGATCCCCGGCATGACGTACCAGCCACCGCTGATCGGCTCCCAAAAACTGCTCAATTTCACGGCGACGTCGTGGCCCGATTCGGGCGCGTACATGATGGCGATCGCGGCACTCATCATCACCTTCATCATCTGGCGCACCTACTCGCGCCGCGTCGAGGCGCACTGACATGCGTCCGCGCCCGTCGATACTCGCGAGGCTCGCGATGCCCGCGTTGCTCGTTCTGGCCGTTGCCCTAGGCTGCGCGCCGGCGGGGCCGAGGCCCCTCGTCGCCGGAGAAGATGCGTGCGTGTACTGTCGGATGACAATCTCCGATACCCGCTTCGGCGGCGAAGCCATCACCGCGACCGGCCGTGTGCTCACCTTCGACGCGATCGAGTGCATGGCGTCGTGGGCGCGTACGGCTCCGGCGGCTGACCGCACGAAGCTGTTCGTGATGGACATGCAGCACCCTGGGACGCTCGTCGCCGCCGACAGCGCGGGCTTTCTGCTTGCCACAATCGCCAGCTCGCCAATGGGACGTTCGATTGTCTCTCTCGCGTCGATCGCGAGCGCCGAGTCGGCACGCGCGACGCTCGGCGGTCGCGTCGCGACGTGGCGCAACATTCTCGCCGACAGCTCGGCGAACGTGAGCCACTGATGCGCACTCCAATTTTTTTCGTCGCCGTACTCGCGCCGATGCTCCTGCCGGCGCAGCCCACCGGACGTACGCGCACGGTTGGCGGTGAGCACGCCGGCTACAAGACGATCACCGCTGCCCTCGCCGCGAGCGTTCCCGGCGACACGATCCGCGTACACGCCGGCACATATCGCGAGGACAAACTCACCGTGTCGACCCCGCGCCTCGTACTGGTCGGCGACGGCTGGCCGGTGCTCGACGGCGAGAACATCCGCAACGTGCTTCTGATCACGGCCGACGACGTCACCGTGCGCGGCTTCGAAGTGAAGCGCACGGGCGTCTCGAACATCGAAGATCGCGCCGGAATTCGCGTGCGCGACGCCTCCCGGTGCGTCATTGCGGGCAATCGCTTGAGGGAGAACCTGTTCGGCATCTATCTCCAGCGGGCGAGCCGCTGCCTTATCCGCGACAATGACATCACCGCGGTCGGCGTCTCTCAGACGCTCAGCGGCAACGGCATCCATCTCTGGTATTCGCCGGACGCGCGTGTCGAACACAATCGGGTCGCCGGTCATCGCGACGGCATCTACTTTGAGTTCTCGGCACGTGGCTCAACGCGCAACAACATCAGCGAGCGAAATCAGCGCTACGGCCTGCACTTCATGTACTCGGACTCGTGCCACTACGTGGGCAATGATTTTCGCGACAACACGTCGGGCGTTGCCGTGATGTACAGCCGGGGCGTCGTCATCGACAGCAACACGTTCCAGCGGTCGTGGGGGAGCGCTGCCTACGGGCTCCTGCTCAAGGAGATCCTCGGCGGCGCGATCCGCGGCAATCGTTTCGAGCGCAACTCGATCGGGTTGTACGTCGAAGGCGCGTCGCACATGGAGATCTCCGGCAACTCGTTCCTCCAGAACGGCTGGGCCGTGAAGGCGATGGCAACGGCGGAGGACGATCGCTTCACCGGCAACATTTTCGCTGGCAATGCATTCGATGTCGTCACCAACAGCCGCCGACTCAACTCGACGTTCGACGGCAATTGGTGGGACGCCTATCGCGGTTACGATCTCAACCACGACGGCGTCGGGGACATTCCGTTCCGTCCCGTGCGGCTGTTTGCGCTGATCGTCGAGCAACATCCGACCGCCTTGCTCCTCCTCCGCGCTCCTCTGGTGACGGTGCTTGATGCCGCCGAGCGTCTCCTGCCGGTTTTGACGCCCGAGGCGGTGGTGGATCTGCATCCGTTGATGAGGACGCCGCGATGATGTCCTTCAGTGGAATTCGAAAGCAGTTCGGCCAGGTCTGCGCGTTGCACGATGTAACGCTCGCGCTTCGCGCTGGCGCGGTGACCGCGCTCGTAGGGCCGAACGGTTCGGGCAAGACGACGCTAATTAAGATCGCGCTCGGCCTCACCCGCGCCGATCAAGGTGACGTGCGATTCGACGGTCGAGTCGTCGACGACGCCGGAGCGTATCGCGCGCGTGTCGGCTACATGCCCCAGATCGCGCGCTTTCCGGATCATCTCACGGGGCGAGATGTGATCGAACTCGTCTCGGAGCTGCGGACAGGTGTACGGCGCGACGAATCATTGATTGCCACGCTCGATCTCGAGCGATCACTCGACAAGCGCATCGGTACGATGTCTGGCGGGACACGACAGAAACTCAACGCAGCGATCGCGTTCCTCTTCGCGCCGTCGCTCCTGGTTCTCGACGAACCGACATCGGGGCTCGATCCCATTTCGAGCGGCGTGCTCAAGGACGCGGTTCGCGCCGCGCGCGATATTGGACGCACCGTCCTTGTGACCTCGCACGTTCTCTCTGAGCTCGAAGAAACGGCCGATGACGTCGCGTTCTTGTGCGATGGACGTCTTCGCTTCTTCGGCGGCGTCGCGGTACTACTCGCACGAACCGGCGCACCGACGCTCGAGCGGGCTATCGCGCAGCTCATGCGCGAGGAGGCCGCATGAACGTCGTCGCGCTGGTCTTTGCCGCTGGGGTTCGTGATCTCCTTCGCAACCGTTGGCTTGCGGCGTACGGCATCGGCTTCTTCGTCATTGGCGAAGGACTGTTCTGGTTCGGCGGTACAGGCCCACAGGTGGCGCTCAGTCTGTTGAATGTCGTGCTGCTCGTCGTTCCGCTGGTTGCACTGGCCTTTGGTGTGATTCATACGCACGCGTCGCGCGAGTTTGTCGAATTGTTGCTCTCGCAGCCTGTGGCCCGCGACCGGCTATTCGTCGGTCAGTATCTCGGACTCGCCACTCCGTTTGCGCTCGCATTTCTCTTCGGAGCCGGCGCGCCCTTTGCACTGCACGGCGGAGCGGGCACCGGCCCGGGAGTCGTGCTCGCGCTGCTCGGCGCCGGCGTCGCGTTGATATTCATTTGCACCGGTATCGCGATGTGGATCGCGTTGCGCAGCGACGATCGCCTTCGGGCGATGGGCGCGGCGCTCGGCACCTGGCTCGCCGTCACCGTGCTCTATGACGGCGCGATTCTCGCCTTCGCGTCGGCCTTCGATTCGTGGCCCGTCGAGCGCCCCGTGCTCGGGCTGATGCTCGCCAATCCGGTCGACACCGCGCGCGTGCTCGTGATGACGCGACTCGATGTCTCGGCGCTGATGGGTTACACCGGCGCGCTGTTCGAACGCGCCTTCGGTTCGGCGATCGGCACGACGATCGCGGTGTTGGCGCTCTCTGGGTGGTGCGTCGTCCCGTTCCTGCTGGCTCGCCGGCGATTCTGTCGGCGCGATTTCTGACTTTTTCTGATCACAACCTGAACCGGAATCACTCCTTATGAAAACCACGAACTGCATTGCCCTCGCCGCCATCTTCTTCGCCGCCGCGTGCGGCGGTGGAACGAAGGACGCCGAGAAGTCGACCGCGGCTCCGGCAGCCGCCGCCGCACCAGCCGTGAGCGGTGAAGTACATGAAATCACCGCGACGACTGACGACAAAGGGAGCTACTTCTCCCCGAAGGAGATCACCGCGAAGGCAGGCGATGTGCTGCGCGTAAAGCTCATCACGGGCGTGCATAACCTGCATTTCCTTCCTGACTCCAACAAGACCGCGAAAGGACTGCCCGAGGCGTCCGCGCTGTTGCAGCTCCCGGGCCAGACCGTCGATATCCCACTCACGTTCGGCACAGGAAAGTTCTTCTTCCAGTGCGATCCGCACGCGGCGCTCGGGATGGTCGGCCACGTCACTGTCGCCCCTTAACGGGCCGCGCCGTGGAATGGTTTGTCCGCGCGTTCATTAAATCGAGCGTCGCCTGGCTCATGGCGGGCGTCGCCTTCGGCCTTGCGATGGCCATCTATCCGCCGTGGGCGGTCCACCGGGCGATGCACGCGCACATGATGCTGCTCGGCTTCGTCTCGATGATCATCTGCGGCGTCGCGTATCAGGTGGTTCCGCGCATCACCGGCCGACAGCTCCCGAGCCTGAAGGCGGCGGGCGCACATTGGTGGTTTGCCAACATCGGATTGGTCGTGATGGTCGCCGGCTTCTGGCTTCGCGATATCGGCGTGGCGTTAGGTACACCGATTCTCGCGACCGGTGGCGTGCTCTCATCAGTGGGACTCACCATCTTCTCATGGCTCGTGTGGACGACGATGGCCGAGCCGAAAGTGACGGTGCCGCACGTCCCGACGTCGACGCGCAAACTCGTCGTCCTCGGCGACTGACACACAATAGCGAACCGGCCCCGCCATCGCAGTGGATGACGGGGCCGGTTCGTTTCCGTCGGCTACTTGACTGAAGCCTTCACGACCGGCTTGAAGAACAGGCCGTTCTGCGAGATCGAATTGCCGCGCAGAACGAAGCTGTTCGCCAAATCGAAATCGACGATCATGGTCGTCGTGCCGTTCGCATTCACCACGACCGGCGCCGACAGTTTGATCTTGATACCGGACGTGCCGCCCGACGGGAACGAGACGTTCGGTGTGCTGACGCCGGTGAGAACGGCGCCATTCTTGAGCGTCACGCTCGACTTGGACGGATCGATGACGATCCGAAAGCCGAGATAGCTTCCGGCCGGAATCGACGTCTGTCCCACGGGGAGCGTCTGTCCATTCTGATACGCCAGAAAATTCACGCTCTGGTTGGGCCTCGCGAGCGTCGTCCAGCCACTGCTCACCGTGCTGTCCTCACCCGCGCCCTTCGCGGAGGTCGCAGAGTCGGCGTCAGTCAAGCGGCCGTCGATCCGCAGGACCCAGAGGTCGACACGACTCACGGAATCGATCGAGAAGGCGGCGTCCGTCAACTGAACGGCAATCGTGCCGTTCGCCGGCGAGGTCGAGGTCTTGGACGAGCAGGCGCCGAGCGCGACGATTGCGAGGGCGGCGAGGACGAGCTTCGAATGAAGAGTACGCATATGGTTTCTCCTTGAGTGAGGCAACACGTCTTGATACCCCGAAAAAATCGTCGTTGTTGCGTGCAAAACGTATCACTCACAAGGGTGATCTTTCGCTGAGCCGCCGTTCGGTAACGCGCATCATGCAAATCGTGTGCGCTGGCGCACGCAGGGACTTGGCGGGCCCGAAGACGCGCGACCTGACTCGGGGTATTTCTTGGCGGCCGAATCGGTGCTACAGTTCGTTATGAAAACATTCACCACGGCAATTTCAGGCATGACCTGCAACGGCTGCGTCAAAGCCGTTCAGAAGGCCATCGGAAGCGTATCCGGCGCGACCGCCGACAACGTGACGATCGGCTCTGCCACCGTCAGTTTCGACGAATGGCTCACGAGCGAAGCGGCCGTCACGGCGGCAATTCGAAAGGCGGGATTTTTGACTCCCGAACTCGCTGGCTAGGCACACCCCCACCGACGTCCCCGGAGTCTCGATGCGTCCGCTGTTCCGACACTTCGCCATCGCGATGGCGTTCGCGCTGATCGTCTCGCCGATCCGCGCGCAATCCCGAAAACTCTCCCCCGCCGATCTTTTCGAACTCGAATACGCGGCTGATCCACAGCTTTCACCGGATGGCCGGTGGGTGGCATATGTACGCCAGTGGAGCGATCCGATAACCGATCGGCGCTACAGCAACGTCTGGCTCGTGAAGACCGACGGCTCCGGGCACCGTCCGCTCACGAGCGGAAAGTTCTCCGAGCTTTCACCGCGATGGTCGCCCGACGGCACGCGGCTCGCCTTCGTCTCGAACCGCGGTGGCACGGGACAACTGTGGCAACGTTATATGGACACAGGCGACATGTCGGCGCTGACGAACATCGGCACCGCGCCGTCGTCGCCGAGCTGGTCGGCGGATGGCACACAGATCGCGTATCTTGCGCTCGTGCCGAAGGCACCGCTCGTCGTCGGCACGCTGTTGACGCCGCCGACTGGCGCGACGTGGGCCGCGCCGCCGAAGTACGATGATCGACTGGTATTTAGATTCAACGACGCCGGCGAGTTGCCGCGTGGATTCTGGCACGCCTTCGTCGTGCGCGCCGACGGCGGAGCTGCGCGGCAGATCACGAGCGGCGACTACCAGCACGGTACACAATTCATGGGCGGCGGGTCGGTTTCGTGGACGCCCGACGGCGCCGAGCTGCTTCTCTCGGCGCGGCGCGGAGAAAATCCGGAATTCAATTCGCGGGAATCGGATATCTGGGCATTCGCCGTCAACGGAAATGCGGTACCTCGGCGTCTGACGAACCGATTCGGACCTGACCAGAGCGCCGTAGTTTCTCCGGACGGAAAACTGATTGCCTACACCGGTTACGACGACCGGCATCAGGGATATCAGAATACGCTGCTGTACGTAATGAACCGCGACGGCAGCGGTAAGCGCGTCATCTCGGGCAAGCTCGACAATAGCGTTGGCAATCCGCAATGGAGCAGCGACGGCAAGGGGATCTACACGCAGTTCGACGAGAAGGGCAACACGAAGGTCGCCCTGTTCTCGCTCGACGGTAGTACGTACAAAGTGGTGGCGAAGAATATCGGCGGCGGATCGAGCGCGTACAGCGGCGGTTCCTACAGTGTCGCGAAAGACGGTAGTCTCGCATTCACGTTGAGTACAACCAACGACCCGAGTGAAGTCGGCTTCGTTGGTGCCGCACCTGGTGCGGCGCCGCGCTCGCTCACGACGCTCAATGCTTCACTGCTCGCAAGCCGCACGCTCGGCGCTGTCGAAGAGATCTGGTATCCGTCGAGCAAGGACGGCCGAAAGATCCACGGTTGGATCGTCAAGCCGCCCAATTTCGACCCGACCCGCAAGTACCCGTTCGTCATCGAAATTCACGGCGGACCGTTCGCGAACTACGGCGACCGATTCGACGAAGAAAAGCAGATCGTGGCGGCGATGGGCTTCGTCGTGTTCTACGCGAATCCGCGTGGCAGCACCTCGTACGGCGAGGAGTTCGGGAACCTTATCCATCACGCGTACCCAGGTGACGATTTTTACGATCTGAACTCGGGGGTCGACGCGGTCATCGCCAAGGGCTACGTCGACACGAACAATCTCTTCGTCACCGGCGGAAGCGGCGGCGGAGTACTCACGGCATGGATGATTTCGCACACCAACCGGTTCCGGGCCGCGCTGGCGTTCTATCCGGTGATCAACTGGGAGAGCTTCTCGCTCACCGCAGACATGGCGCCGACCGCGGTCAACGACTGGTTCCCGGGCTTTCCGTGGGATAATCGTGCGAACTACGAATCACGGTCGCTGCTGAGCGTGGTGAAGCATGTGAAGACACCGACGCTTATCATGACCGGCGAGGAAGACTTCCGCACGCCGATGTCCGAGAGCGAGCAGTACTACAAAGCGCTCAAAATGCTCGGCGTTGAGTCGGTACTGGTGCGCGTTCCGGATGAGCCGCACGGAATCCGCCGGCGTCCGAGTCATGAGGCGAGCAAGCTTACGACACTGCAAGGATGGTTCGACCAGCACCGCGCCGCGGTGCCGTGACGCACGAAGCGGGGCGCCTCGATCCGAGGCGCCCCGCTGTGCATTGTGCCGCGTGCCGCGTGCGGCTTAGCCGCGCACCGGCGGCGCCGTCTCATCGAGCCGCGCCGTGAGCCACGCAGTCACCACGTCGAGTGACTCGCGCGTGATCGTGTGCGCGATCGGAAACTCCTGATAGCTCACCGCGAGCCCAAACGCTTCGAGCTCCGCGCGCGCCGTTCGCCCGTACTCGATGCCGAGCACCTGATCGGCCGTGCCGTGAACGATCAGCAACGGCTTGCCACGAAGCCGCGCCGCGTCGGCGACGAATGGCAGTACTTCCGGCAGCAGACGACCGCTCATATCGACGGCGGCGGCGATCTTCTCCGGAACGGTCAGCATGGCGTTGATCGACATGATCCCGCCCTGACTGAAGCCGCCGACGTATACACGCGCCGGATCGGCGTCGTATGCGGCGACGGCTTCGTCGATGAAACGCTGCAGCAACTCCCAACCAGCCTTCGCCTGCTCGCCGTCGATCACGGGACCGCGATCGGTAAACTGCACGCGGAACCAGCCGTACGAATCGGGTCCAAGCGTGATTGGCGACCGCGCCGCCACGACGACGAATCGCGGATCGAAGGAGCGTGCCAGCGAGAACATATCGCGCTCGTTGCTGCCGACGCCGTGCAAGAGAATTAGCAGCGGCGCATTCGCACCGAGCGCGTTCGCCCCCTCGACGGCGGGGCGAACGAGATGCACTAGTGAAAGTTCTTTCATTTCTATTTCCCTGAGACGCGCAGTCGAATTGCCGTTCCGAACGGATCGGCAGTGATGAGATCAGTTCCCTCACGCGCGGTTGCAAACTCGCCGGCAATCAGACTCGCCGCCGCGGAGTCGATGTCGCGCGCGTCGGGCAGTTCGATCGTCCACTCGATCAAGCCGGCCTCGTCGGCACGCATCGGCTCGGCGTTCGCGCCGGCCCAGATATTCGTACCGAGATGATGGTGATAGCCGCCGGCGCCGAAGAATAGGGCGCCGGGATAGTTCCAGACCATCCGATCGAAGCCGAGGGCCTCAGAGAAGAACGCCGCAGCTTTCTCGATGCTGCCGACGTGCAGATGCACGTGACCCATCACGGTGCCAGCTGGCATTCCCGTCCACGGCGTATCACCAGCCGCGGCGATGAGTCCTGCAAAGTCGACTGGATCGGTGGCCATCATGAGTTCGCGATCGACGCGACGCCACGTGTCACGGGGACGATCGGCATACACTTCGATGCCGAGTCCGTCGGGGTCGTGCAGATACAGCGCCTCGCTTACGAGGTGATCGCCGGCGCTAGCTTCCGCGCCGATGTCGCCGAGGTGACGGACGAAGCGGCCAAGTGACGGTCGATCGGGGAGGAGAATCGCGAAGTGAAAAAGTCCCGTGCGACCGTGCTTCGGGACTGGCCGAGCGCCCTTCAATTCATTGAGTTCGAGCAGCGCGCGATCGTCGCCGTGAGCGCCGAGCGTCGCACTGCGATCGCCGCGCGTGAGCAGGCGCATGCCGAGGACTGATTCATAGTAGGCGATAGAGCGCCCGAGATTGGCGACGCGCAGGCGCACTTCGGCGAGCCGCGTCGCGTCGGGAAGTCGGAAGCCGCGTGGGGCGATTCCGTACGAACCCGGGGTCGCCGGTTCTCGAGTGGCTGCACCGAAGATTGCCTGAGTTGAGTCGGTCATTGCCGTAAACCTACCTCACACCGGCACTTCGGGTTGCGCCAATGTGACCACGCCAGCAGTGGGACTGCTCGGACTCGCCTGCGCGCGCACCGGCATGCGGCCGGCAAGAAACCCAGCGCGCCCAGCGTCGACGCCCTGCCGGAACGCCGACGCCATTCGCACGGGATCCTTCGCCTCAGCAATCGCCGTATTGACGAGCACGGCGTGCGCTCCCATCTCAAGTACTTGGGCTGCTTCGCTCGGCACGCCGAGTCCGGCGTCGATGACCACCGGCACCGTGCCCTCGGCGATGATAATCTCGAGGTTCGATGTCGTCCGAACGCCGCGTCCGGAGCCGATTGGGGACGCCAGCGGCATCACCGTCGCGCAGCCAACCTCCGCGAGCCGGCGCGCCAAGACCGGATCGGCCTGGATGTACGGCAGTACCACGAAGCCTTCGCCGACGAGAATCTCCGCAGCACGCAATGTCTCACCGCCGTCGGGGAGGAGATACTTCGCATCGGGAATCACTTCGAGTTTTACCCAATCGGTGCCGCTCATGGCGCGGGCGAGGCGCGCGACGCGCAGCGCTTCCTCGGCCGTCTTGCAGCCGGCGGTGTTGGGCAGCAGCTGATAGCTGCTGAGATCGATCGCGTCGAGAATGCCGACGTGCCCCGGTGCGCCGAGTTCAACGCGGCGAATGCTGACGGTGACGATTTGCGTCCCGCTCGCTTCGAGCGCGTCGCGCATGACGCCGAAATCCGTGTACTTCCCCGTGCCCAGCATCAGGCGCGAGGTGAAAGTTTTTCCGCCAATGATCAGCGGATCAGACTCGTCGGCGAATGACGTCTGCGGCACGTTACCCTCCCTGCATCATAGTGACGATTTCCAGCACATCGGTTTCGGTAATCGGCGCATCGGGGATGTGTCCCGAGCGGTGAAAATCGTGGCCGTGCATGACGGCGACGGTCTTGGCGTTGATCTTCAGTTCCTCGAGCAGGGCGTGCAGCGTGAGCCCCTCGCGGTGTGGATACGAGCGGCCGTTTACTTCCATCGTGCCGCTCCGAGGGCGACGACGAATCCGTGCGCCGCTTCCGCCGGATCCGGCGCGTCGAGGATCGCGCGCACGACGGCGATGCGACTCGCCCCGGCCGCGATCACCTCGGACACATTGTCGAGCGTGATTCCGCCGATCGCATACCACGGACGATCGATCCGGCGCGCCGCGACGTCACGGACATACGTGAGTCCCGTCGGCGTGCGCCCCGGCTTCGTCGGCGTCGCCCACACTGGTCCGACGGCGAGATAGTCCGCGCCCTCGGCCAGGGCCGCGTCAGCGTGCGCCGACTCGTGGCTCGAGCGCCCAATGATCGCGCCAGGGACGATTTTGCGCGCCCACTCGATTGGGAGATCCCGCTGACCCAAGTGCACGCCGTCGGCGCCGACGGCCAGCGCCACATCGGGGCGGTCGTTCACGATGAATGGCACGCCGGAATCGTGCGCCATTGTGTGGATCTTCGACGCGAGCTTCAACAACGGCAGCGCCTCGAGTTGCTTGACACGAAGCTGCAAGACATCCACGCCACCAGCGAGCGCGGCACCGACACGGGCGAGAAACTCGTCCTCGGCTTGCGACGGGCGCGGCGTCGCGACGAGATACACGCAACCGAGGGTCATGCGAGCTCCCGGCTCGTAGCGGTCGATGATGCTCGCTGTTCCCAGAGTTCGCCGAGTTGATGCAGTGGGCGCGCTCCGCCGCCGGCAGAGAGCGCCGCACTTCGTTCGATGGCGATCACGACATAGCGCTGCGCCTCGCGACACGCCTCAGCCGTTGAAAGCCCGTGCGCGAGAAATGCCGCGATCGCAGACGAAAGTGTGCAGCCCGCTCCGTGCAGGAGCGTCACCGCGCTGCGCGGCACACGCAGTTCGATAAAGTCTCGGCCATCGAAGAGGAGATCGACGCAGTCGTCACCGTCATCGATATGACCGCCGGTGATGAGCACGTGGGCAGGTCCGAGCGCGTAGAGTGCGCGCGCCGCGTCGCGCGCCGCGTCGCGTGTTGCCGGCGCGGCGGCCCGGAGGAGCGCGCCGGCTTCCGCCGCGTTCGGCGTGATGACCGCTGCGAGCGGCAGCAGCCGATCGCAGAGGGCGGTGATTCCGTCGGCGTCGAGTAGCGCGCGACCGCTCGTCGAGCACACCACCGGATCGACCACGACATTCCTTGCACCGAACTCGGTCAGCGCATCGGCGACCGCGCCGACAACATCGGCGTTGCCGAGGGCGCCGATTTTCACCGCGTCGATCGGTACGTCGTCGAAGACTGAACGCAGTTGTTCAGTGACGAAATCAGCCGGTGTCGGTAGCGTGGCGCGTACGCCGTGCGTGTTTTGTGCTGTGAGTAATGAGACCGCGGCGCATCCAAAGACTTCGAGCGCCGCGAACGTTTTGAGGTCCGCTTGCAGTCCCGCACCCCCGCTCGGGTCCGATCCGGCTACGGAGAGGACGTTGGGCACGCGACCCGGCTGCATTCGCGGCTTGATCACGCGCGGGAGACGCTTGTCGCGTCGCCCGCGCTGACATACAACTCGCTGCCTGTCTGCCGAAACTCCTCCGACTTCGCCTGCATACCGGCCTCGTGCGACGCGGCATATTCGCGCACATCCTGCGTGATCTTCATCGAGCAGAACTTCGGGCCGCACATCGAGCAGAAGTGCGCGACCTTTGCGCCATCGGCCGGCAGCGTTTCGTCGTGATAGGCGAGCGCCGTCACCGGATCGAGCGCGAGGTTGAATTGATCGCGCCAACGGAAGTCGAAGCGCGCCTTGCTGAGCGCGTTATCCCACTCCTGCGCGCGCGGATGCCCCTTCGCGAGGTCGGCGGCGTGCGCGGCAATTTTGTAGGCGATGACGCCAGCCTTCACGTCATCGCGATTCGGAAGACCGAGGTGTTCTTTCGGCGTGACGTAGCAGAGCATCGCCGTGCCATACCAGGCGATCATCGCCGCCCCGATCGCGCTTGTGATATGATCGTAGCCCGGCGCGATGTCGGTGGTGAGCGGTCCGAGTGTATAGAACGGCGCCTCGCCGCACCACTCGAGCTGCTTCTCCATGTTTTCCTTGATCAGATGCATCGGAACGTGGCCGGGGCCTTCGTTCATCGTCTGCACCTCGTGCTCCCACGCAATCTTGTTGAGCTCGCCCTGCGTCTTGAGTTCGGCGAACTGCGCTTCGTCATTGGCATCGGCAATGGAGCCCGGGCGCAGGCCGTCACCGAGCGAGAACGAGACGTCGTACGCCGCCATGACCTCGCAGATCTCGGCGAAACGCGTATAAAGAAAGTTTTCCTTGTGATGCGCAAGACACCACTTCGCCATAATCGCGCCGCCGCGCGAGACGATGCCGGTGAGACGCTTTGCCGTCATTGGCACGTATCTGAGGAGGACGCCGGCGTGCACGGTGAAGTAGTCGACGCCCTGCTCCGCCTGTTCGATAAGCGTGTCGCGGTAGATCTCCCACGTCAAATCTTCCGGCACGCCGTCCACTTTCTCGAGCGCCTGATAGATCGGCACCGTGCCGATCGGAACGGCAGAGTTTCGGACGATCCACTCGCGCGTTTCGTGGATATTCTTGCCGGTCGAGAGATCCATCACCGTGTCGGCGCCCCACAGGGTGGCCCAGCGAAGCTTATCCACTTCTTCCTGAATGCTCGACGACACCGCCGAGTTGCCGATGTTAGCGTTGATTTTCACCTTGAAGCCGCGGCCGATGATCATTGGCTCGAGCTCGGGGTGTTTGATATTCGCCGGAATGATCGCCCGTCCGCGCGCCACTTCGCTGCGCACGAACTCGACTGACATCCCTTCGCGGAGCGCGACGTATTCCATCTCCGGCGTGATCTCGCCGCGCCTCGCGTAGTGCGTCTGGGTGACGCGACCCGTCGTCGCGGGGCGCTTCCAAGCGGCGCGGAGCTTCGGCAGGCCGCCGATGACGTCGTGCCCCTGCGGGCCGCTCGTGTCGTAGACGCGCAGTGGCGGCTCGTCACCGGAGAGCGAGATTTCACGCATCGGGACGCGGATACCGGCCGGACCGTCGAGATAGACTTTTCTCGAGTTCGGGAAGGCATCGGAAAAATCGGCAGCGGTCAGCGGCTGTCCGTGCGGCGTTCCTTTCGGCTGGCCCGTGTTGTTCGGCGTCGTCATCGTACTGCCCTCGCGGTGGCGTCGTACCAGACGAGCGAAGGACGGACGAATCGCAGCAAGGCGGCGCCCCCCGGGAAGGGTGGCTCGATTATGGCCTCCGACTTTGGAAGCGCACTCGACTGCGATACGCCGCGCTCCCTACGCCGGTACGAACCGGATCAGGTTCCAAGAGACTGTCTCAACTCCGGAGATCCGGAGTACCCCTGGCGGCTACTTCGGAGCGAAAGCTATTCGGGGCGCGTTGCCCGCGCCAGCGCCGACGGTGCTATCCGCAAGGTCGTCCGATGGCGTATCTTTGCGACTCCAACCGTCGCCATACGACGCCCCCGAAGGGAGACCGTGCACGATGACAGAAATTCCCGCCTACCTCGATGCGATCCTCACTGACCGCTATCGCATCGAGCGCGAACTGGGCCACGGGGGAATGGCAACGGTCTATCTCGCCCAGGATCTCAAGCTCGATCGCCTCGTCGCACTGAAAGTCCTCTCGCCGGAACTCGGCGCGGTGCTGGGCGCCGAGCGATTTCTCGCCGAAATCAAGATCACGGCCCGGCTCGACCATCCGCATATTCTCACGCTGATCGATTCCGGCGAGGCCGGCGGTCATCTCTTCTATGTATTGCCGTACGTGCGCGGCGAGTCGCTGCGCGATCTCATGCGCCGTGAGACGCAGATCGGCATCGACGAAGCGATTGCCATTACCAAGCAAGTGGCGAGCGCGCTCGATTACGCGCACAAGAACGGCGTTGTCCACCGCGATATCAAGCCGGAAAACATTCTGCTGCAGGAAGGCGAAGCGATGCTCGCCGACTTCGGCATCGCCCTCGCCGTCAAGGAAGCCGGCGGTGATCGCCTCACGCAAACCGGGCTGTCACTCGGCACGCCGCAATACATGAGTCCCGAGCAGGCGACCGGTGATCGCCGCCTTGACGCGCGTAGCGACGTGTATTCACTCGCTGCGGTACTCTACGAAATGCTCGTCGGCGATCCGCCGATGAGCGGCGCGACCGTGCAAGCCGTGATTGCCAAGCTGCTGACGGAAACGCCGACGCGCGTGCGCGTCGTGCGGCCGAGCGTGCCGCAGGGTGTCGATAACGCGATCGCGAAGGCGCTGTCGAAGGTGCCGTCGGATCGCTTTGCGACGGCCGGCGACTTTGCGAAGGCGCTCGAGGCGGCTGAGCCGAAGGCGGTGCCAGCGACGTCGAAGGGAAGGCGTTACGCGCTGATGGCGGCGGGCGCACTTGTCGTCGTCGGACTGGCGTACGCTGGCGCGACCGGAAAATTCAAGAAGCTCGACACCTCGGCCGCACTGCGCGACCGTCGCCAGCTCACATTCTCCGGAAACATTTCGGTGCCGGCGATCAGCAGCGACGGGAAACAGGTCGGCTATTTCGTGAAGGAATGCAAGAACGCCGCCTGCACCTACGCTGTCGTCGTGCAGGATGTCGGCACGACGACCACACGCCGTGTCATGGAAGGCGCGAGCGCTGGCTACGGCCTCGAGTGGAGCGGTGATCGACGCTACCTGATCATGTCCGGCACTGTTGAGGGAAAGTCGGGGAGCTATCTGATTTCCGCGCTGGGCGGCGTTCCCAAGATGCTCACGGCGGGCGCGGCAACCTTCGCGGCGGGCGGCGACTCGGTGCTCATCGGCCCGACGGCCGCGTCGAACGACTCCGGGTACTTCGTGCGCAGTGCCGGACTCGATGGTGTTCCCCGCGACAGCGTCTTCGTGCCTGGGACAGGATTCCTCGCCGCGCTCTCGTCGGTGCCAAACAGTTCGCGGATGGTGGCGATGATCGTTCAACCGCCGCACGGATTGTGGCAGGTGATCGATCGCAAGACGGGAAAGGTCACCGACCGACTTGTGAATTCGTGTACCTGCGGCGGGACGACGTCGGCCGATGCGATCTGGATGTCGCGCGCCGGCCCAACCGTCGCCGAAGCAATCGTTCGCGTCGCGATAGATCCGGCGACGGGAAAACTGTCCACCCATCAGGATACGATTTACAGCGGCCGATTCACGCAGCACACCGTAACCGCCGATGGATTGCAAATGGCGGTGGATGATGGTTCGTCGACCTTCACGCTCTACGCGACACCCCTGAAAGAGCTGCTCTCCGTAAAGGTGCCGACGTCCGCACCGCTGGCGCAGGGCACGAGCCCCACTGGCGCGATCATCTCTCCTGACGGCGTCCGCCTCTTGATGCGCCGGAGCATTCCGACTTCTGGCGGCGTCAACGAGACGCGTTTGACGGTGATGCCGAGGACAGGCGGGGCCGAAATACCGATCGCAACGACCGGCTCGATTCGATCGGTCGAATGGGCCGATTCCACGTCGCTGACGATCGTCGCTCGCAACGCGGGAAGGCTGCACATCGCGCTCGTCGATGCGCGATCCGGTGCGACGATCCGATCGATCGATACCGCCGATTCATCCACCACCTCGGCGACTGCGGTGCCGAACGGGTTCGCTTGGCTTGGCGCGAAGCAGGATCGGATCATCATCGAACAGTCTGGCAAGCGCCGCGAGATCCCGATGCCGAGCGCGTTTGCGTACCTCACGCAGGTGAGCGCGTCTCGCGACGGAAAAATGTTGCTATATCACGGGTGGGTGAAGTCGACGAACGACAGCGTCGTCGTCAGCGTCATACCGGTTGATGGCGGCCCAGCCGTGCGCTGGATGACCAAGTTCGCGGACCACGGCACGTCGCATTGGCTGGCCGACGGCAGCATCGTCAGCGCGATCTGGGATGCGCCGGAGACGATGTCGCTGTACAAGCTGACGGGACCGGGAGCCGCTGCTCTCGTTGGACGCGTCCCGCATGTCGTGCGTCAGTTCTCGTACTCCGATGACTTGCAGCACGCGACGATCGGCTGGAGCGAGGATCACGGCGACGCGTGGCTGTATCGGGTGGTGAAGCCGTAGCGAGGTTGCGCGGCGGTCAGATCTTTGCCCGTCGCAACGAGACGGCGTTGAGTGCCACGATGATCGACGATGCCGACATTAGCAGCGCGGAAATCTCGGGACGCAGCGACCAGCCGAAGCGCGTGTAGAAGGCGCCGGCGGCCGTGGCCGGATCGGACATCGACATTCGATGCAGGACGTGACCGGCGTGCGCAGCCGCCTGTGGCGGCTGCGATTCTGCGGGAGCACAGCTCCGCCAATGATGCGCCCGCTGGCGGCTCGTGGGGGATTTTCTGACGTTCACCGAAGGATTCCCTGACTTCGGAATCCCGAGTAGCTCGGTAATCTGTTCTGCATCCCGATGGAGTCCCTCGGAATGTACCAGCAGAGCGAGGGACGACAGTTCGACGTTCTCCGTGCGTCGGTCGAGTCCGCAGGCATGCAGGAGGGGCGTGCGCAAATGGGTTAGTGCTCTCTCATCAGATCGTGCGATGTCCCCAGTCTTTCACTGTCACTACCGTCCATGTGTACAAGGCACAGAGTGCTGCTTCTGTTGCACGCAGTTGTTGCGACACTCGGTACGAGATGCATTGGCTGAACGTTTTGCAAGGCGTCGCTGGTGATGGCGACGAGATTCTTCCGGAGAAAATCTGATGGAACAGATGACGCTGGCAATTTCTGGTATGAGCTGCGGCGGCTGTGTGACCAACGTGCGAACGGCGCTTGGCGCCATCCCTGGCACACGCGTCGATGCGGTAGCAGTAGGATCTGCGACCGTAAGTTACGACGCGACCCGGACGAACCCCGCGGCGATCGCGCAAGCGGTCCACGATGCCGGGTACGAGATGATTCCCGCGGGCACACCCGTTGCCGCCGGCGATCGCTCTGGTGGTGACGCGCGCGGACGCCGCGGCTGCTGCTGATCGTTTAAGAGACACATCGTTCGACGCCAATCCGCCTCAGGAGAAACAGCGTGATGCACTTTTACGATGGCTATCACTTCTTTGGTATGCACCTCATCTGGTGGGCCTTCTGGGTGCTGTTCTTTGTGGTCGTGTTCCGCGTGTTCGAGCCCGTGCGCAGGGGACGAGGGCGACGGAACGACCAGTCGTAGATCGGGCGTGCCTCGATCGTACTGCGAGAAAACCACAATCGCACGGCAGGATGAGGAGATCGACATGAGAAGACCCTGCCCTCACCCGCCGGTGGCAATCGCTCCCGGGCCAGGACACGCGATGACGTGACCGCGATCGTCTGGGGCACGAGCGATGGGCGCTGCTCCGCAGCGCAGGCGTCAGGGGCGCGCCGAGTTCGCCCTCTGTCAATCGAAGAAGGAGATATACCATGACCGAACATCTGGACCAGCACGCAAAGGACTGCATCGACGCCTGTAACAACTGCGCCACCGAATGCGGCCACTGCTTCGCACATATGACCGGCAAGGAATCAAAGAACGCGTGTCCGGCGTGTTGTATCGAGTGCGCCGCGATCTGCCGGTTGTGCGCCGACGCGATCGCCCGCCACAGCCCGTTCGCCAAGCAGCTCTGCAAGCTGTGCGCGGACATCTGCGACTGGTGCGCCAAGGAATGTGGCGCGCACGACATGGATCACTGCAAGCGGTGCGCCGAAGCATGCCGCAAGTGCGCAGACGCCTGCCGCAAGATGGCCGGCTGAACGGTGTCGAAGGGAGAGTCAGGCGCGCAATGAACTCCAAGGTCCGCACGCCGAAGCCTCACGCGGGAGCCGCCCGAACTAAGGGCGGCTCCCGCGTGAAGGTGCGCGCACGTCGCGAGGGCGAACGACCGGCGGCACCCTCGATCTCGCGCAAGGAATACCGGTCGCAGCTTCGCGTCCTGCAGATCGAGCTCGTGAAGCTGCAGCGGCACTCCATTCGCTGTGGCGATCGCATTCTCGTGCTGCTGGAAGGTCGCGACGCCGCGGGGAAGGATGGCAGCATCAAGCGCATCGTCGAACACCTGAGCCCGCGCGAGACGCGGGTCGTTGCGCTCGGTAAACCCTCCGACCGTGAACGCAGCGGCTGGTACTTCCAACGGTACGTCGCGTACCTACCGGTCGCCGAGGAACTGGTCCTCTTCAACCGCAGTTGGTACAACCGCGCCGGTGTCGAACATGTCATGGGCTTCTGCTCGAAAGAGGAATACGAGGAGTTCATGACGTCAGTGCCGCAGTTTGAGGAAATGCTCGTGAAGGCGGGCATCAAACTGCTGAAGTACTATCTGGATATCGACATGGACGAGCAGACCCGGCGCTTGGTCGATCGCGAGAAGGATCCGCTGAAACAGTGGAAGACGAGTCCGATCGACGCCGTCGCGCTGAAGAAGTGGGATGCATACTCAGCGGCGCGTGACGCGATGCTGCTGCAGACCCATACGGTCGTTGCGCCGTGGCGAATTGTGCGGGCGGGCAACAAGCGTCTCGCGCGCCTGAACCTGATGCGGGATATCCTTTCCAGACTGCACTACGCCGGCAAGCGGACGCGGCGCGTTCAGCCCGATCCGGACATTGCGTTCGAGTTCACGCCCTCGTGCATCGACGAGCAGCGGTTGGCGCGCTGAATGCAACTTTCTACGGAATGGCCATGAAGACAAGCGTCATTGAAGTGGGCGGCATGCTGTCCGCGCTGAGCTCCCACGGCGTCGAGCATCAACTTGGCAAGCTCAAGGGCGTGTATAGCGCGACGGTCAACTACGCCGCGGCGAACGCGACGGTGCGATACGACGAAACGCAGGTCACGATCGCCGAAATCAAGGCGCGGGTGTACAAGTGCGGGTATCAGGCAAATGAAGCTCTGCCCCGACATGTGATCCGACACAAGCCAGCGCAGAAGCATGGGTCGGTCGCCCACGGTGAGACACATGCTGCGATGACGCCGCAAGCTTCTCCTGCCGCCACGCCCAAGCCTGCCGAAATGCCCAAGGCTGAAGCTGCGACGACAGCCGTACCGGAAGGCATCCCTGCCGCGGCTCCCACACCAGCCACTGCGCCCTCAGCACCCGCAATCGAAGATCACCCGGTTCACACGGCGCACGGCCAGCAACCCGCCATGTCGTCGGACATGGCTCGCGAGATGGGTCACGGCGGCGACATGGATTTGCCCGCGATGGCGCGCGACATGCGCAATCGATTCTGGATCTGCCTGCTGTTCACGGTGCCGATCTTCGTGTACTCACCGATGGGCAATCTCTTTCCGGCGCCCGAACCTCCATTCGGTCTGGCGCTCAACCGGTGGCTGTTCTTCCTCGCTAGTGCCGCCATCCTCTATCCGAGCTGGCCGTTCTTCGTTGCCGCATGGCGCGCGATCAAGACCGCCACGTTGAACATGGCGGTGCTCGTCGTGCTGAGCGTCGGCACCGGCTATCTGTTCAGCGTCGGTGCCACCTTCCTCTTCACGAGCGACCAGTTCTTCGAAGCGTCTGCGGTACTGCTGGTCTTCATCCTGCTTGGTCATTGGCTCGAGATGCGCGCCCGTGCCGGCGCGTCGTCTGCCATTCGCGCGCTGATGGACCTGACGCCGGCGAAGGCCTCGGTGATCCGCAACGGCGCCGAGGTCGAGCTGTCGACCGCTGACGTGATCGTGGGCGACGTCGTCGTGATCCGGCCCGGCAACAAGATTCCGGTCGACGGAACGGTCGAGACGGGTGAATCGCTGGTCGACGAGTCCATGCTGTCTGGCGAGTCGATGCCCGTGCAGAAAGGACCCGGCTCCACGGTGATCGGCGCGACGATGAACACGAGCGGCAGCTTTCGCTACAAGGCGACAAAGGTTGGAGCGGACACGGCGCTCGCGCAGATCGTGAAGCTGGTGCAGGAGGCGCAGAACTCGAAGGCGCCCGCGCAACTCCTCGCCGACAAGGCCGCGCAGTGGCTGGTGCTGGCCGCGATCGTCGTCGGACTCGCGACGTTCGCTATATGGTTCTGGCTGCTCGGGCAGCCGCTGCTCTTTGCGCTGACTTTGACCATAACGGTCTTCGTCATCGCGTGCCCGGACGCCCTGGGCCTCGCCACGCCGATGGCTGTGATGGTTGGTACGGGCCTCGGCGCCATGAATGGCATTCTCTTCAAGAACGCATCGGCGCTGGAAGACGCAACGAAGCTGACGGTCATCATCTTCGATAAGACCGGCACACTCACGCTAGGCAAGCCGGACGTCGTGGAAATAGTGATGGCCGAGGGAGTCACGGAGGAGACGGTGCTGCTCGCGGCGGCCGCCGTCGAACAGGGATCCGCCCACCCGCTCGCGCAGGCCATTCAGCGTCGGGCATCCAAACTGACCGTCGTCGTGCCGACCGGTTTCAAGAACATCGACGGCATGGGAGCACAGGCAGAAACCGCAGGGGGCACGGTTTTCCTCGGTAACCGTCTGCTGATGGATACACAGAAGCTCGCGCTCGGATCACTCGAAGCCGACGCCGCTCGATTGCAAGGCGAAGGCCGAACCGTGGTCCACGTGGCGCAGGGCGGTCGTGTGCTCGGACTCATTGCCATCGCTGACGCGGTGCGACCCACCGCCAAGGCCGCCGTGGCAAAGCTGCGGGAGCGCGGTATCGAAGTGGTGATGCTGACCGGCGACAACGCGGGCACCGCCAAGCGAATCGCCGCGGACCTCGGGATCACGAGCGTACTCGCCGACGTACTGCCCGGGCAGAAAGCCGAGAAGGTCAAGGAGCTGCAAGCGACGGGCAAGAAGGTCGGGATGGTCGGCGACGGCGTCAACGACGCGCCCGCGCTGACTCAGGCGGACGTCGGATTTGCCATCGGCGCTGGCACCGACGTTGCGATGGAGAGCGCCGACGTCGTGCTCATGAAAAGCGATCCATACGACATCGTCGCGGCGATCGAGCTCTCGCGCGCCACCTTGCGCAAGATGCATCAGAACCTCTGGTGGGCAGTTGGTTACAATGTGATCGCGTTTCCCCTAGCGGCGGGCGTGTTGTATCCGTTTACGCTGTCGCCCGAAATCGCCGCGCTGTCGATGTCCGGCAGTTCGGCCATCGTGGCGATCAATGCGCTGATGCTCAAGCGGACAAAACTCGACGGCATCAGGAGCGCACCGCCCCGAAGCCCGCCGGCAGCGAACCCGCCCGCGCCGATTGCACCACCGCGCGACGCGCACGTGTCACCAATGCCCGGAATGCCGGGAATGTCCTGAGGAATATGTCAGCGGATTGTGGAGTCGATGGCGCGCGAGCTAGGCCGCCGATCGTGAAGCGCTGAATAATGAATGGACCGCTCTCCACCGAGCTGCTGGCGCAGATGCATGCCTATTGGCGCGCCGCGAATTATCTCTCGGCGGGGCAAATCTATCTGCTCGACAATCCGCTGCTCGCTGCTCCGCTGACCCTCGAGCACATCAAGCCGCGGCTCCTCGGACATTGGGGTACCACGCCCGGGTTGAACTTTCTGTACGTCCATCTCAACAGGATCATCACGCAGTACGATCTCAACATGATCTACGTGACGGGACCGGGACACGGTGGGCCCGGCATCGTGGCGAACACGTATCTCGAGGGCAGCTACAGCGAATTCTATCCAAACGTCTCTCGAGACGAACGCGGGATGCTGCGGCTCTTCAAGCGATTCTCGTTTCCCGGGGGAATTCCCAGTCATGTGGCGCCCGAGACGCCGGGGTCGATCAACGAAGGCGGCGAGCTTGGGTACTCGCTCGCGCATGCGTACGGCGCCGCGTTCGACAACCCCGACCTGATCGTCGCGTGCGTGGTCGGTGACGGTGAGGCAGAAACGGGAGCGCTCGCTGCCAGCTGGCACTCGAACAAGTTCTTGAATCCTGTGCACGATGGCGCGGTGCTGCCGATCCTCCATCTGAACGGCTACAAGATCGCCAATCCCACGGTGCTGGCTCGCATCACAGCCGAGGAGCTGGAGCAGCTGTTCCGAGGGTACGGCTACCATCCGTACGTCGTCGAAGGCAGCGAACCCGCCGAAGTGCATCAGCAACTCGCGGCAACGCTCGATACGATCGTCGCGGAGATCAAGGAGATACAGGGCACGGCGCGCCGCGAGGGCTTTCGCACGCGGCCCCGCTGGCCGATGATCATTTTTCGCACGCCCAAGGGATGGACGGGACCCAAGGTCGTCGATGGACGTGCGGTCGAAGGCACGTGGCGCGCGCATCAGGTGCCGCTCGCGGAACTTGCAACGAAGCCCGAACATCTCGAGCAGCTCGAACAGTGGCTCAGGAGCTACAAGCCCGACGAGCTGTTCGACGCGAATGGATCCCTGATGCCGAAGCTCCAGGAATTGGCGCCGAAGGGTCAGCGGCGGATGGGCGCCAATCCGCATGCGAACGGCGGACTGCTGCTGCAGGACCTGAAGATGCCGGACTTTCGAGACTACGCCGTGGCCGTGCCGCACCCGGGCACGGTGGTGGCCGAGGCGACCCGCATCACGGGAGGGTTGCTGCGGGACGTGATGACGCTGAATTCGGCGCACCGCAATTTTCGGGTGGTCGGCCCGGACGAGACGGCATCGAATCGCCTGACGGCACTGTTCGACGTGACCGATCGCGTCTCAACCGCCGCGATCCTGGAGACGGACGAGCACATCGCTCCAGATGGGCGTGTGATGGAGGTGCTCAGCGAGCATCTCTGCCAGGGGTGGCTGGAAGGCTATCTCCTCACGGGCCGGCACGGCCTGTTCTCCTGCTACGAAGCGTTCATTCATATCGTGGATTCGATGTTCAACCAGCATGCCAAGTGGCTGGCGGTCAGTCGAAACATTCCGTGGCGGCGCCCGATCGCGTCGTTGAACTACCTGCTCTCATCACACGTGTGGCGGCAGGATCACAATGGGTTCACGCATCAGGATCCCGGGTTCCTCGATCTCGTGATGAACAAGAAGGCGGACACGGTGCGCGTGTATCTGCCGCCCGATGCGAACACGCTGCTCTCGGTGACGGATCATTGTTTGCGAAGTCGACACTTCGTGAACGTGATCATCGCAGGCAAACAGCCCGAACTGCAGTGGCTCGACATGGACGCTGCGATCGCGCATTGCCGGGCCGGAGTCAGCATCTGGCAGTGGGCCGGCAACGATGAGGGGCATGACCCGGATGTGGTGATGGCGTGTGCCGGCGACGTGCCGACGCTGGAAACACTCGCCGCGGTCGAGTTGCTGCGAACGCTCGTGCCCGAGCTGACGATTCGCGTCGTCAACGTTGTGGACCTGATGACGCTCCAGCCGCAGACGGCGCATCCGCATGGACTGACTGACGAGGCGTTCGACGCGCTGTTCACGCGAGACAAGCCCATCATATTCGCGTTTCACGGATATCCGTCGTTGATCCATCGTCTGACGTATCGGCGCACCAACCACGCGAACCTTCACGTACACGGTTTCAAGGAAGAGGGCACCACGACGACGCCGTTCGACATGACGGTGCTCAACGAACTCGACCGCTTCCATCTTGCCAATGATGTGATCGATCGCGTGCCTAGTGTCACCGAGCGGGCCGCGCCCGCGAAACAACTCTTACGCGACAAGCTAGCGGAGCATCATCGCTACATTCGCGAGTACGGCGAGGACATGCCGGAGATTCGGAATTGGGTATGGCGCGCGCGCTGACAATCAACTGAGAATTCCGCCAATGTGCTTCTCTGCAACCGCAAGTTTCGTCGCCGGTACCGCGCGCTCAGGGATCGGCGTGGTGACGATCACGAAGGCTGAGCGGCGATCCGAGCTTCCGTTCGCGATGATACCGCTGCTGTTCGGGATCCAACAACTCGTTGAGGGAGTCATCCATGACGCTCCGTTGCTGAAGCAGGCGATGACGTACGTGTTCTCGTTGTTTTCGCACGTGCTCTGGCCGATCTACATTCCGTTCGCGTTTCGTGCACTCGAGACGACGCCATGGCGTCGCACGGCGATGCTCTGGTTTCAAGCGGTGGGCCTCGCGGTGGGACTATACCTCTTGTACTTCAGCGTCGCGGGATCGGTTGTCGCATCGGTCATCGGTCAGCACATCGTGTACAACTCCCCGCACTTCTATCTCGTGCCCGTGACGGCGCTCTATGTCGTCGCCACCTGCTTCACGGGTTTTGTCTCGAGCCATACGTTCGTGCGATTATTCGGCATGCTGGCATTCCTGTCGTTCATTGCGACCTACTTCTTGTATACGCGCGCGCTCGTGTCGGTCTGGTGCTTCTTCGCCGCGACACTCAGTCTGCTCATCTATCTGCACTTACGCTATCGCAATCTCGGCGGCTTTCCCTCTCACGACATGTTGCGACCAGGGAGGGCAGCGTGAACGGGCCCATGCGGAGGTGCGGAGCCGACGGATGAAGCAACACATGAGGCGGCTGAGGTATGCAGAGCGAATACGCACGGACATTTTGTCATCGGCCAGACTGCCCTTGGCTGCCGCTCACGCTTCGTGGCGGATGCCGCGATGATCGGTTTGATGTCATTTTCTGACAAGGACGTGCCGCTGCACGATGGTACGGCACAAAGGACTGTCACGTGAAATATCACGATGTCTGGCTGATTTGGTCGAGCGCGTTTCTCGTTCCGTGGCTCGTGCTCTATGCGTTCAACGCGAAGCGCCGAGCACTCATGTGGCGCGTCAGCGCGGTGACCGCGCTGTTGGGGTTCACGGAGCCGATCTTCGTACCGAGATATTGGAATCCGCCGAGCCTGTTCGAGCTTGCCCGGCGAACCGGTTTTGATGTCGAGAGCTTGATCTTCGCGTTCGCCATCGGAGGAATCGGTGCCGTGCTGTACAACACGCTTCGGCGACAAGATCTCGTTCAGGTCAGCGACGCTGAGCGGCATCGATCGCGTCATCGGTTTCATCGGGCGGCGCTGTTCGTGCCGTTCATACTGTTCGTGCCGCTCTACTTCTTTCCTTGGAATCCGATCTATCCGAGCATTGTCTGCCTCGTTATCGGTGCGATTGCATCAGTCCTCTGTCGACCGTCGCTGAGGGTGAAGACTCTCATCGGCGGATTCCTCTTTCTCAGCCTCTATGCGGTGTTCATGCTTGGGCTCAAGTGGTTGACGCCGGGCTACATCGAGCAGGTCTGGAATCTTCCGGCGCTTCGCGGAGGACTGATCTACGGAATCCCCGTTGAGGAGCTGCTCTTTGGATTCGCATTCGGCCTGTACTGGACCGGCGCGTATGAGCACGCGACGTGGCGTGCCAGCGTACGCGCCGCAATTCGATAGAAGCTGGTTCTATAGCCCGGGGCGGTGCCCAGTACACTCGCCACTGGCGATCACAGCGTCATCGGCAACGGCGCTCTGTTTCGCGCGCGGGTCGGAACAGTGGTGGAAAAGGTAGCACAGTCGGATCGCGGAATTTACCGCATGTCACCGTCTTGGCGAATCGCCCGCAGGGTGGAACCGAAGGCTGCACCTTTTGTGTGGTGTGCGTCGGTTTTCCTCGACCACCGTCGTGAGAAACGCTTCCTCCGGGCGACCGGCTGATCCCGATCTCCGGAAGAGATAGGTACTTAACGCCCTCGGCGGCTTGCCGCCCAGTTGTAGAGTGGCACAAAGACGAGCGCGAAATACCACCCGTAGATCAGTGTCTCGACAACCCCGAGCAGTGTACTGGTCCAGGTAAGCGGCGCGACTCCGGGGAGTATCTTGAACCACATGAGATCAGAGTACGGCGTGACGATCGCAAGCAGCACACAGAACAGGAAGCTGATGGTCAGAAAGAGGCTCGTGGCCTGGCCGACGACCGCGATCGACAGACGGTGCGGCGCGTGTGAATCGGGAGCTGCGGAACTGTTTGACATATGCGGATCCTCCTTCAAGTAACACTCGCGCGACCGACGTTACTGGCGTCCCTTCGTGCGATCCTGCTGCACGCGTGGCTGGCTGAGGGCCCGTGCTACCCTGTGCAATACTCGCCGACAAACAGATCGCGTCTCCTTCCGGTCGAGCAGTGGTTCGGGCTCATTACCCGTCGCAGCGCTCGCCACGGCTCAGATCACGTCGTGCGCGAACTGAGCCGCGGCATCGCGACCTTCGCTCCTCGCTAGCTCTTCTTCGTCGGGAGGGTGCGCACGTACTTGACCACCGAAACCATCTCGGCGGGATTCAGCTTCTCGCCCCACGCCTTCATATCCTTGCCCTTTCCCTTCTTGAGCACGGTAAGGATGGAGTCGTCGCTGAGCTTGCCAAGGAAGACGGCGTCGTTCAGTGCCTTGATCTTCGGGTACTTCTCCTTGTTTTCGTCCGACGGTAAGCCGGTCGCGCCGTGACACGTCCGGCAGTTCTTGAGGTAGAGTAACCGGCCGTCTGGTTCTTGGCGCACGATCGATGCGACGGTGACGGTGGAACTCCTCAGTTCCTCACGCGCGCCGGCGACTGCAACGATCGAAAGAGTCACGAGTAGTATCGCCATCGTTTTCATTGATCTATCCTCGCGTATCAGAAGGCGAACATCATTTCAAGTGAGAATCGATGCTTCTTGAGACCACCGTCGGCTCGCGGTGAGTCGAGTGTGTACTCCGCGGCCAGTCGCAGATACTCGGGAAGGCTGATTGGCAATACACCGCCGAAGGCGAATCGGTTATTCCCTTCCTTTGTGGCGTCGGTATTCGGATTCACGACCTCGTATCGCGAAAAGATCGTGAGCGCACTTGGAAAGGTGTAACCGCCGTAGACCCAGTATCCCGATCCGGTCATGCTCGACCGATTGAATACGCTACCCACTGGGAGATCGGTATCGTTGCTGTAGACATATCCGCCGAGGACTTCGACCTGTTTGAAGATCTTATTGGCGGTGAATGCCATCCGCGTGAAGTGCGAGGTGCGGAGCGTCGTCGCGGTGGTATCGAGTCCGGCGATGGAGCCGTAGTAGCCCATCGCCGTCAATCCCGAACCACGGGAATCGTAAATGAACTGTTCGATGAGGGCGAAGTCCTTTGTCGTTGGCTTCGCACCCGTTGACATCGGGCCGCTAGTGGCGGTGCTGTTGAGCACCTGTACGGCAATGCGGTTTTTCCCGACGACATAGAAGGCTTCAATGCCGAGTTGATCAGGCGTGATTTGGAACGGGTTCGCTGAAGTGGTCGGGCCGCTGAGCGGCGTCGGATCGTCGATGCCGGTCGGGCGATCGAATCCGGCGACGCCGCCCTCGTATATCCAGTGCATCTTGCCGCCCCGCACTCCGTAGTACTGCTTTTCCTTTCCCCACACGCCGACGAGTGTCGTCATCAGGTCAACGCCCTCGGCGCTATTGGAGAACTCCAGCATCGCACCAAAGTTCTTGCCGATCGCACCAGCGGCAAAGAGCGTCTGATCATTCAGGTTGAACGAGTTCGTCTCCGTCGCTTGCGTCTCGGTCTTCGCCACGAGGTACTGAACACGCGCTCGGGCAGCGAGATAATCCTGTATCTGTTTGACTTCCTGATTCTCGCCGATCTCCTCTGGCATGCGGTAGCCGGCCCACTTGAACGCAAAGCCCTTCGCGTTGAGCCGCGGAACCGCCGGGGCATGGCAACCAGAGCAGTTCATGTTGTACTTGCGGGCCCATGCGGGAAGCGCATGGGCAGCCGACGGGGTGAACGTGATCGCCGTAACGGCCAAGGCAAAAACTCCTGTCTGTTTCACTCGGACCTCCAGTCTCAGAATTATTTCGGTTTCTTCAGTGCGGGGAACGTGTCCTTAAACTCCACCTTCAGGTTGGCGCCAGGACGACCGCGCAACCCGCCGACATACATCGCGACCTCTTCGATTTCCTGATGCGACAACACCGGCGGCCCAAACGCCGCCATTCGCGCCGTGTCACCGCGAAAGCGTGTCGGATTTTCGATGAAACTGTGCAGCCAAGCAGACGAGTGCCGCAACCCGATCTCCGTCAGCTCTGGTCCGTCATCTTTTCCGCGAACTTTCTTCTCAGATACCTTGAGCCCGCGCACCATATGACATCCGGCGCACTGACGCGAGAACAGTGCGCGGCCAGCGCGCTCCGCCGATGACAGAGGCCGTCCGATCTCCGCGACTACGGTCGGCTGCGTATCGCGCGCCGCCGCGCCGAAGAGGAGGGCTGAGCCACCGAGCAGCACCACGAGCGCGAGCATCGCCAGCGGTCGGCGGCGCAGATTGCGACGGCTCTTCGTATCGAAGAATGGAAGCGCAAGGAGTGTGACGATCAGAAGCGTCGGTATGCCGACCGCGACGAAACTTTCCATCGAACCAGGGACGAGCTTCAGCATCTGATACAGCGGAAGGAAATACCATTCCGGCGCCGGTACGTACGCGTTGTCGCTGGGATCGGCCGGAGGCTCGAGACCTGCGCCGAAGGTAAGCGCCAACAAGACGAGTATTGCGACGACACCGAACGCAACAATCAAGTCCTTGCCGACCACGTCAGGCCAGAAACGAACGCCGGCACGTTTCGTCGCGGCGTACGCCTTTTTGTAGTAGTCCGGATACGAGGGGTCCGTCGTGCGTTCCGGCGCGTCTTTCTCTAACGCCGATGTCCGCGGCGCGATGCCTTGGCGGATCACAAGCGCGAGGTGAACAAGCATCAGTACACCGAGCATCAGCGGCAGCAGGAGTACGTGCAGTGCGTAGAAGCGAGTGAGCGTCGCTGCGCCGAGCTGCGATCCGCCGCGTAGCACCGTTCCAAGAACGGAGCCGATCAGCGGCGTTGTGCCGGCAATGCTCGTTCCGACCTGCGTCGCCCAGTACGCCCGCTGATCCCACGGCAATAGATAGCCAGTGAAACCAAAGCCAAGGACGAGTACAAACATGAGAGATCCCAGCATCCAGTTCGCTTCGCGCGGGTACTTATATGCGCCCATGCTGAACACTCGAATCATGTGGGCGAGCGCGAGTACGACCATCGCGCTCGAACCCCAACGATGAATTCCACGAATCAACGCTCCGCTCGCGACCTCGCGCTGGATGTATTCGATGCTGCTGTACGCATGATCCGGCGATGCCGCGTAGTACGTGGCGAGCATCGTTCCCGTGATCACCTGCACCACGAAGACCGTGAGTGTCGCGCTGCCGAGCGTATGCCACCATGTGAGCCGATCAGGCACTTCGCGATCGAGCAGCGCCCGCTTGATTCCCGTAAGATCGATTCGCTCGTCGAGCCAGCGGAGTGGAGAGCGCATCGATCAGACCTCGACCTGTTCGGTTACGCCGGCTTGGAACTGTTTGAGAATGATCTGGACCGCACCGCCCACGACGCGCACGGGTAAGAGGTCGAGCGCACGAGGGGGAGGGCCGCCGACGACTTTGCCCGTTTCAAGGTCGAAGAGCCCGTGATGACACGGGCAATGAAAGACCTTGCGCTCGGCGTCGATGCCAAACGCGCAACCCAGATGCGTGCAGATACCGCTCCACGCGGTAAACGTCTCGCCGTCTTCCGTGCGCAGCCACACGGATCGCAACGCGCGCGTCTCGACCCACGCGTCCGTCACCGTCTCGGTGAAGTCGACTTTTACCGGCGTACCGATGTCGATCTGATCGGCCTGTGCAACTTTGATCCAGTTTCTTTTCGACGGGGGCTTAAGGGCCGGAGAGAGAAACGCGCGTACGGCAGGCACACCGACCAGCAGACCGGTGAAGGTGGCGCTCACGACGCTGGCGATCCGAAGGAATCGGCGACGAGTGGCGTGGGCCGCAATGCTCACCGCGCTCAGTGATGCGGTGGGCGAGTCGTCGGACGGCGCGTCGGGTAGTGTCATGCATTCACCGGCAAGAGACGGGACGGATTCGAGCAATGGTCTGCGTGGGAGTGCTTGATTCTGATCACACATCTCCGGCGGATTGCACCGAATCGTCCGATCCTTTCGCGTGAAAGATCGTACGAACCGTTCGTCTCCAGAATCGGGTATTTACGAGGAATCGCGTCCGGAAAGACCCGCAGCGCGTGTAGGGTAAACTCCCGGTCGCGTGCCGGTCATGCGATGGCGAGCGGTCCGCCTGAGGGCCATACAAATACCACGGCAGCGTCCCGACCATCGAACGTGGTCTCGACCAGTTCGGGCAGGACGCGCTGTGTTGACATAAGCGCGGCTCCGAGAAGTCACCGAAATGGGCGCACTACATACAAAATGTGGCCGTACTGACTGATGCCAAGGGCAGCGCGCGCGTCCGAGCGCGCGCTGCTGGATCAGAGCGCGAGCCTCGTCTACGCCGTCGTAAAGGTGAACATCATGCCGTAGGTGCCGGTCGCCGCCTGCCATCCGGCACCGGTCATTCCCGGTCCCCACTGACCGTTCATCATGCTGCCGGTGGAGCCCATCATGCCACCGGTCACCGACTGTCCGGACGTCATCATACCGCCGGTCGTGTTGATCATCTTGCCATTCGAGCCCTGAAGCGACGGCGAGAGATGCACCACGTAGGTCGTCCGGGCTTTCAGGGCTGAGGTCGGCGTGAACGTCATTATGCGGCGGTCCGTCGACCACACTGTCGAGCCCGCCACCTGCGCGCCCGTCACCGATCCCTCGTGCACGACGACGAGCATCTCCATGCCCTGCATCATCGCCATGTTGAATGTGAGCGTGACGACGCCCGCCGGACTCACCCCGGCGGTCTGGTTCGCGGGCGCGATGTTGAGAAGCAGCGGAGCGTCGGCCGCGGGGGATGTCGAGGAGTTGGCGCCGCTGGTGCATGCACCGAGGGCGAACGAGGCGGCAAGAAGTCCGAGTACGAGAGGCCGGCGTGTCATGACAACTCCTGAAGCGGAAGTGAAGTCTCAGCTTAATATCGTGATATAGCTATAGAGGAATATACAGATACGCTCATTCCATACAGTCAGGGAAAACCTGAATCGGCGTCCGCCTTTCGATCACACCGACGCCGCCGCCTACCTCGTCGCTGACCTGCTGACGAGCGCGGGCCCGACGTGTCGATTGCTAGAAGCGCCGGGTCATGAGCAGCATCATGGTAAGCATGACCGCACCTGTGACAAGAAGGGTCGGGGTCGCTCGAAATCCCGTCGAGTGGCTCGTGCGATTCATCGGCACGGCGCGGACGGCGAACACCTTAACCGGTGGATCCAGCTGTTTTTCTCCAATCGCGTCGACGATCACCGTGATCTCATACGCGCCCGGAGCGTCCATTTGGTGACTGAAGGCGAACGTGCCCGGTCCGTCGAGGCGCCGTACTACCGGCGTCAGTATTTGCGCATCGCTCATCGCGCCATGCTCGGACGAGCGACCACCGGACTGCGGCGCAGAGGCCATCCGGACTTGCGCGCGGACGTGTGCGTCGGACACTGGGCGCCCTGACGAGACATTCGTGAGGTTGACACCGTACGTGAGTTCAGTGCCAACCGCTGTCGCAGGGTAGGAGACTACAACCTTGATGTTCCCGACGGTGGACTCTTGGGCTAGGTAACCGCTGCCCGCGTTTGCGTCCGGCCCGGTGCTCGAGCCACCATGCGACATCCCGCCGCCCATCATGCCGCCGCCGACCATGCCTCCCATACAGGCAGTTTGTCCGAGAGCCAGGGCAAGCGTCGCGACCGAAACGGCGATTCGTCTGTTCATCTCTTTCTCCGGATACGATGACAGGTGCAGCCCTCGTACCGCGGGTCTGCCCTGAGTCTAGTTGAAACTTCAGGTGGTGCGTCCGAGTACGAGAGGCCGGCGTGTCATGGCAACTCCGAAGATGAGAGGACTATTTCAGTTCATCTATCGCTGTCTACCTGTACGGCAGTCTACTCGTTCGTCCATTCTCCACAGTCAGGGAAAACCTGAATCGGCGTCCGCCTTTCGATCACGGCGACGCCGTCGCCTACCTCGCCTCGTAGCGCTCACGCACCACTTCGCTTGCGCGTTTGCCGCGCGATGTGTTCGATCGCCTCGTCCACGTCGAGTGCCATGGTGGCGTTACCTGTTCGCACGAAAAACTGCGTCTCGTCGGAATCGCGCACGTACGCTGGGCGCGACGACGCTTCGATGACTACTCGGCACACATCCATCCCATCGACGGTCTGGAAGACAACGTGCACGAGCGAACAGAAGTCGGCGCCAATCGAGTCCTCGACGAACCCCATGAGGCACAACTCGAACCCATCACGATTCTTGTGGTAAAAGGTCGCGTAATCTTTCTCGATACCCACGACTTGCCCAGCATCGTCAACCCCGAGCAGGAGGCTTCCCCCACGATGGTTGAGAAATCCGGCGATCGTTTTCACGGTGGCGCGCTTCACGGCATGATTGATGCGATTATCGCGCAGATCAATGCGGAGCGACGCCTTAAACTCCACCGTCTCGCTTTCGCCAGCCACGAGGAGGGCGTGGATGTCGCGCCCCAGTTCACGCTCGAGCCGGTTGAGCGTTCGTTGCCGCCTAGCGACGACAGCCGTGACGGCGCCGAAGGCGAGACCGTTCGCCGCGCCGATCACCGCGAACACGCTCGTCATCGGCAGCATGGGTACGGTGAATCCGAGCTGCATCCGATGCGCGACGAAGTACCACACGGTGGAGATGCCCGTGATCTCGGGATGGAACTCGAACCAGTAGATTGCCATCGTGAGCGGGTGCAGCACGAAGAGGCCGAGCACGATGCCGAGCACGCCGGCCACCGCCAGCGTGCCCTTGGTCGTGGACGGTGCGTGCAGCGTGATGTGCATGTGCAACCTCGGGAATGACTTATCGGATGCCGTCGCGGCGCAATTCATCTTCTGTGGCGGCGATGGCCACCGAACCCGGCGGATTCTTGTACCAGTCCGGATCGCCACCCGGCGGTAGCTGTTCGCGAATCTTCAGAATCGTGAACATTCCTCCCATGTCGATGAAGGCATGCGGGCCGGCACCACCAAGCATCGAGATGGCGTTCTCGGGAAGATTCATATCTCCCATCTCCGACATTTCGCCCATCCCCGACGTGCCCATCGTCATGTAGTTCGGTAATAGCGGCTGTGCCGCGGCATCGGCCGCGTCGAGTTTCGCACCGATGAGATTCACGCCGTTGTGCCCCATCTGGTTCATGGTGTGGTGCGTCATGTGGCAGTGCACCGCCCAGTCGCCCGGATTATCGGCAACAAACTCGACCGTTCGCGTGGAGCCGACGGGCACGAGCACGGTGCTCTCCGGCCATTGTCCCGCTTCGGGGATATCGCCACCGTCCGTCGCGACGACGCGCCATCTTAGTCCGTGCACATGAATCGGATGATGACTCATCGGACTGAGGTTTGCGAGCCGGATCCGCACGCGGTGACCCAGTTGCATCTGCAGCGGCTCCGTTGCCGGGAATACTTTGCCATTGAAGGTGAAAATATTGAAGTCGGTCATCTCGTTCGGATCGGGCCGGCGCGCGCCGATCGGCACCTTCCACTCGTGCGAGAGCAGCACGAAGTCGCGATCGACGGTACGCTTCGTCGCGCGCGGGTGCACCACGAACACACCGGTGAGGCCGAGTCCCAATTGTATCATCTCGTCATAATGCGAGTGATACATAAAAGTCCCGTGTTGTCGAAGCGTGAACTCGTATTTGAACGTCTCACCAACGCCGATCGGTGCCTGACTGAGTCCGGACACGCCATCCATTCCTGCCGGCAGAATGATCCCGTGCCAGTGTACGCTCGTCGGCTCGGGCAGTGCGTTCGTGACGTAGATGCGCACGCGATCGCCCTCGACGGCCTCGATGACAGGCCCCGGAGTGCGACCATTGTAGCCCCAACACTCCGCACGCAGCCCTGGTGCGAACTCGTGCAGCAGTGGCGCCGCCGTCAGATGAAACACCTTCACCCCATCCACCACGCGAAACGGCAGCGTCGCCCCGTTCGGCACTACGACAGGTGTGTAGTCAATGTTCGGACGGCCGGGCGGCTTCGCTGAGTCCATAGCCATCGTCGGGGCATCGGCCGAAGATTCGACGCGGAAGGGCGGTACGGTTCGCACACCAAGAGCACCCGCGGCGAGTGCCGCGGCGCTGTTGCGCATCATGTCGCGCCGCGTGAGCCGTTCGCCGGAAACAGATCCGTTGCCTTTCAACTCTTCCTCGGTCATGGGAGTACCTGCATCGGGAGTCGCCCACCGGTAGCTCGTTCAAGTTCGATGCGCGCGACCCAGTAGTCACGGAGCGCATCCACGTAACTCTTTCCTGCCTCAATCTCGGCCTGCTTTGCTTGCAACAAAGCGAAGACGCTGACGTCCAGCGCGTTGACATGTTTCTGCGTTTCTGCGACCACCAGTTGTCGCAACGGAAGTACGGACATACGCAGCCGTGTGGCGCGTTCTGCGGCGGCACGCAACTGCGCCAACCGCGCGCGGACATCGGCGTGCACATCAACGACGATCGCATCGTGCATGGCGATGCGCTGGCGCAACATCGCCTGCGCGCGCGCCCGCGCTGCCTGGCGTCGATCAAACAATGGAATGGGCACACTCAACGAGGGACCGATGGAATGACCGTCCGGCTCGCGCTCGCTCAATACACCAATCGTCCCGTCGTCCAGCAAGCGAAACTGTGTCGTGAGGCCGAGGACGGCGGCTGACGAGCGAACTGACTCGCGCGCAGCGGCGACGTCGAGGCGTCGCGTGAGGGCGAGCGAATCTAGAGTCGCGAGCACAAAGGCCTGCTTCGGAACCGTGCGCAGCAGGTCGGGAATGGTCCACGCGGTGTCCGCGACGCCGGCACCGAGAAGTCGCCCGAGATCGGCCCGTGCCGTCGCGAGATCCCCCTCCGACTGCGCCACATCGAGTTCGCTCTGGGCGGCCATCGATCGCTCGCCCGCCAGCAACAACGCCGGAACGTTGCCGGCCTCGCGCAATCCCTGCGCGGCGAGTGCTGCGGCGGACGTCGCCGAGGCAATGTTCATCCGCAGTTCGAGCATCTGTTGCGCGTGCTGCACGAGCGTATACGCGCGCTGCGCGTCGAGCGTGGTCCCGATCACTGCGTCCGCGACACGCTGTTCGGTCGCCGCATAGGCAGCCTCGGCGACGCGCTTCCGCATCGGTATTTTCAGCGCGTCGACGATCGCGAAACCGAGGCCCGCCGAAACGAACGGACTGCCGCTCGGCGGAAAACCGTAGGAGTAGCTCGCAAGCGGATTCGGCAGCAGGCTCGCTTGCCAAAGATCAGCGGCGGCAATGCCGACGTCGGCGAGTGTGACGCGGACGCGCGGGCTACGCAGCACCGCCAGGCGAGCGGCCGAATCCGGTTCAAGTGATCCTGCCGGTATTCGTAAACGAAGCGCCAGAGAGTCGTCATTCCACTCCGGTCTCCAACCCGTACGGCTGGCGACAAGCGACGCAACGCCCGACGACCCTGAATGGACGACCGGCGGCGTGCAGGCCCCGAGCGTGAGCAGCGCCACACCGATCCCAGCGCGTCGGCGCACGCCGAGTGGCGGCGAGCACACGCCGCTCATAGTGCTCATCGATTCTGTTTTACGGTAGGTAAAAGGCATGTTCAAATACAAACAGATCGCTTCGCAATCGTCAACATCCTGCAGGCGCGACTGATTCACGTCCGGCCTGCGACGAGCGGTCAGAGCTGTCGAGACACGGCCTCGATGGCCTTGAGCCCGCTACCGAACCGCGCCATCGACAGTCGGTGTTCGGCCAGCGCGCTGTATGGCAGGAACCGAACGTGAAGGTCGCCGATGCGCTGAAATGCAGGGCGGGCCAGTTGAGCCCGAACCTCACTTTCCCGCGAGTCGGGGGCGACAAGAAAAAGACCGTGCGCCATTCCTGCGCCGGCACCGAGGGCCAGGTCGAGCAATCGGACGATGCCGCTGTAAATAGATGTGGTGTGCTCAATCTCAAATGCGGCGACGGTCGTGTTGCCTTGATCGAGCCACAGCACGTCGATGAGATGAATGGCGTCGGCACCCGGGCCGTCGCAGTAAGGCGGCGGAAGTTCCGAGAGGCATCCGTCTCCGAGCCGGCCGCCTTCGTAGGCACGACCGCGATCATTGCTCGCGATCCAGACGGTAAATCCGAGCGCGTGTCCGAGATCACGCAGCCAGCCTTGCATCCCCGTGTGCGTCAGCTCCTCCGCGTCCGACACGGAGTGTCTGGCGGCCCCCGCTTCGAGCACGGCTACGTCGAGCGCATTGCGCCAGCGTATCATCGCCTCGTCCGTGGCATCGGGGAATCCGAGCGGCGGAGCTGGGTATCGCGCGGTTCCGATGTCGTACACGAAACCGGCGATCGCGCCCAGATCATTCGATAGATGTTGACGATATTGCTCGTTGAGTCGCAGCAGTCCGTCGCGGAACGCGAGATACGCCGGCCAACTGCCGAGTGGTACGCGAATTCCGGTGAGACGTTGGAATCCTCGGGCTATCGCCGTGTTAAACGGCGGCGCGATCGTCGGATGAAGAAAGTACAGGAGATTCGCCGCGGCGGGGCCGAGACCCTTGATGCAGCGCGAATCGATACGATGAATGGCGGCGAGAACTTCGGTATCGGAATCGCAGCAGGCGCATGCATCAAGAAAGTCCGCGAACGATATCTGATTCTCCCGATTCTCGTAGATATCAGGGATTCGCAGTTTCGGCTTCCACAAGAAGGCGTGGTCAGCTCCCTTGAAGAGTTGACGCTGTTCTGCGACCGAGCGAACGACCGTCTCGAGCGATGATCCGCGATACTGCCGGCCGAAGCGATCCGTGCGAATCTCCTCCACGACCACGGCGAGCCCACGGCGAATGCTACGAAAGTTTTTGAGTCGTTCGTTCCACAAGAACCAGGTCCGGTACGATCCGGAAGGATCCTCGGTCCAGCGTCTGAGCAGTGTTTCGATCACATCCATACAAACGTCCCGAGTTCTCGTCATTGGCGCCGCGGCAGGCACTTCGCGCTTTACGAACCGTAAAACGAGAGGTATGTTGGGGAATGCGCGTGAGCACCCCCCGTGCAATCCAACCGATTCGGAGACCAATGAGCAAGCCCACGCGTTCCACCGGCCGAAAACCTCCGAAACCAAAGCTCCAGGACACCGTGCGACTTTCCGCCGATGGACTTGCCAAGGTGCTGGGCGACCTCGAGGCGCGGGTGTTGCAGGCGGTCTGGGCGCTCGGACACCCGTCTACCGCACGTGATGTGCACGCGCGGGTCGTTCGTACGCACTCGGTCTCACCGCTCACCACGATTACCGTGCTGAATAAGCTGGTGGCTAAACGGGTATTGGAACGCACGCGGCCTGAGGAACTGTACTTGTACGCCGCGCGTATGGTCGAGACGGAGTTCATGGCGCACGCGTCCCGCCGCGTCGTCGAAGGAATACTCTCCTTCGGTCCGGACGCGGTAGCGGCTTCGTTCGTCGACGTGTTGGCCGAACGTGACCCGGAGAAACTTGAGGAACTGGGACGACTGATTCGCCGGCGTCTGCGCGACGCGCGTCGTGACCGCTGAGTCGATGGCCGACGATGCAGCTCCGATATCGGGCCCGCTCGCCGCGCGCGAGCAGCGGCATCGTCGCTGGGTGCTGCTCGGGCTCGCGTCCCTTATTCTTTTGAGTATCAGTCCCGTCGTTGGTCATCATCTGATCGGCGCGGTCGCATGGTTGCCGAGTGACATCGAGCACGTGGGAATATTCTGTATCGTGACGCTGCACGAACTGCTGGCGCCGGTACACGATATCGCACATGTGTTGCTGTATTCGGGCGTCGCATACGCCACGTTCGATCGCGCACGCGCCGCCTGGAGGCAGCGACAGATGCTCGCGCTCCTCACGAGTCGTCGGCCCGCTCCGAACGAGCCGATCGCGCGCGCGGCGCAGCGCGTAGGACTCTCGATACATCAGACGCGGATCGTCGTCGGGCTACCGAATCCGGCCTTTACGACGGGATGGTTTCATCCGCGAGTCTACGTTGCGGCCGAGTTGGCGGACCAGTTGACGGAGTCCGAACTGGAAGCCGTGCTCGCACATGAACGTGCGCACGTCATTCGCCGTGACCCGTTACGACTTTTCGTGCTGCGATTCTTCGCTGGCGTGCTCTTCTGGCTTCCAGTTTTGCGCCGTCTCACCGAAGACTGGGCCGACGAAGCCGAGATCTCGGCGGACGATGCGGCAGCGCGGACGCACGCGTTGCCGCTCGCGTCCGCGATGCTCCAGATGGTGTCGCGTGCGCCACACGCCGTGGTGCGGGAGCCTTCCGTCGGGTTCCAGTCGGCAGACTTGCTCGAACGGCGAATCCGCCGATTGGCGGGCGAGGACGCGGTCGTCGGCACGCACGTATCGTGGCGGACGCTCTCGGGTGCGGCGGCCGCGTTGGTTGTGGTTTGGGCGTCCGGGATCATCGTCCTGCATCCGCTGCCGCGCGCGGCGGATGGCCGCGTTCTCAGTTCGCACTGCACCCACCGTTCCATATCGGCGTTCGCCCACCTGCTCTGTCGCGGGGACGATGTGGAGTCAGCGCGCTGTCCACACGAAAGTCATACCGATTCCCCCCCCATCACCGGAGCGTAATCACCATGTCCTGCGGCATCGCCGGCCAACGTGCCCATCGATCGTACCATCCCGCCGGGCCGCGGCCAAAGTCACACGCGTCGACCGAACCCAAGTGACATTACGTCTGCATCGGTGTATTTTACTGTGCGTAAAACCCGCTCGGCGCGGTTCGCCGAACTTCGACAAGGAGTTTGCAATGTCTCCACCGCTCTTCCGTAGGGTCGCGCGCGCGACGCGCGCGCGTTGGCTCGTCCTGCTCCTCGCGCTCGCCGCGCCATTAGAGGCGGCACGCGCGCATGGCCATCTCGTCAAGGCTGAGCCCGCCGTCGACGGGCGCATCACATCGATCCCGACGCTGCTGCGACTTTCATTTAGTGAAGCCCCGACGCCGGCACTGAGTCGCATCACGCTCTTCGATGCGGCGATGCAACCGGTTTCGCTCGGCGCAGTCGCCGCGGATCCCAAGGATGGAAAAACGCTCAGTGCCACGATCATAGGAAAAATGGCCCCCGGCCGGTACACGGTGCGCTGGAAGATCGCCGGGGACGATGGGCATCCGGTCAACGGAACATACGCCTTCACCATCGACGCGAGCCCCGCAGCATCTGTCGCCGTCGGTTCCGTCGAAACCCCGATGTTCGATGCGTCGTCGCCAGCGTACGTCACGATTCGTGCGGTGCAGTTCATTAGCGTCGTGCTACTGATCGGCGTGCTCACGCTGCACGTCGCCGTCCTCCCCCGCCTGGCGAAAGCCGGGCGCGGGGAAGCGGCGTACTACGCGGAAGCGCGCCGCCGGTCCGAGCCGTGGGCGGGCGGTGCGCTCTGGGCGTTCGGCCTCGCCACCATCGCGCGTCTCGCGGCCCAGCACGTAGCGCTCTTTGGTGCCGATGCTCGGTGGGGTACGGAGACCACCGGCGCCCTCCTGTTTCAATCACTCTGGGGACGCGTGTGGATCGTTGCCGTGGTCGGTACGGTGATCGGGCTTTGGGGCGTGCGACGTCTCGTCGCGGGCCGGACGTCAGGATGGTGGATGTACGGGGCCGCGACACTCGCGCTCGTTGGAACGCTTTCGTTTTCCGGCCACCCGGCGGCCGCCGCCAATCGCGCGCTCGCGCTCGCGGTCGACGCATTGCATGTGCTGAGCGCCGGTGGATGGGTCGGAAGCCTCGCCGCGTTAATGGTAGCGGCCATTCCCGCATCGATCGTCGTCAGCGACGAACGACGCCATCAAGTCGTCGCTGCCGTCGTCTCGGAGTTCAGCGTCCTCGCGTTGGTGTTCGCAGCTTTGCTGACCGTGACAGGTGTCATCGCCGGCTGGCGGAACATCGGCAGTTGGACGGCGTTGCTCCACAGTGCCTATGGTCAACTGCTAGCGCTGAAACTGACCGTGCTCTCCGTCGTCGCCGGAACAGGCGCCTACAATTGGCGTCGCGTCTTGCCGGTGCTCGGTACGGCGCCGGCCACCGCGCGTTTGCGTCTTTCCGCCGGCGTCGAGTTGGTCGCGGCGATCGTCGTGCTCGGCATCACCGCCGTATTGGTTGCGACACCGATGCCCATGGAGTCGATGTCGACGCCATCGATGTCGGCGACGCAGGCCGTCTCGAAGTAGCGCGCGGCGACGGCCGGTGTGGTAGGAGTAGTGCGCATCTCGCTCGTTCGAGCGATTGGAACTCTGGACGCTCGTACGGATAATACCGTTGAGATTCTGCGGCATAGGCACTCGCCATCGCCATGGCCCTCGAACGTCGACGCGTGGGTGTGGGGCAAAGCCTTACGACACCCGGCCCTTCCCCCTGACTTCTGCGAATCGACTTTTCGCGTACCTTTCAGACACTACTCTTCGGGATACTGCTGCATGCACCGGACCGAACCAACTGTGCCTCGTGACATCCGCCGCGCGCTTCGACGCGTCGTCAGCGTGTTGTTGCTGGTACTTGTCGGTCGTCAGCTATCCGTACCCGAGGTGTACGGATGTATGCCGATCGCTGGCATCGGATCCGCGGCCGGCTCTGCATCGACGGTGCGTAACCACATGGGTATGCCGGACGACGCTCCGCCAGCAGGTGCGCCCGCGCACCGAACTAACTGCGATCACATCAACATGGCAGGCAGTTGCACGACGTGTGCCGTCCTCCCTCTCGGCGTCACCGTGATCACCGATGCCACACGTTCCGTGTCGACGCGTGCGTTCGCGTTCCCAGCGGCGCTGGCCTCCGCCTCCGACGTCGCGCCTGACGTTCCTCCACCACGCGCCTGAACTGAGTCTCGACGCGGCCTAACAGCCGCGCTGTTCGCCGCGCGCTTGCGCGAGCGACACCCATGCGCCGTGGGTGATCCTTGACCAGTTCTTGTGGAGGACCGTTCGTGACAGTTGCCTCACTCCGTGCACGAGTGCGCCTCTCGCGCCTCGCTGCACACATGCTCATTGCCGTCGCGATGCTCGCGGCGTGCGCACCGTGGCAGCGCCTCGTCGCACAGGCTGACGACGGGCGGCGTGCGCCGGTGTTGCTCGGCACCGTTCTCGATGCCGTCGCGCGCAGCAATCCGCGCCTCGACGCCGCACGAGCGCTCGCCCGTGCAGCTCGTGCACGCGTTCCCGGCGTCACACGTCCACCGGATCCGCAGCTGCAGTTTGGATTCATGAACTACGAGCTGCCGTCACTGCGCCCGATGGAGACGATCGGGATGACGCAACTCCAGCTGATGCAGATGGTGCCGGTGGCCGGAAAGCTCCGCCTCGCCGGCGCTGTCGCAACCGCTCGGGCGGACGCCGCATCGACCCGCATCGCCGATGCCGGGCTGGATCTTCACGTGCGGACTGCGATGTCGTTCTACGATCTCTACGCGGTCGATGGTGCCTTGCGCGTCGCGATGGAAACACGTCGGTTGCTCCAGGATATCGCGGTCATCGCCGACCGGATGTATCAGGTGGGCGAGGGACGTCAAGCCGACGTCCTCCGCGCCAACGTCGAACTGGCACGCATGCAAGAGGAAATCGTCCGCATGCAGACCATGCGGACGACGATGCAGGCACGACTCAACGCACTGCTGGTCCTTCCAGCGGACGCCCCCGTCGGCGCACCTCAGCTTCCAATATTCCCGGTGTCGCCGTCGACGCTCGATTCGCTCACCGGACTCGCCGAACGGAATCGCCCGGTCCTACTCGCGGGCGCGCAGGACGTCGAGGTCGCCAATGCGAGTGTCGAGCTCGCGCGACGCGAGATATGGCCCGATCTGCAACTCGGCGTGCAGTACGGTCAACAGCGCGGCCTCATGGGACCGCAACGCATGGGAAGTCTGATGATCGGTGCGGCACTCCCGATCTTCGCGAAGAGCCGGCAACTCCAGATGCGTGACGAAGCCAACGCCATGCGCGCCATGGCGGCGGCCGACCTTGCATCCATGCGCACCGAGACGCGCGGCGCCGTGGCCGAATCCTACGCGAACGTCCTTCGGGCGCGTCGACTCGCGGACCTCTACCGCACGTCGGTGCTGCCGCAAGCTGAAGCCAGCGTAACCTCGTCACGCGCTGCCTACCGCGTGAGCGCCGTGCCATTTATGACCCTCCTCGACGCGCAAATGACTTTGAATCGCTATCGCCAGGAACTGTTCACACTCGAGAGCGATGAAGGCAAAGCCTGGGCTGAACTCGAAATGCTCACCGGTCGCGTGCTCATCGATTCGTATACCGCCCAGCCGGTGCGTCCGGCAGGAGAACCGCCCAAATGATTCAGGATACTTCGCGACCGCCCGCGGATTCCGGCGCGTCACCGTTTGACCCGGCACCACCATCGTCAACCGGCCGCATACTCCGATGGACAATCATCGGGCTCGCGGTCGTGCTGGCCGTGCTCGCGACATGGTGGTTCACGCGTCGCCCGACTGCACCCGCGACGCCGCATTCTGCGAGCGCGACCGATTCATCGCGGTCGCCGGTGATGTTGACGCCCTCCGACGCGGCACGCATCGGCGTCACCTACGCCACCGCTGAACGTGCGGCGCTCGGGGGAGAGATTCGCTCGGTTGGCTTGGTCACGTCCGATGAAACACGCGTCACGACGATCGCACCAAAATTCGATGGCTATGTCGAACAACTCTTCGTCGCATTCACCGGACAGTCGGTTGCTGCCGGTGCGCCGCTCCTGCGCATCTACTCGCCGATGCTCGTCACCGCGCAGGAAGAACTGCTTCTCGCAAAGAAGCTTTCTGTTGACGTCAGTCGAGCCAGCACAAATGTCGGCGACGCGACGCGCGATGCTGCGCGCGACGCGGAGTCCTTGCTCAGCTCGGCACGTCGCCGCCTCCGCAACTGGGACATTCCGGAAGAAGACATCGCGCGCATCGAACGCACCGGCGAAGTCACGAAAACCCTCACGCTGCGCTCGCCGGTGTATGGGGTCGTTATTCAGAAAAATGTGCTCGGCGGCCAACGCATCATGGCGGGCGATGCCGTCTATCAAGTTGCCGATCTTCGCGAGGTATGGGTCGAGGGTGAAGTGTTCGAGCGCGATCTTCCGATGGTACGCGTCGGCCTCAATGTCGTGGTCGACTTCGCGGCCATGCCAGGGCGTCCCCGCCAAGGGCGGATCGTCTTCGTCGCGCCGATTCTGTCGACCGACACACGGACCGTGAAAATCCGCGTCGCGCTCCAGAATTCCGATCTCGCACTTAAGCCGGGCATGTACGCGACGATTCGCATTGCGGCCACGGCGCGTGCCGCGGTCCTGCAGGTGCCGCGGTCCGCCGTGCTCGTGACGGGCGAGCGGACCCTCGTGTTCGTAAAAGGGACTGACGGAACGCTCACCGCGCGTTCGGTCGTACTTGGTCAGGCCACCGATGAGCGCATCGAGATTCTTCGCGGCCTGACCGAAGGCGAGACGGTCGTCGCCTCGGCAACATTCCTCGTTGACGCCGAGTCAAATCTCGGCTCGGCAATCGGTGGCATGGGGAACATGCCTGGCATGGACGCGGCGTCACCAAAGAAAGGCGGAACGGCGCCAAAAGCGCCGTCGCCGTCGAGCACCGTCAGTCCGACGGCTCCGACGCCTGGTGCGAAGCCGGATCCAATGACGAACATGCCGGGAATGACCGTTCCCTCACGGAAACCGTGAAACCGCCATGCTAAAACACATCATTGCATGGTCGATCTCGAACAAGCTCATCGTGTTTCTCTTCACGGTCGCCGCGATCGCCGGCGGTATTTGGGCCGTGCGGCGAACGCCGCTCGAAGCGTTGCCGGACTTGAGCGACGTGCAGGTGATCGTGCAGGCCGAATATTCGGAACAGGCGCCACGAATCGTCGAAGATCAAGTGACCTACCCGATCGCGGCGGAGATGCTGAAGGTGCCGGGCTCTCGGACAGTGCGCGGTTACTCGTTCTTCGGCGTGTCGTTCGTCTATGTCATTTTCGAAGACGGAACGGATCTGTACTGGGCACGGAGTCGCGTGCTCGAATATCTCAACGGCATCAAGGGCAAACTGCCGACGTCGGTCACTCCGTCGCTCGGTCCCGACGCCACCGGGTTAGGGTGGATCTATCAGTACGCACTTGAGGATACGACGGGACGCCTGTCGCTCGCCCAACTGCGCAGCGTGCAAGACTGGTACCTTCGCTACGCGCTGACGGCAGTGCCAGGCGTCTCAGAAGTCGCCACAATCGGTGGCTACGAGAAGCAGTATCAAGTGGATCTCGATCCGGCCAAGCTGCTCGCCTATCGTATTCCCGTGACCCGTGTGATGTCCGCCATCCAAGCGTCCAATGCCGATGTCGGCGCGATGGTGATGGAGCTCTCGGAACGCGAGTACATGGTGCGAGGGCTCGGATACATCAAGAATCTCGCCGACATCGAAAACGTCGTCGTGGCATCGACGGCCTCGGGCACGCCGATTCGCGTCGCCGAGGTGGGACGCGTTTCGGTCGGTCCCGCCGTGAGACGCGGTATCGCCGAATACGACGGACGCGGTGATGCGGTTGGTGGAATTGTCGTGATGCGGTTCGGCCAGAACGCCCTCACGACGATTCGTGCCGTGAAGGCGAAACTCGCGGAGATTCAGCCCGGCCTGCCGCCCGGCGTCGTGCTGCGTCCGGTCTACGACCGCAGCAGTCTCATCGAGCGGGCGATCGAGACGCTGCGCGGCAAGCTGATCGAAGAAAGCATCATTGTGGCACTCGTCTGCATCGTGTTCCTGCTCCACGCGAGTTCGGCGCTCGTCGCGATCCTGACGCTGCCGATCGGCATTCTGATGGCCTTCATCGCGATGCGCGGAGTGCCTGTTGGCGCGGACATCATGTCGCTCGGCGGCATCGCGATTGCAATCGGCGCGATGATCGACGCGGCCATCGTCATGATTGAGAACATGCACAAACATCTCGAGCGCGCGGTCGTCGCGAAGGGTGGTGTCGCGCCGAATGCGACGCACTTCTCCACGGCAGTCCTCACGCCGCAAGAACGATGGCGCGTCGTCGTGGACTCGGCGCAGGAAGTCGGCCCGGCCCTGTTCTTCTCGCTGCTCATCATCACCGTGTCGTTCCTGCCGGTATTTACGCTTGAGGGACAGGAAGGGCGGCTCTTCAAGCCGCTGGCATTTACGAAGACGTTTTCGATGGCGGCGGCCAGTTTGCTGTCGGTCACATTGGTTCCGGTGGCGATGGGGCTGTTCATTCGCGGACGGCTGTATCGCGAACAGGCCAATCCACTCAATCGCGCACTCATTCGCGTTTATCGGCCAATGATCACCTTTGTGCTGCGTCATCGATGGGGAGCGATCGCGACGGCACTGGTGGCATTGATCCTCACGTGGATTCCGTGGTCGCAACTCGGCAACGAGTTCATGCCACGACTGGACGAGGGCACGATTCTCTACATGCCGAGTACGCTGCCGGGTGTCAGCGTGGCGCGTGCGCGCGAAATTTTGCAGACCCAGGACCGCATTCTGAAATCATTTCCTGAAGTCGACCACGTGTGGGGCAAGGCCGGACGTGCGACCACGGCGACCGATCCGGCCGGACTCGACATGTTCGAGACGACGATCACCCTCAAGCCTGAGTCGGCCTGGCGTACGGGGATGACGTACGACGGCCTCGTGACGGCCATGGATTCGGCCGTGCGATTGCCCGGGGTGACGAACGCGTGGACGATGCCGATCAAGGCGCGTATCGATATGCTCGCCACGGGCATCCGTACACCGGTCGGTATCAAGATTTTTGGACCCGATCTCGCGATCCTCGAACGCATTGGTAAAGAGGTCGAACAGGTCGTGCGGCCGGTGCGCGGGACACGAAGCGTGTTCGCGGAACGGGCGCAGTCTGGCTACTACCTCGACATCGACATCGATCGCGTCGCCATCGCGCGCTACGGACTCAACGTCGGGGATGTGCAAGCGGTGATTGCGACGGCGATTGGCGGAATGGTCATCACGCAGACCGTCGAAGGACGCGAACGATACGGCGTTCGTGTGCGATACCCGCTTGAACTTCGCGATACGCCCGAGCGATTGGCGCAAGTGCTAGTGCCAGTAGCGAATGCCGGGAGCGGAGCGGCCGCGAGCAGTGGTATGGGCGCGAGCGGCGGAGCGGGAAGCAACGACCGGGCCGCGCAGGTACCGCTCGGACAACTCGCGTCGATTCGGGCGGTCGCTGGACCGATGGTCGTCCGCACCGAAGGCGCTCAACCCACGGCGTGGGTCTATGTCGATGTCGTCGATCGCGACATCGGCAGCTATGTCACCGAGGCACAATCCACGGTCGCGAAGTCGGTGAAGCTTCCGGCTGGTTACAGTCTCGTGTGGAGCGGTCAGTACGAGTACATGGTGCGTGCCAAGGCTCGCATGATCCTCGTGATTCCCGCGACGCTCGCGATCATTTTCCTGTTGCTCTTCTTCAACTTCAAGCGCGTCGCGGAATCACTCATCGTGATGTTGTCGGTACCCTTCGCGCTCGTCGGCGGCCTCTGGTTCATCTGGCTACTCGGCTACAATTGGTCCGTGGCGGTGGCGATCGGATTCATCGCGCTCGCTGGTGTTGCTGCGGAGACTGGCGTCGTAATGCTCATCTATCTCGATCACGCGTGGCACGAGCGAACCGCACAAGGTGAACGACCGACCCGGCAAGCGCTCTACGAAGCGATCATGGAAGGCGCAGTCGAACGCGTTCGTCCCAAGATGATGACGGTCACGGCGATCATGGCCGGACTGCTCCCAATTCTGTGGTCCACTGGCACAGGAGCCAGCGTTATGAAGCGCATCGCCGCACCAATGATCGGCGGGATGGTGAGCAGTACCGTGCTCACGCTGCTCGTCATTCCGGCGATCTACTCGCTGTACAAAGAGCGCGAAGTCTCGGCGTGGACGTCGAACGACGCCACGAGTATCGCGACGGCAAATAACGCCGCGCTCGTTGAGCATACTACACTCTAAGGAGCACAGATGTCACAGTCAAAACAGTCCGGCGCGCCGTCATCTGCCGACTCAAAGAACAGGCTGTTGCTGGCGATCACCGTGTTCGTGCTGCTCGCCGTCGCGGGAACCGTCGCCTGGCGACGCGCGCCGGGTCACGACGTCGCGCAGCTCGCGGTCGCCGATCTCAAGATACCGGTCATGACCGTGTACAAGAGTCCCAGCTGCGTCTGCTGCGGCAAGTGGATCCACGAGATGCGAGGGAACGGCTTCAGGGTGGACGTCGTCGATCAGATTGACGTCACTCCCACCAAGCACCAACTCGGTGTGCCCGACGCAGCGATCTCTTGCCACACTGCGAAGATCGGTACCTATGTCATCGAAGGACATGTCCCCGCCGCTGACATCGTGCGCCTGCTGGCCGAACAACCAGCGGTCGTCGGCATCGCTGCCCCGGGGATGCCGAGCGGTGCGCCGGGCATGGAGAACGGAACGCGGGACCACTACACGGTCGTGAGTTTTGATCGAGTCGGTACGATGACGCCGTTTGCCTCGCACTGAGCACGCGACGATTCGACTCGTCGACAATCGCAAACTCGGTCGCGGTCGGGTCGAGCGTGAGGCGGATTGCCACGTCGATGAGAGGTGGCAGCACACCGAAGCGCGGACTAACTTTTCGCATCCCCGCATCTCTGGAGTACTGATGTCGACGAAGCCGTTTCGTATTCTCGCGCTCACCGTTGCCTTCGCCGTCGCGACGGTATCCCTGGGCGCGCAGGTCGCGAAGCCGACATCCGACGGCTTCGCCGCCGATCGTCTCTCTCGCATCGACCGCGTGATGCAGGAATACGTCGACTCGAACCGCATCGGCGGCGCTGTCGGACTGGTGCTACGCGACGGCCGCGTCGTGTACGAACATGCCGTCGGCTGGGCGGATAAAGAAGCCGGTCGCCGTATGACGACCGATGCGATATTCCGCATCGCCTCCCAGTCGAAGGCGATCACGAGCACCGCCGTGCTGATGCTGCTCGAAGATGGGCGACTCAACCTTTCCGATCCGGTGAGCCGTTGGCTCCCGTCGTTCGCGAAGACGACGGTCGGTGTCCGCACCGACTCGATCACGCGATTCGTCCCAGCCACGCGGCAGATCACGATTCGTGATCTGCTCACGCACACCGCAGGAATCTCCTACGGCACCGAATCGTCGATCTCGTCGATCTACGCCGTCAGAGACCTCGGCCCCTCCGCCGGCTACGGATGGTACACCGCCGACAAGAACGAACCGATCTGCGAGACGATGGACCGGCTCGGCACGCTCCCCTTCTCCGCCCAGCCGGGCAAAGAATGGGTGTACGGCTATAACACCGATATCCTTGGTTGCGTCGTCGAGCGCGTCTCAGGCGTGCCGCTCGACGACTTCATTCGCACACGCATCACCGCACCACTCGGCATGAACGATACGTATTTCTTCGTTCCGCAATCGAAGCGCGACCGGTTGGTCGCCGTGTACCGCAGCGATTCCACGGGCCACGCGGTCCGCGCCGCAAATGGGTCGCGCGGCCAGGGCGATTATGTCGACGGACCGCGCAAGAGTTTTTCCGGCGGCGCCGGCATCGTATCGACGGCGCGCGACTACGCGGCGTTCCTCTCGATGATCCTCGGCAAGGGCCGGAGCGCTTCCACACGATATCTCTCGCCGAAGACCATCGATTTGATGACGCACAATCAAGTCGGTACGCTGCATTCGAGCAGCGGCCTCGGCTTCGGACTCGGCTTCGAGACCACGGATGTGCTCGGAGCCAGCGGTCTGTCCTCGGTTGGGACGTTCAGCTGGGCTGGCGCGTATTCCAGCGTCTACAAGGTCGATCCTTCGGAAGGACTCGTCATCGTATTAATGATCAACCAACTCCCCAACGCGACCGACATTCGCGAGAAGTTTCCGACGATGGTGTACCAGGCGCTGGTCGGGCCCAGAAAGTAGTCCGATCAGCGGGCCGGTCGTGAGCGGGGCGCCGGTTTGGCGCCCCGCTTGCTTTACGACTACTTGAGTCCGGCCTGCACGCTCTTCCCGTGCGCGAGATGCGCCACGAAGTTCGGCGCGACCTTGTTCTGAAGCTCCTTGAGCTCCGCGTTCTTCGTCGCCGGCAGCAGCTGCTGCGTCACGGCATCGATGACCGCCTGGTGATACCAGACCTCGTGGTCGATGTACGCCTTGTCAAAGGCCGCACCGGTGGCGCTTTTGAGCGTCTTCATGATCGCGCCATGATCGACGGCGAGAGGGAAATCGGCGCCCGGCGGCGTCGGCGTGACCTTGAGTCTCGTTGCGAGATCGCGGCCGAGTTGACGGACTGCCGTATGGTCTTTGATCATCGTCTTGGCGAAGGCGACGATCTCCGGATTCTTGCTCCTCTTCACGGCGATCTGACTCGTTTCGATATCCCAGCTGTTGGCGGCATCGAAGATAGCGACGATCGTCGGGTCATCGAGCGCGGCGGTCCGGTGTGCGGCGACGACGGCGAGCGTCGGCAGATGCGGCGAGAGGAGGCCGGGCGTTTGCGCATGCGCCCGCACCGGGGTGAGGGCGACGGCGGCCAGCAGGACGAGCACGGTCGGCTTGTGCATAGCGGGTTCCTCGAACGGGCAGTGAGTGGACGGCCGAGGTGCGGCGGGCCGGCGGCGGGTTCGGGGGATCCCGCCTGCTGGGTAAAGATGACGTGAGGTGTATAATATGTCAAGTCTTTCTTTGACTTATTATTCTATTACATTTGGATATTGATCCGAGCGGAGGCGCCGATGGCGTGGTGGCAGCGACAGGCGGGCAAGACGACGAGGAGCCGAATCGTGGCGTCGCTGCGACGCGGTCAGCGGAGCGTGGAGGAGCTCGCCGAGTCACTCGGCGTGACCGACAATGCCGTGCGGGCGCAGCTTGCGGCGCTTGAGCATGAGAAGATCGTCACGACGGCCGGAATTCGCCGCGACGGTGCGGTCGGTAAGCCGGCGACACTCTACACCATAGCGACCGATTCGTCCGCGCTCTTTTCGAGCGCCTACGCCCCGGTGCTGGCGGCGCTACTGGCCGAGCTTGGCGCCAAGCTTACTCCCAAGGAGCTGGCGACGCTACTGCGAAAGACCGGGCGCCGGATCGCCAAGTCGCTGCCGGCCAAGGCGAACTTCGACGACCGCGTGAAGGCGAGCGCTGCCTTTCTCACCTCACTCGGTGCTGACGCCGAGCTCATGCAAACGCGCGACGGCTACGAGATCCGAGGACACGGCTGCGTGCTTTCCGATGCCGTGATCGCCTGCCCCGCGACGTGCGAGGTACTCGAAGCGGTGCTGCGCGATGTCACCGGCGGTTCCGTACGGGAGTGCTGTGACCGGGTGAATATGCCAAGCTGCAGGTTCGTTATTTCGGCGCCCGCGTGAAGCGATTCGTTACCTGGCTGCTCGCCGGGATCGTCGTCATTGGCCTGTTCGCAATGCTGGTGCTCTGGCTGCGTGCCTTGAACGTGAACACCGGCGGCGGTACGTCGGCTCCGGTGGTCGTCGCCGTGCCGACGCCGTCGGCGCCGTCATCTCCACCTCGCGGCGACTCGTCAATCGCGGCCGCGCCGATCTGCGCGCTTGAGGGCGACGCGCGTTCGCCGCGCGTGCAACGGCTCAACGAGCTCAAGAACCGTGCGGCGATCCCTTCGCCTCGCGACATCGATTCGACCGTGACGATGCAGGCCCTGCTCGCGCCCGGGAACGATGTCGGCCGATTTAACACGCGCCGCGCCGCGACGATCAGTGGGTATGTCGCCGACGTAAAGGTGGGCGGCGTCGAGACGGTGAACTGCCACGCCGAGCTGCCAGTCGACCGCGACACGCACATCGAGCTCACACTCGAGCCGAACAATCCGGACGAGGCGAAGCACGTGATCGTCGAGGTCACGCCGCGGTGGCGCGCCGAGCTGGCGCAGCACGGTGACGACTGGAGCACGCCCGGGCTTCGGCGTCGGCTGCTCGGCCGCTGGCTTGAAGTCACCGGTTGGCTACTATACGACGAGGAACACGAGGCAAATGCGCAGCACACGCATCGCGGCCAGGCAAATGTCTGGCGGGCGACGGTGTGGGAGTTGCATCCGATCACGGCGATGCGGGTGCTGGAGCGGCCGCCGCACGACGCTCCGTGACATCAGCCGGAGCCGGCCAAGAACTGCGGCGCGAACCCCGCCAATCAACACTCGTTGCATCCCCTCGACAGCGTAGATCGTTCGCGCGATGGATGTTGCTACGGTGTCCCGGTACGCTTCACAGACAGGGCGACACTCGTACGATGACGCGCTCCGCGGATGACGCCGTTCCAGCTTTCATTGAGAGTCGGAGGGGTCGGTTCACACGATTCTTTTCGCTGGCCGATCTTCTTTTCACCAGGAGAGCACGAGTGACGAAACCACGAATAGTGAAGCGGAGTGTGCGTAAACCGGCAGCCATAGGACCGCTCCTGATGGCGGGACTTCCCGTCAACCGGCCCCACTCCTATGAAAATACGTTTTTCAAAAATGGCGCTCCAGTGCTGCAAGGCATCGCTTTCCCGATGCACAAGCGATCGTTCAAGAACGGCCACATCAAGCTGAACGTGGATATTCGCATGCTGGGCGCGCCACGATCCGCGCCGGATGCGCGAAACATTTCCTACGCAGGCTACCAGGCATGAAGCCCGCGGACTTTGTGCAAATTAAATACGGTCCGTGGTGGGAGCACGTGTCGACGAAGGACACGGAGGGAAAACATGCACGAAATGTCCGAGCCTGCTTGAATGCCGTTGAATACCACAACGAGAAGAAACGGCCGCTGAACATCCTCCTAGTTCACGGCTCCAGCCGATCGAGCTTCAAATCGGCCGCGCAGGAACTCTCGAACAGTCAACTATTGCTGCGATCCGCCGTCGAGCCGTGGCGAGACAAACCGGGATATGAAATCACGGAGGTCGCGCTCAAGGAATACGACCTCGAACCGTGCGATGGGTGCTATTCGACAAGTAGCGTCCTCTGCGGATTCCCGTGCAACTGCTTCCCATGGGACCCGATGCAGGAGCTGTACCCGCTGGTGCTGAAGTGCGATGTGATGCTGTGCTCTACCGGCGTCAACCAATCCGCGATGTCCTCCCGGCTCAAGATGTTTCTTGACCGTTTGATCTCGCTGGATGGTGGTTTCTTTGTGAAGCCGGGGCAGTACGAGCCGAAGGGGGCAGAATGGCGTGACAAGTGCCTCGCGCTGGCGGTCGAACTCTCGAGCGCGGGAGAGTTGCCGTACGATGCGCGCATGTGGGGCCGGACTGCAGCGTACTTCATCACCAGTAAGGATGAGAAGAACGAAGGAACGTCGGCGACCCGGAACTTCAAGCAGCCGCTATCGTACATCGAACTCGTGGCCCTGTCCTTGCGGGACGGCAACGCCGACTACGGCTTCTTTCACGATCCCAACCATTGGTACGCGGGCGCGTGGACGGACCCCAATGAAGAACTCTGCTACGACAAGCGATACCTCTCGTCGCATCCCGGGTATCTAAAAAAGGCACGGGTCGTGGCAAAGGCGGCCATTCAGCTTGCGGTCAAGCTCCGAAAGCATCCGATTCCATTCGACGGCGGCGCGCGGAAGAACCGGACATGATGATGCGAATCTGGTGATCCGGCCGTCATGACGACAGCTCGCACCACGCTCGGCTCAGGATTGAGCTACCGATGGGTCTCCCGCTGTATTGTGACCGAGATATAGCACGGTAAGCAGGAAGAGCCCGCCCGACTCCGATCGGGCCGAATGCTCGACCCCCGGAGCGAGAACCAGGACGTCACCACTCGCGAGCGGATACTCGCGACCAAGCGCGCTGAACGTCACCTCGCCTTCGAGCACATGGATCGTGACTGGAGCATCCGTCCGATGCGATGGAAGTACGCCCGCCGGAGCGATGCCCATCATCGTCAGGCGCAACGGGCCGTCCTTGACCAGCGTGCGCGCGGTGCGACCGTGCCGGGCAAGGAGCTCCGGATCGAGCATGCGCTCGTCGGCCCTCAGGTGATGTACGAGCACGTCGCCATCAAGTACGCGGTGCATGGAAGACATATACCTCCTGATTGTGGGTGCGAATTCAGGCATACGGCGCGGCATCGCCGAATGAGATGCTGCTGAAGTCTGCGCGATCCCCTCAAGTATTCACCAACAGAAGCGCTATTTGCTCACCGCCTCCGCACGCAGGATCCCGACCGCCCCCTTTGTCGCATCGGCGAACGCATGCGTCACGAACGGGTAGTCACCCGCTTCCTTCAGGCGGAGCTCGAAGATCGACGCGCCGCCCACCGGCACCGCCACCGTTTGCACTCCGGTGAGTGGACTGCTCTGCGACCCATCCACGAACACGCGCTCGAAGATTCCGCCCACGACGTGAAACGCAGAGAACCGGTTCGGGCCGGCATTCACCACATAGAGCCGCACCAGCTCGTTTGGGGCCACGCGCAACGGATGCTCCGCGTATTGCGACGCGCGCCCATTGAAGACGACGTAGTCCGGCGCGAGAGACAGCATCCGGTCCCAGGAAAGTGCACGGGCCTTACCGGCACTGTCAGGCGTTAGATAAAACTCACTCTGTATGATGACGAACTCCTTCGCCGATGGACGGGGCGTCACCGGGTCAATGATGAGAGCGCCGTACATGCCGTTCGCGATATGTGCCGCGACCGGCGCGGTGCCGCAGTGATACAGGAACACGCCGGGCACGTGTGGCACGAATCGGTAATGCAACGAATCGTGTGGCATGACGTTGACGTAATGCTTGCTCGGCGCCAACTCGGCGGCGTGAAAGTCCATGCTGTGCGGCATCATGGCGTTGTTCACGAGCGTGAAGTCGATCGTGTCGCCGACCGTCGCACGAAGGAAGGGTCCTGGTACCCGTTTGTCGAATGTCCACGCGCTATAGTTCACGCTCGTCGCGATCTGCACGGTGGCGTCCGACATCTCGAACCGAATGCGCTGGAGGTGCGACATGCCTCTTGGCGGCGCTGCCGCATCGATCGGCGCCGGCGTCGTCCCGATGCCGACCGGCGCTTCGCCGTGCGAGACATTTGCGGGCACGGCGGTGGGCGTTTGCACGACATGCGGATTCGCGGCGGCGGCGGGAGCCTTGGATTGGCACGCGGCACCGAGCAAGACGAGCGGAAGGACGATCGTGAAACGTTTCATGGGAGTACCGAGTTCAACGTGAGTTGTAGTTCAAAGATCATCGCAGGGTTGGGCTCACTTCGGCGTACCGCGCACCTGCTCGATTGCCAGCCAGCCATGTTGCAGGAGCAGGAGTACCAAGCCAGCCGACGCCGCCAGTGCAGCTGTTCGCGCGGACGATTGAGAGCGCAACGCAATCGCGGTAGGCAGTCCAGCCGCGCCGAGGACGAGCCCGACCGCCGCTCCCTGCGCGAGCAGATTCCCAATGGCAGATTCCTTCTCGCGCAGCGGCTTGCGTTGCGCCACGCGACGGGCGAGCGCCAGCATCGTAAGGATTCGGCCGGCGATGCCGGTGATGAAGAGTGTGAGCCATCCGAAGAGTGCGAAGGTACCGTACGCGGCCGCGATGCTCGGGTTGGCCACGAACAGCGTTGTGATCCCCGCGACGCCCGCGGCGGCGAGCAGCACATGCGCCGCGGCAACGAACGCCACCGCACGATCGAGCGGACGGTTCCCGCGGCGCGCGAAGCAGAGCGCGACGAAGGTGAGCCACGTTCCAACACCGACCGCCATCATGACCGCGCCTGCCACCGTCAGAACAACGACGCCCGTGAGCGCGCCAGTCGCGACCGTCACCGAGCCAGCGGCGATCGCCCGCCACGCGACGTGCCCGAGGCGGCGCGGCGCGTTTTTCGTCGTGAGGATCATCGGCAACACGTGGCTGCCAATGCCCATTGCGATGACGGTGGCGAAGCCACCTAAGGCGAGATGGACGTGGGCGACGAGAAGCGCGTGTGACGACACGCTCCACCAGCCGAGCGCGTTGCCGATTCGCGTGAA
>JAYVPN010000106.1:0-23904 GCA_043757365.1 Gemmatimonadota bacterium | reverse complement strand
GGACGATCGAAGCGATGGAAGTCTTTCGCGGACCGGCGGAGATTCCGGCGAAGTTCCGGCAGCGTGAGACGGCGTGCGGATTGATCGTGATCTGGACGCGTGAACCGCCCCCGAGGGAGCGGGGCGGGGCGTAGCGCACGGCAACGCGTCGCCGACGCCCTCGCGTCGGTACCGTTCGAACGGCGATATTCAGCGCGTGACTGAAACCGCGCTGACGCCCGTCTTCAAGAGTCCGCGAACGTTCGTGCTCGCCCTCATCGGCGCGGGTATCATCGCGCGCTTGCTACTCGCCGCATCGATCGGGCTTGGCGTCGACGAGTCCTATGCCGTCGCCGTCGCGCGCCAGTATTCACTCTCGTATTTCGATCACCCGCCGCTGCATTTCTGGCTCGCCGGTTTCGCCGCGAAGTTCTGGCACAGCGAAGCCGGGCTCGTCGTCCGTTTTCCGTTCGTGCTCTGTTTTGCCGGGACGACGTGGCTACTCTTCCGCCTGACGACCCGCTTTTTCGGCGATCAGGCCGGCGCCGTTGCCGCGTTGCTGCTCAACGTTTCGGCGGTGTTCAGTCTCAGCACCGGCGGGTGGGTGCTTCCCGACGGACCACTGATGCTCTTGATGATGGCGTCGACGACTGTCTTCGCCGATCTGCTCTTTGACGAGACAGTTCCGCCGGAGTCGCGCGAGATCGGACGATGGTTGCTCGGCGGACTGCTCGCCGGCCTCGCGATGCTCGCGAAATATCACGGCGTTTTCGTGCTTGGCGGAGTGTTTCTCTTTCTGCTGTCGAGCCGTCCGCATCAGCGCTGGCTGTCGACACCGGGGCCGTACTTCGCCGGCGCCGTCGCGCTGTTCTGCTTTTTGCCCGTTGTGATCTGGAACAGCGACCACGGCTGGGCATCGTTCGCATTTCAGGGCGCGCGCGCGACCGGGAGCGGCGGCATACGTCCCGGTGCGATGCTCACGAACATCGCCGGCCAAGCCGGCTGGGTGTTGCCGTGGATCTGGATTCCGCTCGTCGTGACGTTGGTCTCGTCGGTCAGGCGCGGACCGGGAGACGCGGCGCGGTGGTTTCTCCTTTGCATCGGCATCGGGCCGATCGCGGCGTTCACACTGATCGCGCTGCGCGGCTCCGTTGGGCTCCCGCATTGGCAGGCGCCGGGCTATCTCTTTCTTTTCCCGGCACTCGGCGCGGCCGCGGCGGCGCGTATCGGGCGCGGTGGGACCGGCACGCGGCGATGGCTCTGGGCGAGCGCCACGACATTCGTGCTGCTTGTTTCGGTGCTCGCCAGTCACGCCGCGACCGGCTGGATGAAGCGGGTGATTCCGTCGGCGTTCGCGAAGGGCGATCCAACGGCCGATCTCGTCGACTGGTCGTCGCTGCGGCCGGCGCTCATCGGGCGCGGGCTGCTGCCGGTAGATGGATTTGTCGCCGCGCCGAGTTGGATCCAGGCGGGCAAGGCGTCGATCGGTCTCGAGCCCGATACGCCGGTCTTGTGTCTATGCGCCGATCCGCATCACTTCTACTATCTGCACGACGACCGTCAGTTCCTCGGCCGCAACGCGGTCATCGTCAAGAAGTTTGTCGAGGGCGAAAACGTTGAGAAGCTCTTCAGTCCGTACTTCGACGCCGTGACCGTCGTCTCGATCGAGTCTATTTACCGGAACGGCAGCGACGAAGTGATGCGCGTCGGGATCTATCGCGGCCGCAACTTCAAGACGCTCTTTCCGACGACGCAGCCGCGCTAAGCTTCAGCGCGGATCCCCGCGAAAACGCCAGAAAAGTAGTTCACCCTTCTGAATCGGTAACAGGCGTCGTTCGGTGGGTGATTTTCCGTCGGCGAGAAGCGCCGCGAGGTCGCTGAGAAACGACTGATTGCCGAAGAGCGTGTGGCCGAGGACGTCGGCACGCACGCGCGACGCGTCGATCGTGTCCATCCCCTTGATGACGGTGATCGAGTCGCCGCCGAGTCCGAGACGCCACACACCGTTGAGCGACCGCGAGGCACGCAGCGCCTCATCGTCGGTCGAGGCGTAGAGAGTCACGCGCTCGGAACGTCCGGCGAGTTTCGGAAGAATCTCGCGGCGGAAGACGCGCGCGTCGATATCTGGCGCGGCGAAGATCACCTGCGAGAAGTGCGGCAGTGAATCGGTGGGCCCGATGAGCGAGAGCGCCTTGGCGATGACCTCCGAGCCCATCGAGTGGCCGAGCAGTTCGATGTGATCGGGTTGCGCCGCGGGGAGCTGGCTGCGCAGCAGGCGCAACAGATGAAAACCCGCATTGTGCGCCGACTGCTGATCGCGGACATAGGCGCTCACCGATGCCGCGGACGGCCACGAGAAGAGCACGACCGTGCCGTCGAAATCGGCGTCGGCGGCGATTTGTGCGGCGCGGACGGCGGCGTCTTCGAACGACGTGTTGAAACCGTGCACGAAGACGAGCAGGTTGCGCGATTTCGTCCCGGCGAGATCCGAAGCCACGCGCTGCACGAATCGATTCGAATCGACGGGAATCACCGACGTCACGAAGAAGTGGCTCTTCGGATCGTCTGAGCGCAGGGTGCCGGCGCGTGGGAGCTCCCCCGTACCTCGGGCGCGATACGACGGCACGTTCACCGCGACTTGCGCGAACTGGAGCTGGTCGGCGTCCTCGGCGCCGTAGCGGTCGCCGGGGCGGTCGCTCCGCGTCGCGGCACGCGTCGTCGCCACGAGGACGTTGACGCGCGCCGAGCCCGTATCGAGGACGGCGAACGAGCGCGGCGTGGCCGAGCGGGCAATCGCGACCGGTGACGAAAGCGGGGGCGGCGCGGGTGCGATCTGCGGGGTGGGAGCCGATGAACAGGCACCGACAATTGCCGCGAGGACAATGATCGCGCGTTTCATGCCGCGCTTCGTCTCGCCTGTGCCGGCGTGTGTCATGAGGCGACGGCCACTGGCTCGAAGGCGCGTTCGACCGGCGTCAAGTCGAAGGCCGCGCCCGTCGCGACGACCACTTCCTTCGCGACGGCGGCATTCAGCGCTTGGTGCGATTCAATGGTCCCACCGCGCCGCTCGAGTTCACTCTGTACCGACGTCATCGTCACTCCTGCAATGCCGCAAGGAACCATCAAGTCGAAATAGGAAAGATCCGTCGTCACATTCAGCGCGAAGCCGTGCCACGTAACCCACTGCCTCGCGTGAACGCCGATGCTGGCGATTTTTCGTCCCCCAGTCCAGACGCCGGTCTGGCCGGCGCTCCGCTCCCCTAAAATGCCGAACGGCGCAAGCGCGCGAATGAGGACCTCCTCGACCTGCCGCAGATACCAGTGCAGATCGAGCTTGTGCCGATTGAGATCGATGATCGGGTAACCGACGAGCTGCCCGGGGCCGTGAAATGTCACATCGCCGCCGCGCTCGACCTCGAATAGTTCTACGCCGCGTGCCGCAAGCAGTTCCGGCGTGAACCGCCGATTTGCCGGGTCGCGCGACGACCGTCCGAGCGTAACGACCGGCGGATGCTCCACCAGATAGAGATAGTCCTGCGGCAGCTCCCCATTGATCCGCGCCGCCGCCGCGCGGCGCTGCAAATCAAGCACCTCGGCGTACGAGCGTACGCCGAGGTGCGAGTGCCACAGGTTCCGCGCGCCGTCGTTAGGCGTGGATCATCTTCCCGAGCGAATCGAGCGTCGCTTCGGCGATCGCTTCGCTGAGGGTCGGGTGCGCGTGCACCGTGAGGTCGATTTCCTCGAGCGTCAGTTCATTCTCGCGGGCGAGAGCGAGTTCGTGAATCATCTCGGTGGCGTGCGCGCCGACGATGTGGGCGCCGAGGATCTCACCGTACTTCGCATCGCTGATGATCTTCACGAAGCCTTCGGTCTCGCCGCTCGTGCGCGCGCGGCCGTTGGCGCTGAACGGGAACTTGCCAACTTTGTAGTCGAGCTTCTTTTCTTTCGCCTGCGCTTCGGTGATGCCGATGCTGGCGACTTCCGGATGGCAGTAGGTCGCGTTCGGGATGTTGCCGTAGTTGAGCGGGAAGTAATGCGCCCCGGCGAGCACTTCGGCGACGATGATCCCTTCGCGCTCGCCCTTATGGGCGAGCATCGGCGGACCGGCGACGTCGCCGATCGCGTACACGCCCGGGACGTTGGTCGCCATCTTGTCCGTGATCTTGATGAAGCCGCGGTCGGTGAGCTGCACTCCCGCTTCCTTGAGGCCGATCGATTCGATGTTTGGCGCGCGGCCGGCGGCGACGAGCACTTTATCGACGACGATCTCCTGCTTGACTCCACCCGCTTCGACGGTCAGCGTCACGGAGTCCTTGCTGGCCTTCGCGCCCGAGAGCTTGGCGGCGGTGAGGATTGTGATGCCGCGCTTCTTGAAGCTCATCTGTACGGCGGCGCTCGAGTCTTCGTCCTCTAGCGGCAGAATGCGCGGTGCGACTTCGATGATCGTGACCTTCGACCCGAACGCGGCGAAGACGTCGGCGAACTCGCAGCCGACGGCGCCGGCACCGACAATCGCAATGGACTTCGGCGCCTTCTCGAGGATCAATGCTTCGTCGCTCGAGATGATCGTCGTCTTGTTCAATTCGAGTCCGGCCTGCGGCAGTCCCTTCACGCGCGAGCCGGTGCAGATGACCACACCCTTCGACGCCGTGTGCGTTTCGGCCTTTCCGTCGCCGCCGACGACCTTCACCGACTTGCCGCCGGCGAGTGAACCCGTCCCCTTGATCCAGGCGACTTTGTTTTTCTTGAAGAGGAATTCAACGCCCTTCGAGTTCTTGGTGCTGACGTCGCGCGAGCGCTTCATCGCGACCTGGAAGTCGAGCTTCACGTCGCCGACGTTAACGCCGAACTCGGCGGCGTGCGTCACTTTCGTCGCGATGCTTGCGGCTTCGAGGAGCGCCTTGGCCGGGATGCAGCCCCAGAGGACGCAGGTGCCGCCGAGCCCTTCGCGTTCGATGACGGCGACGTTGAGTCCGAGCTGCGCGCTGCGGATGGCGCCGACGTATCCGGCCGGGCCGCCACCGAGAAAGATCACATCGAAGGTTGCCATCTCAGTATACCAGCATCAGAGGGTTCTCGATCAGGCGGCGCAGGGTCTGCAGAAACTTAGCGCCAACGGCGCCGTCGATGACACGATGATCGCAGCTCATCGTGACGCGGAGCTTCTTGCGCACCTCGAAACCGCCGTCGGGCATCACGACCGGTTTGTCTTCGATCGCGCCAATCGCAAGGATGCCGCACTCGGGCGGGTTGATGATCGCCGTGAACTGATCGATCTGCATCATGCCGAGGTTCGAGACAGAGAATGTCGAGCCCGTGTATTCCTCGGGCTTGAGCTTCCGTTCGCGCGCCTTCTTCGCGAGGGCCTTCGACTCGGCGCTGATTTCGCTCAGGCGCTTGGTGTCGGCGTCGAAGATTACCGGGACGATGAGGCCGTCGTCGGTCGCGACCGCCATGCCGAGGTGGACGCGATTGAAGTAGCGGATGTGATCGCCGAGCCAGTGGGCGTTCACTTCCGGGTGCTGGGCGAGGGCAGTGGCCGTCGCTTTCAGGATGATGTCGTTGAACGAAACTTTGAAGTCGTCGCCGAGCTGGGCGACGGCGGCGCGCATTTCGGCGGCGCGGCTCAGGTCGAACTCGGCGGTGAGGTAGAAGGTCGGGATCGGGCCGATGCTTTCGGCGAGCCGGCGAGCGATCGTTTTTCTTATTTGGGTGAGCGGGATGTCTTCGTAGTCTTGGGCGCTGGCGCCGCGCCGTGCCGCGCTGGCCGGAGGTTGGGCGGCGCTTGTTGCGATTGCCGCTTCGATGTCGCGCTTGATGATGCGTCCGGCGGGGCCGGAGCCGGCGATGAGTTTGAGATCAACTCCGTTATCGTCTGCAAGGCGGCGGGCGAGGGGGCTCGCGGTAGTTCTGGTTGAACTGCTTGCCTCGGATGCGATGGCGGATGCGGCCTGCGGCCGCGCGACGGATGGGATCGGGGCGGTTGGGGCAGGCGCGGCTTGTGCGACTGGGGATGTTGGGGGAACTGCAACTGCAGTGGGAGTGGGAGTGGGAGTGGGAGCTGCGGCGGCGGCGCCGCTCACAAGGGCGGAGATGTCTTCATCCTTCGTGCCGATAACGCCGACGAGGGTGCCGACGGGTACGGCGTCATTCTCATTGACGAGTCGTTTACGGAGAATGCCTTCGCCGCGGGCGACGAGTTCCATCACCGCCTTGTCGGTTTCGACTTCGGCGAGGATGTCGCCGCTCTTCACGGCGTCGCCCTCGTTCTTGTTCCATTTGACGAGACGCCCTTCTTCCATTGTCGGGGAGAGCGCTTCCATGAATACTTTGGTCGCCATCGGTCAGACCTCGATGTACATGACTTTCTTCACCGCGGCGATTGTCTTCGCCAGATCCGGCTTCGCCGATTTTTCCAGCGTCTTCGCGTATGGCATCGGGACGTCGGCCATGTGCACACGCACGACCGGCGCGTCGAGGTCGTCGAAACAGTCGCGTTGGATATAGTCGACGATTTGCGCGCCGATGCCGCAGATCTCCCACCCTTCTTCAAGGACGACGGCGCGGTTCGTCTTCTTCACGCTCGTCGTGATCGCCTCGACGTCCATCGGGCGAATGGTGCGCAGGTCGACGACGTCGATCTTGATTCCTTCCTTCGCGAGCTGATCGGCGGCCTGCATCGCGACGAGCACCATCTTGCCGCTCGTGATGATCGAGCAGTCGGTGCCTTCGCGCTTCAAATCGGCCTTGCCGAGCGGGACGATGTACTCCTCGTCCGGCACTTCGCCCTTGGTGTTGTAGAGCATCTCGCCTTCGAGGACGATCACCGGGTTGTCGTCGCGGATCGCGGCCTTGAGCAGCCCCTTCGCGTCGTATGGTGTGCCCGGTGCGACGACCTTGAGACCGGGGATGTGGGCGAACCACGATTCCCACGCCTGCGAGTGCTGCGCCGAGAGCTGAAGCGCGGCGCCGTTCGGCCCACGGAAGACCATCGGCATCGGATACTGGCCGCCGCTCATGTAGAGCATCTTCGCGGCGGCGTTGACGACCTGGTCGATCGCGAGGAGCGCGAAGTTCCACGTCATGAACTCGACGATCGGACGAAGCCCGACCATCGCGGCGCCGACGCCGACGCCGGCGAAGCCGAGCTCGGTGATCGGCGTGTCGACGACGCGCATTTCGCCGAACTCTTCGAGGAGGCCCTTGGAGACTTTGTAGGCGCCATTGTACGCGGCGACTTCCTCGCCGATGAGGAAGACGCGGTCATCGTGGTGCATTTCTTCGCGTAAGGCTTGGTTCAGCGCGTCTCGATAGGTAATGACTGGCATTTTTAAAGGGCAAGGGCGAGTGAACGGTGTACCGTTATCCGTCTACAGTGAACGGTTACTGCGTCTGCTTAACTGCGAACGGTGTGCGGACAACGGTGAACCGTACACTCGCAGTTGTAGTTCTTCGCGCTACATCGACACCGTTTCTACGAGCACGTCTTCAAACAACGCCTCCGGCGGCGGCTCCGGGCTCGCATCGGCGAAGTCCCACGCGTCCTGTACCACCGCTGCGATCTCCTGCTCGATCTTTGCGATATCGGCGTCGGTGATCTCGCCCGCGGCCTTCATCTTCTGCTTCAGCAGATTGATCGGGTCGCGCTTCATGTATTCCTCGAGCTCGGCCTTCGTGCGGTACGTGCCGCTTACGGCGTCCGACATCGAGTGGCCCATGAAGCGGTACGTCTTGATCTCGAGCAGCGTCGACTCGTAGTTCGTGCGCGCGCGCTCGATGGCCTCCGCCATCGCCTGTCGCACGGCGTGTACGTCCTGGCCGTCGACCTCGGCGTTGGCGATCGAATACGTATCGCCGCGCTTGTACATCTCCTTGATCGATGACGAACGCGTCTCCGACGTGCCCATGCCGTACTTGTTGTTCTCGATCACGTAAATCACTGGGAGCTTCCAGAGCCCGGCCATGTTCAGCGATTCGTGGAAGGCGCCGTTGTTCACCGCGGCCTCGCCCATGAAGCAGACGATGCACTGATCGCCGCCGCGATACTTGATCGCAAAGGCGACGCCGGTCGCGATCGGCACGTGGCCGCCGACAATACCGTGGCCGCCGAGGAAGTTCACGTTGCGGTCGAACATGTGCATCGAGCCGCCCTTGCCCTTCGAGCAGCCGTCGACGCGTCCGAACAGCTCGGCCATCACGGCGCGCGGCGTGATGCCGCGGGCGATCGCCTGACCGTGGTCGCGATACGTGGTGATGACGTAGTCGTCGGGGCGCAGCATCGAGATACAGCCGGTGCCGACCGCTTCCTGGCCGATGTAGAGATGGCAGAAGCCGCCAATCTTTCCGAGCGCGTACGCTTCGGCGACTTTCTCCTCGAAGCGGCGCTGGAGGATCATCGAGTGGAGCAGTTCCTTGTTGATCGCAGCGCTCGCCGGCGCAACGCCGGCGGCCGCTGTTGCGGATGCGGTCTCGGATCTCTTTTTTGTGGCCATGGTCTTGGTGGTTGGTAGTGCGGTTTTGCCTTAGCCCTGCACGCCGGCGGCCTGCACCTGCTCCCACGCGTGATAGCTCGACCGCACGAGCGGCGCGCTCTCGACGTGCTTGAAGCCCATCTTCATCCCTGCTTCGTAGAACATCCGGAACTCATCCGGCGTGACGTAGCGGTCGAGGGCGATGTGCGCATCGCTCGGGCGCAGGTACTGGCCGAGCGTCAGAATGTCCACATCCACGGTGCGGAGATCGCGCATTGTGTCGAGGATTTCCTCGTTGGTCTCGCCCATGCCGAGGATGATGCCGGTTTTGGTCGGGATGTCCGGCGCGACTTGCTTGGCGAAGCGAAAGATCTGCTTCACGCGCTCGTAGCGGCCGCCGGGACGGGCCTTCTTATAAAGGCGGGGGACGGTCTCGGTATTGTGGTTGTAGATCTCGGGACGCGCCTCGAGCACGCTGCGAATCGAATCCTCATTCCCCTGGAAATCGGGGACGAGCACTTCGACGGAACAGCCGGGAGCGCTCTCGTGCACCAGGCGAATCACTTCGGCGAAGGCCCAGGCGCCGAAGTCCGGAAGATCATCGCGATCGACGGATGTAATGACGAGGTGGCGGAGATTCATCTTCCGCGCCGCCTCGGCGACTCGCGATGGTTCCGCGGGATCGAACTTCGGTGGGCGTCCGTGGGCGACGGCGCAGTAGGCGCAGTTACGCGTGCAGACGTCGCCGAGGATCATGAAGGTCGCGGTGCCGTGCTCCCAGCACTCGCCGACGTTCGGGCAGCGGGCTTCCTCGCACACGGTGTGGAGGTCCAGCTCCCGCATCATGTTCTTGAGGTGGAGATAGTTGGCGCCGCCGGGCGCTTTCACTTTGAGCCAGCTCGGCTTTCGCTCGGGCAGGGGCTCGGCGCGGTGCCGGCCAAGAATCTGGTAGAGAGTTTCGCCCATCTCGCTAAGAGGTGCGGGAAAACTGCCGAGCGCCCTGACGAGCCGGGCTGCGGTTGAATGTATGGAGGAGGGGGAACGGGGGCCAGAGTACAGTAACCATCAAACACTATTATATAGGTTACATAGCAAATTGTCCGGATGTGGTTGACGCGTGAAACACCACCGGCGAGCATTCCGTAAGGACGGCAGACCCAGTCGAGGATTTCCAATGCTCCGCACTATTTTCACCGTTGGCGTGATGGCCCTGTTGGGACTTTTCGCGCTCAAGCTCGTGTTCGGCGTCGCGATCTTCGGCCTCGGGCTCTTCTTTGTCCTCGCCGGCGTTGCGCTCAAGATCCTGCTGATCGGCGGGTGCGTGTATCTGGTGATCCGCGTCGTCAGTCCGGGCACGGCGAAGCAGTTGCGCGAGAAGTTCTCGGGGACGACGAGGTACTGATCGTCTGACAGCTACCCGGGGCGGGTTGAACGACGCCTCGGATGTACGCCGATACCGCAACAGCAACAGCAATAGCAACGGCAACGGCAACAGCAACGGCAACAGCAACAGCAACGGCGGCCGCGGATTTCGCGGAAACGCGCGAGTACTACTAAAGCATACGGGGGAACTACGCTCGCCAAGAGAGTAGTTCCCCCGATGTTTTTTTGTCGCTCTATCCGCGCGTTTCCGCGAAATCCGCGGCCGCCGTTGCAGTTGCTGTTGTAGTATCCGCGCGCATCCGAGGTGTCGTTAAACTTTCCCAGCCTCGATCGCTTCAACAACCGCCCAGCATAACAGCGGCACCATGATCTCGTGATGCCCAGTGATCGAATACCCTTTCCCGCTATCAAGCGTCGGACGCTGCACTACGTTCATCGTCGGCCGATAGTGACGTTGCATGTCGAGATCGCACGTCACGAAATTCTTCGGCGCGCCGCCAGTCACATTGCGGGCGATCGTCAGCGCCTTGAGAAAGACCTCGGGCATGATCACCGCGCTGCCCAAGTTCAGCACCACGCCGCCATTGTCGATCGTTTCAAGACTCGCAGCGAGACGACGGAAATCGCGATGACTGGTATCACCGATCGCCGCGCCGCTCGCCGCCGGATGCTGATGGATGATCTCGGCGCCGAGCGCGGCGTGCACCGTCACGGGGATGCCGAGCCGCCAGGCGGCGAGAATCACCGAGAGTTCAGGGTGCGCGAGCTGCTTCTCCATGTTGAGCGCGACGGCAACCGCCTCGCCCATCCCCTGTTCGGCGGCACTGCCGCGAATGAACGCTTCGTTCAGTCCGCGCCCCGTTTCCTCAGCCATGCCGAAGGTGCCGTCGCGCAGGCCGACGGCGACGTCCTCGGAGGTACCGCCGAAGCGCGCGATCTCGTAGTCGTGGATCGCCGCCGACCCGTTCATCGCCAGATGCGTGATGACGCCCCGCTTCATCAGGTCAATCAGCACCGGCGCGAGTCCGGTCTTCACGATGTGACCGCCGAGCATCACGACGACGCCGCGCCCGTTCTGCTTCGCCGCGGCAATCGCACTGACGACGTTTCGGAAATCGCGCGCCACCAGGACATCAGGGAGCGCGCGAATGAATGCGGCGAACGAGCGGTCGGCGCCCGGTGGTGAGGAGAACTCCTCGGCGCGTACTTTGTTCGGGCGGCCGCCGACCGGAATTGTTTTGACGCGCGCGAGATCGGTTTCGCGTGGACGCGGCGAGCCGTCGCTCATTCGTGCACCGTGTCCGGCGCTGCGGTTGTTTCGGCCGAGGCGCGGCTTTTGGCGCCGGTACCCGTGCCCGGAATCGTGATCTTTTTCAAATACAGATTGAGCGAGCCGAAATTCAGCTTGGTTTTCATCTGAATAAGATTGTGGTACTTGTCGTCGGAGAGCCAGAGTTCGGCCTTGCCACCCTCGGAGAAGATGCCCGAGGTCTTGATGATCGGCTGGACGACGATTGTCGGGAAGCGGCCGGCTGGCACGTCGATGGTGTCGCGGCGCAGGACCTTCACGATGACCGGATTCGACTTCGGATCGTAGTAGCGGTCGAACTCATACGTCTTCCCGACTTCGAGCGGAATGCTGCGAACGAAGAAAAGGAACGACGCATCGTCGAGCGGCTGAGCGACGCTCGGCATCTCTTCTCCGCCATTCTTCGTGTAGACCTTTCGATCCGGGTAGATCTCATAGAGGCGCTTTGTGTCGCGGTTGCCCTCCGAGAGATTCTGGTTGAAGCGGAGCGCCACTAACTTCTCGCTGTCGAAAAAGCTCTCGAAGGTGTCATTGAGGCGATAGATGAATCGAATTCCGCCCGTGACGTTGAAGCGGAGGCGCCACGTATCGCGACCGCGGACGGTATCGTGACCGACGACCGATATCCGTCCGGAGCCAGCGGTGATCGATCCGAACTTCACCTCGTACTCGAGCAATTCTCCACTCACCCACGGCACGGCAGCGCGCTTTTGCGCGGCCGCCTGCGTCGGGCGTCCGGCGCCGGCGCCGAATGCCAGCAGTGCGGGGAGCGCGAGCGCGGCGAGGCGTCGCACGATGCAGGGCATCACGCGGCGGCGGTCGGCGTACGATTCGGCGCCGGAGTTGGCGCGGCCGTTGATACTGCAGCGGGTGTGCGATTACTTCGCGACGCCCAGCCACGCTTGATGATTTCTACCGCATCGGGCCACGGCCGCACGCGACTGTCGCGCAGGCGTACATCCCAGCGGCTTGCCAGTGGGAGTGACTCGATTCGTCGCGCGAAGGGCGCGGCGGCTTTCAACAATTCAATGTTCACCGACCAGACCGGCCCATCGACGAACGGCCGCTCACCGTGCGCCTTGAGCAGATCGCGGATGAGGCTGATGCGCATGAGGCGATAGCCGTTGAACGGATCCTTCGCGCCCGGCACGGTCATCGCGGAGCGAAGCGGCCAGAGGGCCGGCATCCATTTGGCCAGTCGGGCGAGTTTGCGGACCGGCTCCGGCGCCGTCGGCCCGACCACGGCCTCACCGACGACGATGTCGGCGCCGCCTTCGAAGCGCTTCACGAGTTCCGGGAGATGCTCGGGCTGATCGGTGAAGTCAGCCTGCATCATCACGACGGCGTCGCGGCGCGGATACTTCGTGCGCTCGCTGGCCGACCGGAGCAACGCTTCCACCGCGCGCGCATAGCCGACGCGATTGCTGCCGCCAATCACCGTCAAGGGCATCACTTTCTTGTACGGCGTCAGTGCTTCGCGCGTGCCGTCGGTGCTCGCATCGTCGTAGACGATGATCTCGTATTCGCGCGAGTACTCCTGGAACACCTTGCGGATGCGCCAGAGTAACACGCCGACGGTCGGAGCCTCGTTGTACGACGGAATGCAGATATAGAGCACGGAACCTCGAAGTGCGGATTGCCACCACGGCAGGACTCATGAGAAAACTAGGTCCGAGGGCCAAGAGTTTCTACCGTGGGGTACCCCGCTAACGCACCGGCGCTCCCGGTGCAGGTGACACTATCGCAGCTCGGAGCGCCGAACCTGCTCGGCGAAGGCCCGGAAAATGCCCCGGTCCCAGGGCTCTGCGTCGAGGGTCAGATCCTCGGGATGCCACTGCACCGCGAGCACCCACCAGTCGGGATCTTCGACTTCGAGGCCCTCGATCACGCCGTCCGGCGCGGTCGCGGTCACGTGAAGCCCCGGGGCGATCTGGTCGGCCGCCTGATGGTGATACGAGTTCACCATCAGTTCGCGCGTCCCGGTGGCCTGCGCGACCAGCGATCCCTCCACCAGGGTGATCGCGTGGGAGCGTTCGGTGCGCTCGGACGACTCGTCGTGATTGATCGTCGACGGCCGCTCGCTCGGCAGGTCCTGCACGAGCGTGCCACCCATCGCGACATTGAGGAGCTGCACGCCGCGGCAGATCGCGAGCACTGGGAGCTTCAGCGTTTTCGCGGCGGCCAAGAGCGCCAGCTCGGTGACGTCGCGTGGCACGTTCGGGAGGCCGGTCGCCGGATGCCGCGCCGCGCCGTAGCGCGCCGGATCGACGTCTTCACCACCGCTGAGCAGCAGGCCGCCGGCGTTCTCGAGCAGCGCGAGGGCACCGCCGGGGGCCGTGAGGGGCGGGACGACGAAGGGAACCAAACCTGCGCCCTCGAGCGACCGTACGTAATTCGTGGAGAGGCGCACCCGCTCGGATCCGTTCCACTCCGAGGAGGTCGCACTGATGGCGACGAGCAAAGACATCACCTATGCTACATCAGGAACCCCATCCGCGGCGAGTGCCACGGCCTCATTCCCCCAGCCGCAGAATGGCCGGTCCGCATGTTCGAATCGCTGAAATCCGCGTTGCAAGATCTGCTCGGCGGCCGCGTCGCGCCGGCCGACCGGCGCGCCGTCATCGCCGACATGAAGCGCGCGCTCGTGAGCGCGAAGCTCGGTGTCGACGATCTGCGTGAGGGGGTGGAAGTCACGCGCCGTCGTCTGACCGCCGAGCGCGAGGCGCTTGCGACTATGCAGCGTCGCAAGACACTTGCCGAAGGGATCAATGACGCCGAAACAGTGGTGCTCGCCGCGAAGCACGAACAGCAGCACGGCGAGCGCATTGCGGTACTCGAGCAGAAGCTCGCCGCGCAGGACGCCGAGTTTCAGCTCGCCGAACGCGAAGTCGGCGAGATGATGGCAGGGCTGAAGTCGGCCAACGCTGGTGTCGGATCTGCCGCGGCGCCGGGCAGCGCGGGGATTTCCGACGAAGAGCTCGGGTTGCGAAACGATTCGAAGCTCAACTCAGAGCTCGACGGTCTCGCGCGCCAGCAGGCGCGGAACGCGGCCGACGCATCCGCCGACGAGCGTCTCGCCGAACTCAAGCGAAAGATGGGGCAGCCGTAGCTGCCCCATCTTCGGCGCGCAACGCGCTGTGCTACGCCTTCACGGTTGCGGTGAGTCGTTTGAGCAGCGGCACGCAGAGGAGCAGCAAGAAGCCGGCCGTAAACGAGCTGACGACGAATATCGTGTAGAACTGCGTCAGCGTCGGAATCTTGTCGACGAGCGCCGCGACGCTGCCGGCGAGTTTGTTGGCCGTCGCGTTCGAGAGATACCAGACGCCCATCAGCAGCGCCGAGAACCGAACCGGCGAAATCTTCGAAACGTAGGCGAGGCCGATCGGTGAGAGACAGAGTTCGCCGAACGAGTGAAAGCCGTAGGCGGCGACCAGCCAAATCCAGCTGACCTTGAGTCCCTGATCGGCGCCCCTCGCGCCGAGTACCAGGAAGACGAAGCCGATGCCGAGCAAAAAGAGGCCGATCACCATCTTCATCGCGGTGCTCGGCTCCCATCCTTTGCGACCGAGGATGCCCCACATTGCCGCGAAAATCGGTGCGAAGAGCAGGATGTAGGCGGAATTCACCGACTGGAACCAGCTCGACGGAATCGGCTGGGACGTAAGCCCGCCGAGCGTGAGATCGGTGTTGCGGTCAGCAAAGAGGTTCATCGAGCTGCCGGCCTGTTCGTACGCCGCCCAGAAGAAGACGATGAAGAAGGCGACGATGAAAATCGCGACGACTCGTTTGCGCTCCTCGCCGTTCGTGCCGAGCAGCGTGATCGAGAGCGAGGCGCCGATCAATGCACCGACGCCGAGTCCGATGAAGCTACCGCCGCCGCTGAAGAATCCGATCGCGCCGCCTATGACCGCGCCGATAACGCCGTGCATCGGGTTCGAGTCGGGAATGACTTCGCCCGGCTTCGCCGTCATCGCCGTGCGCGCCGGGAGACCGATACCGGGAAGATATTTCTCGCGTCCCCAGAGATACGTTATGAGCCCGAGCACCATCCCGACGCCGGCGGCGGCAAAGCCGTAGTGCCAGCCGTACGACGGATTCTGCGCCAGGTAGCCGCAGATCAGCGGCCCGAGAAAGCCGCCGAGGTTGATCCCCATATAGTAGATCGTGAAGCCGGCATCGCGCCGTGTGTCACCCTCGGAATAAATCTGGCCGACCTGGGTCGCCGCGTTCGATTTGAAAAAGCCGGTACCGATGATGATAAGGCTGAGGCCAACATAGAACGCCGTCTCACCGGTGAACGCGAGCGTGAAGTGCCCGATCGAAATGATGATTGCGCCGAGCACGAGCGAGCGCCGCGTCCCGATATAGCGGTCAGCGAGATAACCGCCGATCAGCGGTGTGAGATAGACCAGGAGCGTGTACGTGCCGTACAGATTCGCCGCCCTCGCCGTCGTCCAGTGCTGTGCATTGACGAGATAGAGCACGAGCAGCGCGCGCATGCCGTAGTAGGAGAAGCGTTCCCACATCTCGGCGGCAAAGAGCAGGCCGAGCCCGCGGGGATGTCCGAAGAGCGCGCGGTCGGCAAAGACGTCGGCGTGTGCGGCGTTGGTCACGGTATGGTGGAGTTGGAGAGCGAAGTGCGTACGGTCAAAACGTCAGGAACGGTCCGACTTCCCGCAAGCGGCGACTACGATTTTGCGTTCGCCGATATGATCGGAATCGACGGAACGGCGGCGAGGAGCGCCTTGGTATACGGATCGCGCGGGTCGGCATAGAGTGTCGCCGCCGGCGCGAGCTCGACGATCTGGCCGAGCTGCATAACGGCGACGCGCGTCGCGATCCGCTCGACGACGGCAAGGTTGTGAGCGATGAACAGATAGGTGAGCTCGCGGTCACGTTGCAGAGCGGCGAGCAAATCCAGAATGCGCGACTGCACGGTGACGTCGAGCGCCGAGACGGCTTCGTCGAGGACGATGAACTCCGGTTCGACGGCGAGGGCCCGGGCGATCGCGATGCGCTGTCGCTGTCCGCCGGAAAACTCGTGCGGATATCGTGCGGCGTCTGCGGCGCGGAGGCCGACTTCGTCGAGTAGCCGCGCAACGCGAGCCGTCGCATCCGCGGCGTCGGCAACGCGGAGCGCTGTCGGGTGCGCATCGATCCCTTCACGGATCGATGCGCCGACCGTGCGCCGCGGGTCGAGCGCCACCGACGGATCCTGAAAAACAATTTGCATCCGGCGCCGGAGCTGCCGGAGCGGCTCGCGCGCGAGGGTCGTCAGGGCGGTGCCGTCGAACAGAATGACGCCGGCCGTCGGCTCGATGAGGCGGAGGAGCGCACGACCGGTTGTCGACTTGCCGGAGCCTGAAGCGCCGACGAGTGCGACTGTCTCGCCGCGCGCAATATCGAACGAGACGTTGCGCACCGCGTGCGTCACCGCCGCGCCGCCGCGGCGGGCGAAATCGACGGAGAGCCCGCGCACCTCGACGAGCGGTCCGCTCATCGCGGTGCGCCGATGCGCGGCACGGCCTGCAGAAGTTCGATCGTGTGTGGATGCTGCGGCGCACGGAAGATCTGCTCGGCGGGGGCGTCCTCGACGATCTGTCCGCGCTGCATGACGAGGACGCGCGACGACAGCGCGGTGACGACGCCGAAATCGTGCGTAATCAGCAGGAGCGCCGAGCCGCATTCGCGCTGGAGTTCCCGCAGGAGGCCGAGAATCTCGGCTTGGACGATGACGTCGAGCGCTGAGGTCGGCTCGTCGGCGATGATCAGCGCCGGCCGCAGCAGCAATGCCATCGCGATCACGACCCGCTGCCGCAGCCCGCCGCTCAACTCGTGTGGATATTGGCGGGCGCGTACGCCGGCATCGGGAATACCGGCGCGATCGAGCATCTCGACGGCGCGATCTTGCGCGGCTCGTTTCGATTTCTCGCCGTGCAGAAGCGCGACCTCGGCGACCTGATCACCAATCCGCATCAACGGATTCAGCGCCGCAGCCGGATCCTGAAAAATCATCGAGAGCCGTCGTCCGCGCAGGTCGTTCAATTCCGCGTCTGCCATCGCGAGCAGATCGCGTCCGACGAACCGCACGGTGCTTGCCATCGCGACGGACGCGTGTGGTGGGAGCAACCGCATGATCGCCAGTGCGCTCGCGCTTTTTCCGCATCCCGATTCCCCGACGAGCGCGACCGACTCCCCAGCACCGATCGCGAAGGAGATGCCGTTCACGGCGGTGATGGGCTCACGCTCGTTTTCGAACGTCACACGGAGATCGCGGACTTCGAGCAGCGGCGTCATCGGAGTCTCCGCTCCCGGGGGTCGACCGCTTCGCGCAACCGTTCCCCGAGCACGTTGACGGCGGTCACCGTGATGATGATCGCGACTGCCGGGAAGGCGATGAGCCACCAGAGATCGGCGGGACGATCCGCCCCCTCGAGAATGATGTTGCCCCAACTCGGGGTTGGTGACTGGACGCCGAGTCCGATGAACGAGAGCGATGCCTCGAGCGGGATCACCGATGCGAGCGCGAGTGTCGCCGCGACAATCACCTGCGGGACAACCGCGGGCAGCAGGTGCATCCGGACGATGCCCCACTCGGTGACGCCGAGGGCGCGGGCCGCGATCACATATTCGCGTTGCGAGAGCGCCCGCACTTCGCTGCGCACGAGGCGGCTCATCGCGGCCCATCCTGTAAATCCGAGAAGCAGGGCGATTGCGATCGGCGAAAGCGGACCCGTCGTCGCAACAATGGCGAGCAAGAGCACGATCCGTGGCATGCCGAGCAGGACATCGGTGATGCGCATCATCGTCGCGTCGACAACCGCGCCAGCGGCTCCTGCAACCACTCCCCACAGTACGCCGAGCGTCACTGCGACGAAGACCGACAGCGCCGCGACGGTCAGGGAGACGCGACCGCCGTAAAGCACACGGCTCAGCACGTCGCGCGAATAGCTGTCCGTGCCGAACGGATGCGCGAGCGACGGCGCGAGTGCGCGGTCGGTGATGATGTTCGACATGACCGACGGATTCGCCGGAGCGAGCAGCGGCGCGGCGATCACGGCGAGCAGCACCGCACCGAGCAGCGCGAGCGCGAAGCGCGGCGCGGCGCCGTGCATCGCGCGGCTCAGCGCGGCGGATGACGCTCTGCGGCCTTCAAACATCGCGCGCCCGACGAGGGTCGAGCGACATCACCGCGAGATCGGCGAACAGTGCGCCGAGCACGACGAGCGCGCTCGAGCAGACGACGCCGGCGAGTACGAGCGGATAGTCCCGCCCTCCGATCGCCTCGATCATCAGGAGCCCGACACCGGGCCACGCAAAGACTTTCTCGACGATCACCGCGCCGCCGACGAGCGTCGGGAGGAGCAGGCCGGCGATCGTGATGACCGGGCCGATGGCAGTGGGCAACGCGTGGCGGAGGAGCGCTTGCCGTTCCGTCGCCCCCTTGGCGCGCGCGGTGCGCACGAAATCTTCGGGGATCACGGCCAACATTGCCGCACGATGATAGCGGGCGATCGAAACCGCCGTGAGGACGGCGAGTGTCATCGTCGGCAGCGCCAGATGCGCGCCGACGTCGCCGAGACGACCCGCGAGTGGCAGTCCGTCGTGCGTCACCGCATCGACCATTCCGCTGCCCGGAAACAGTCGCCAGCGAATCGCAAAAACAGAGAGCGCGCCAAGCGACAGGAGAAACTCCGGCGATGACAGAACGACGATCCCCAACGCGTCGCTAATGCGTTCCGCCGAGCTGCCTCGCCTCGCCGCCTGCCAGGTGCCGAGTGCGAGCCCGCCGGCGATACCCAACACGAGCGCGAGTCCGCTCAGGAGCAGCGTGTTCGGAATCGCGTCGGCGAGCACTGCCGCGACCGGGCGTCCGCGCGTGTACGACCAGCCGAAGTCACCGCGCGCGTAATTCGCGAGCCACCGGACGTACTGCTCGCCGAGCGGACGGTCGAGGCCGAACCGTGCGCGTTCGGCGGCGCGATACGACTCCGATATCTGCGGATCGTCGAAACCCGTGGCGAGCGGATCGCCTGGGGCACGGTGTAGCAGGAAAAAGGCGAGCGTGGCGACGAGCGCCACGATCAGGACCGCCTGTGCGACACGAACGATCAGGGGACGCCGCACCGCCTACGGCTTGGCGGGCGCGGCGTCGCGCGGCAGCCGCCCGCCCGGTGCGATCGACCAGTTGGGAATCGTCATCCACCACGTATTCGTGTTGAGCGGTCCGGTCACGAGCCGCGTGTGCGAGCCCGTCGGCGAGCGGTAGTCGTAGAGCCAGATCGCCGGCGCGTCGTTGATGATCTGTTCGTAGGCGGCGTGAAAGTGCGGACGTGCCGCGGCAACGCTGACGGCGGCGAGGGCACTGTCTGTTTCCGCGTCGAATACCGGATTGGCGTAGCGGCCCGGGTTGAACGGACCGCCCTTTGCGCCGGCGGCCGTTGACCAGGTCTGCCGGAGCGCGCTCGGACTCGGCGTCGTATTGAAACCGCCCATGAACGCGTCGAACGAACGCTTGTTGAGCGCCGCGACGAGGGCCGGAAAATCGAGCGTTTGCAACTCGACCTTCACGCCCGCGAGCCGAAGCTGTTCCTGCAGCAGGGTGGCAACGCGTACGCGGTTCTTGCTCGACGACGGCACCATGATCGAGAACGCGAGTGGCTTGCCGTTCCGGCTGCGCATGCCGTCGGTGCCGGCGCGCCATCCCAGTGAATCGAGCGTGTGTCCGGCGGCTGCACGATCGAACGCGATGCGGGTAATCGTCGTGTCCGAACTCCACTGCGCGCGCACGAACGGTCCGAGGCCAACGGTAGCGAGCGAGTCGAAGGCGCTCTTCACCATCGCCTCGCGATCGATCGCCATCGTCAGCGCTCGACGCATCGCGCGGTCACCGAAGAGTGGATGCGGGCGCTCCGTGGCGCCGTCGTGGAGATTCAAATCAAGAAAATTGTACGAGAATGCCGGCAGGAGCGTGACGCGAACCTGCGAATGCTTCGCGGCCTCGGCGACATCGCCGGGGGAGAGGATCTCGAGAAAGTCGGCGTCGCCGGCGAACAGTTGCTGCACCGCCGTCGCCACTTCGGGGACGAAGGTCCAAATAACGCGGTCGAGCTTCGGCCGTCCGCGGTAGAAACCATCGACCGCGGCGATCTCGGTGCGCTGACGCGGCACCCACTTCACGAAGCGAAACGGACCGCTGCCGACAGGAGCGTGGGCGAACGCCGATGCGCGCATCGTCGAATCGCGCGGCATGTTCTTCATGAGGTGTTCGGGGAGCGGTGACAGTCCCTTCGTGACCGTGTAGAACTGTTCGGGGCCGCGCTGCTTGAGCCAGACCGTGCAAGTGACGCTGTCGCCGACGCTCACCGAGTCGATCGCAGATCGCAGATCACCGCCCGAGGGCGAGTTGAGCGCCGGGTCGACGAAAATCGAGAGCGCGAATCGCACGTCGCCGGCGCGCACCGGCTTGCCGTCGTGCCACGTTGCGCGCGGATCGAGGTGGAACGTGACGTTCAACGAATCTTTGCTCCACTCCCATCGCGCGGCGAGCCGCGGCTGAAAATCGGCATCGCCGACGGTGTTCAGTGACGGACCGATATCCGCGAGGCGATCGAACAGGTTGTCGGTGACGGCCTGCGCCTGCGTCGTCGAAACGAACGGCGGCAAAAAGGTCTCGGCGTCCGATGCGGTCGCAATGACCACGGTGCCGCCGCCGCCACTGTCCCTTCCTGCGCAGCCCGCGGCAGCAATGAACAACACGAGGGCGATCGAGATTTTCGCAGGGAGTCGCATGGAGCTCCTAAGGAGGTCGGCCAACAGTATGAGGTCACGCGCGCCACGTCCATTCTATAGACGAGTAGCGGGCGCGGTGAGTCTCGGCGAAGCGCGCTGCCTCGACCGGATCGATTGGCGATGCCCCGGGCGCGGCTGCGGCGGCCGCCGCGAAGAGTGCGTCGCGAACCTGCGCGTAGCCGAGCTCGGTGCCTGCTGCCTCACAGAGAGTTGCAGCCGGCGCCGGGGGAACGAGCGGCGAGGATGCCAGCGCGAGAATTCGCGCCTGATCATCACCGAGGAGAATGGAGCCGTGCTGTAGCAGTGCACCGCGATCGCGAACCTGGGCGCTGCCGACGAGCTTCCGGCCGTCAAAGACCAGTTCGCCGGCCGCCGGCTCGGCGAAGCACGGCGCTCCACCCGGCCGGCGAGCGAGCGACGTCGCGGCCGGCTCGACGCGCGCGCCGATCGCGCGCAGCGCGGTGATGAGCAGCGCATTGATCCGCGCGTAACTCATGCGGAGCGACTCATCGTCGGCGATCTGGGCGGTCACGCTGTACGTGACCTCGCGGTCGTGGAGCAGCACGCGTCCGCCGGTCGGGCGCCGCACCGCGTCGACGCCGGCCGCGGCAAGCCGCACGCGATCGAAGTGGCCGACGACGGTCTCGTGCCGGCCGAACGAAAGGGTCGGGCGCGTCCAGCGATAGACGCGAAGGACCGTCTCGCCCGTTTGACGCGCCCGATCCATCAGGCCGCTGTCGAGCGCCATCTGCTCCGCGCCGTCGAGCGCGCCGGAGTCGAGCAGCCGCCATATCGGTCCTATCATGTCAGGAAAATAGCGACATCGCGGTTCAGCATCCGGTTTCGCATACGCTTTTGAAAGCGATTACGTTTCAGTGGCTGTCCATCAAGACCTTCCGTGAACTTTCGGGGCGCCCGGCGTCCCGTTCAGGAGCCCACGACGTGAGCACGCTCCCGCAGCCCGATTCCTTCGTTCCGCGCCACATTGGCCCGTCCGATGCCGACGTGAGCGCGATGCTCGACGCGGTCGGATATCCGACCCTCGACGCATTCATAGACGCGACGATTCCCGAGGCGATCCGTTTTCGCGCCGCACTCGACGTGCCGGCGGCAAAATCTGAACAGGACGCGCTGATCGCGTTTCGCAAAGAGATGAGCGCAAATGACGTATGGCGCTCATTCATCGGCACCGGCTACGCCGGCACGCACATGCCGGCCGTGATCCAGCGCAACGTCATGGAGAATCCGGGCTGGTACACGGCGTACACGCCGTATCAGGCCGAGATCGCGCAGGGACGTCTCGAAGCGCTGCTCAACTACCAGACGATGGTGAGCGATCTGACGGGACTCCCGATCGCCAACGCATCGCTGCTCGACGAAGGGACCGCCGCGGCCGAAGCCGTGACGATGGCTCACGGCCTCGCCGCCGCGGGACGCGATACGGTGTTCGTCGCGAACGACTGTCACCCGCAGACGATCGACGTCGTCTCGGCGCGCGCCGCAGCCCGCGGTATCACGGTCGTCGTCGGTGACGCCGCGACCTACGCGGCGAACGACGCGCACTGTGCGGTGCTGCTCCAGTATCCGGGGACGGACGGCGCCGTGATCGACCACCGCGCCATCGCCGAGCGTGCGCACACCGGCGGCGCGCTCGTGATCGTGGCGACAGATTTGCTCGCGTTGACACTCCTCACGCCGCCTGGCGAGTGGGGCGCCGACATCGCCGTCGGCAACTCGCAGCGCTTTGGCGTGCCGTACGGCTACGGTGGCCCGCACGCAGCATTCTTCAGCACGAAGGACGAGTACAAGCGCCACATTCCTGGCCGTCTAATCGGCGTAAGCCGCGACAGTCACGGCAAGCCGGCGCTCCGCATGGCGCTGCAGACGCGCGAACAGCATATCCGCCGCGAGAAGGCGACGAGCAACGTCTGCACTGCGCAGGTGCTGCTCGCCGTGATCGCCGGCATGTACGCGGTGTGGCACGGCCCCGCGGGGCTCACCCGTATCGCGCAGCGCGTGCGTCACCGCGCCGAACTGCTCGCGGCCGGGCTCCGCGCGCTCGGCTTTACCGTGCGGCACGAGAACTTCTTCGACACCATCCGAGTGAACGGCACGCCGACGGTACGGACGGCCGCCGAAAAGCTGAAGATCAATCTTCGTTATTTCGAGAACGGTGACGTCGGCGCGGCTCTCGACGAACTCACGACGATGGACGATGTAAGCGACCTGCTCACCGCGTTCAATAGCGGCGCGCCGCACAAGCTCGACCTCGCGACGCTCGCCGCTGGCGTCGATGTACGCTTCGACGAACGATTCGCCCGCACGAGCCCGTTTTGCACGCATCCGGTGTTCGACCGCTATCACAGCGAAACCGCGATGCAGCGGTACATGCGTAAACTCGAGTCTCGTGACCTTTCACTCACGCACTCGATGATTGCGCTCGGCAGCTGCACGATGAAACTCAATGCCGCCGCCGAGATGTTTCCGGTGACGTGGCAGGAAGTCGGCGGCATCCATCCATTCGCGCCGGTGTCGCAGACGAAGGGCTACCAGACGATGTTCGTGCGGCTGGAAAAGGCGCTCGCGAGTGTCACCGGATTCCATGCCGTGAGTTTGCAGCCGAACGCCGGATCGCAGGGCGAGTACGCCGGATTGCTGGTGATTCGGGCCTATCACCATTCGCGTGGTGACACGCATCGCAACATCTGCCTGATTCCGCAGTCGGCGCACGGCACGAATCCGGCGAGTGCGGTGATGGCCGGGATGCAGGTCGTGGTCGTGAAAACTGACGCAAGTGGCAACATCGACGTTGCCGATCTCACCGCAAAAGCCGAGCAGCATTCGCAGAACCTCGCCGCGCTGATGGTGACGTATCCGAGCACGCATGGCGTGTTCGAAGTGGCCATCAAGGAGGTCTGCGCGACGATTCACGCGCACGGCGGCCAGGTCTATCTCGACGGCGCGAACATG
>JAYVPN010000105.1:0-24025 GCA_043757365.1 Gemmatimonadota bacterium | reverse complement strand
TTCGGCCAGCGGATTGAAACACCAATCGAAGGGCTACACGCGTAGACGTTGCGGAAGATCCTATTCAAGACGGGAGTTCGAATCTCCCCGCCTCCACTTAGTTGAAGTCCATCACGATCCAGCAGCGTCCGAAAGGACGCTGCTGGATCGTTTTCCACGAGCAGTACCGGAGGCGCCGCGTCACCCACGTGAACTCCGCGACCGTGGAGCGCTGAACTGAAATAGGAGCGAGAGCGAGGGGGATCCTCACGCGGCACTACGGGCTCGCGGTGGGCCCTTGGTGGCAGCACTGCGGATCATCCGGCCGGCGACTAGCACGCGCGCACAGAACTTCGTAACTTCGCGTGTTGCACCATCCCCCCTCCCAGAGGCTCAACATGTTGAGACCGGTTCGTCTTATGTCGTTCATCGCGCTCACCGCCGTGATCGGCGCGTGCGCGAAGGAGGCACCCATCGCGGAAGTGAGCGGTGGCTGTGCCACTGTCAACAAGGCGCAGGTCTGCACCTTCGCGTCCATGAAAGGCGCCACGGTACTCGAAGTCGGGGCGACGGTGCCCATCGCCAGCATCGAGAACGCGCCGGCCGTAGACGCGATGGTCTGGCCGCCCGCGGCCAGCGCGGTGCTCGACGTGCCCGAGGCAGCGCGCAAGGAGACAGGGCTCAACCACTTCACCATGTACTGGGAAGCGGGGGGCCATCCGCCGGGTCCGTACCTGCAACCGCACTTCGATTTCCACTTCTATACCGTGCCGAACGCCAGTCGCATGGCGATCGACTGCAAAGACCTCACGAAGCCGGCCGCGATGCCCGCCGGCTACGCGCTCCCCGACATCCCGCTCCCGCCTGACATGGCGAAGATGATGGGCGTGTCAACGCTCGTCGGGCTGTGTGTGCCGCAAATGGGGATGCACTCGTTGCCGGCCGCCGAGATGGAGAGCAAGGATCCGTTCCGCGGCGACATTGTGGTGGGTTCATACGCCGGCAAGACGGTCTTCCTCGAGCCGATGGTCACGAAGGCGATGTTGATGGAGAAGAAGTCGTTCGACTTCCCGATTCCGGCGATCCCGGGAATCGGCGCGCATCCGACGAAGTTCCACGCGGAGTTCGATGCGGCGAAGCAGTCGTATCGAATGGCGTTTTCGGGGTTCGTGCCGGCGGCGTAACGCGTGGAGCACGCGGCGCGAAATGCGTAGTCAAGACAGGTCCGTCGGCGACGACGGGCCTGTCTTCGTTCTGGTCGAGGCCCCATCGGCACGGGCAGTTCCAATCGCCCCGCCTCTATTTGTACGTCGTTGATGTGTCGGATCGAAGAACCCCCACCTCGGACGTACCGAAGTGGGGGTTCTTCATTTTTGTCTCATCGCTCGCCCGGGTGATGGTTTCCGCACGAGCGACCCACAGCGTCGTGAGTCCTATTTTGCCCGGATGCTGAACGCGTAGTGGTACACCGTCGGATCGCTACCGATGGTGTAGTCCAACGTGAAGTTTCCGGCCGCAAAGCCCTTCGTGCTCAAGTTGAACATGTACTTGTCGCCGTCGAGACGGAACAGGTTGCCCGGGTTCGCCTTGCCTGAATCGTCGAGTGTTCCCGACGGGCTGACGCCCACGGCCTTCACGATCAGCGACCGCGAGCTGATGTTCGCGCCCTGCGCGTTGCAGACGCGAAGTTTCACGGGCACGGTGCTCCCGGACTCTTTGCTCTTCTCAAGCTCGTCGCCCAACGCGGTGCAGACGCGATAGGTGATCGTGATCGTTGCGCTGGCGCTGCTTCCGAGATGATTAGCGTCGCCGGCGTAGCTCGCCGTCGCGCTGCAGCTGCTGCCGCCGTTGATGCAATCACCGGCGTACGCGAGAGCCGCGCTTCCGGCGGGGGACACACTCGAGGTCGCGGTGAACGCCGAGCCGGTGTAGACAAACGGGCCGGCGCCGAAAGTGACCATCGTATTGCTCGTGGCCTTTGTGATGGAAACGTTTGCGGTCGCCGAGCTTCCGGTGCGGTTCGAGTTGCCGGCGAACGTCGCCGTCGCCGTACAGCTGGTGCCGACATTCGTGCAGTCACCCGTGTACGCGATGGACGCGCTTCCGGATGGGGTCACACTCGCAGTTGCCGTGAATGCCGAGCCTTTGTAAACGAACGGACCGGCGCCGAAGCTGACGGTCGTGGTGCTCGTGGCCTTTGTGATGGTGATGTTCGCCGTCGCCGAACTCGGCGAGTGATTCGCATCGCCCGCGAAGGTGGCCGTCGCGATGCAGCTGGAGCCGGCATTCGTGCAGTCGCCGGGGTACGCGATGGTCGCGGTACCGGAGGGGCTCACAGCTGCCGTCGCGCTAAACGCCGAACCCTTATAGACGAACGGACCTCCGCCGAAGCTCACGGTCGTGGAGCTCGGGGCCGTGGCAATAGTGATACTCGCGGTCGCCGAACTACCATCGTGGGTCGCGTTGCCGAGGTATGTGGCCGTCGCAGTGCAGCCGGTGCCGGCATTGGTGCAGTCGCCGCTGTACGCGATGGTCGCGCTTCCCGAGGGCGACACCGTCGACGTTGCGATGAATGCCGAGCCCGTGTAAACGAAGGAGCCAGCGCCGAAGCCGACGGTCGTCGTGCTCGGAAGCTTGCCGATGGTGATTTTGGCGGTCGCGGAGCTACCCGAGTGGGTCTCGTCGCCGGCGTAGGTGGCTGTCGCGGTGCAGCTGGTGCCGACATTCACGCAATCGCCCGAATAGACGATCGTCGCGGCGTCACCGGTGTTCACCGTGGCCGTCGCGGTGTAGGCTGAGCCGGTGAACGGAAATGGACCAGGGCCGAACGTGACGGTGGTGGCGGTCGGAGTGATTGAGATAAGTGTCGGGTCACCGCGGTTGGCAATGTATGAGTCGAACGTCTCCAAACGGAACTTGCCGCCCGCTGCGCCGCCGCCGTCGAAGATGATGAACGTGAGGGTGTGGTTGCCGTTTAGCGACACTGCATACTTAGTGTTCGTCGCGTTGTACGCCTCCGGCTGCGCGCCAGCGAGCTGGTTATCGATATACACCCACGAACAGTTGTCGGCGAGGAGCTGCAACACGTACGGGCCTACGCCGCTGATCGGCGTGGTGTACTTCGTCCAGCTCTGACCTTCCGGGCCTCGCGAAGGAAGAGAGTTCCAAGCGTTGATCCACAAAGCGTTGAACAGCAACCCTTCCCACGGATGCCCCCCGACGACGTACGCGGGGTGCGAATTCAGCCAGTTCGCGTTAAGCCCGACGGCGGGGACCGTCGTGCAGGACGTCGTCGTCCACGTCGGATCGGCGGCCGCGGGGATGATCGGGTCGTACGTCATCACCGGGGAAACGCCGCTGGTGTACACGGTGGGCAGCGGCGTGGCGTCGTACGTGGCGACCGGCGCCGACAAACCAACGGCACGAGGCGCGAGAGGCGCTTTGGTTTCGCGGGCGCATGACGCGATCAAGGTCGCGCACGCGGCGAGCGTCGCAAAGGAACGAATCTGCATTCTGATTTCTCGAGGGACGATGGGGGGAGGGGGGAAAAGCGGCAAATGTACGAGTCGGGCGCGCGAATGGCAATGCACGTCGTTCAGCCGGTGTTCTGCAGCTGTTCAGTAGGCGGGGCCTTCTGATCCTCGTGTGTGCGTCATACCTTCAGCGCATGCAACAAGCTCGTAGCATCAGCGTGCGCTCGATCACCGCGACGGTCGCCGTCGCCGCGCTTCTGCTAAATACCGCCTGCTTCACGTATCGCGGCGCGTCGCCGACCGCACTCACGCTCGGCGTGGATTCCCGGTTGGAGCTTACCGCCGAAGGAACCGCCGCGCTCGACCGGGTGCTCGGGCCGCGCATTCGCACCGTTATCGGACAGGTGCAAGAGATCGGCGCCGATTCGACGGCGTCGGTCATCGTCAGTGAACTGGTGGCCACCGACGGTCAGCCGGTTCGTTGGACCGGAAGTGGGCGTGCGGCGATTCCGCTGCGCTACATCGGTGCGGTTCAGGAGCGCCGCTACGACCGCGGGAAAACGTGGACGGCATCGGCAATACTCGGCGCGATCTTTACCGCCATCGTCGTCTCGGCCGTCCGTAAATCGGGCTCTGCAGCGACTGGAAAAACGCCCGGCTCAGGGTCGCCCGACTGACGTTGAGTCCGGCATCAAGCAGGCAACAAAAACGGCAGCGCGGGATTCCGCGCTGCCGTTTCTCGTTGGCCGTGTCAGCCGTTCTCCGACGAACCTAGGGCGTCTTGAAGTTCGGGTTCGACTGCTTTTCCTGAAGTGAGGCAGGGAAGCAGAGATTGCGCGTCGCGACATCCTCCGCCGGATCATACGATCCCGGCGAGTTGGCCGTCTTCCAGCGTCGCAGATCGCCGAGGCGGCGCGCCTCGAGCCACAGCTCGATGGCCCGTTCGCGCTTGAGCGCCGTCCACGCGTCGGCGGTCGTTATGGCGACGACCGGGGCGAGATTGAGGGCGATGCGGCGCGCGTTGAGCAGGAGCATCGCGCCTGGAATATCACCGCTCACGAGTTTGACTTCACTTTCAATCAACCGCATCTCCCATCCCGTCGAGAGATTGACGGCCGCGTCCTGCTTCGCGTATTTGGTCTGGAAATACCAGCGCACGGTGCCGGACAGTCCGCCTGGCTGATTGCTTACCGCGCCATCACCGAAGCGTTGCGTGAGACTGCTGTCGTAGGGCACGCGCGGATCGAGCGTCGTGCGCCGGTAGGTCTCGACCCACGTGTACTTCTGGGTATGCGCGCGATACGGCTGATTGGCGATCGCGTAGAAGATGCGATTATACAGCACCTGTTCGGTGGTGAAGTACGGCAGCTTGTAGGCGAACGCATTTGGAATTCCGGCCGCGTCCGCGGCGGCACCGCTGGTGTTGCCAAGATCGAGCCGGACGGAGGCACGCGCCGCCTGTGCGGCCTGCGCGAACGGCGTGCTCCCCGCCGCCGTTGCAATCGCGATCGCTTCGGTGAAGTTGGCTTCGGCGCGGGTGAAATAGATTTTGGAATCTCCCGGCGCGCCGCCGTCGATCACGCCGACACACACATTTTCACCAAGCAGGCGATTCGAGTATCCTGCCCACAACAGGATTTGTGCGGCGAGCGGACTCTTGGCGTAGTCGGCCGCACCGAGCACCGACTTGAGTCGCGCCGCGCCCTGCTCGGCGGTCCAGCGACCGCGCTGAGCGCGGTCCCAGACATCGCCGCTCTCATCGTCGGTGAGTAGTCCGTTCTGCGTACTCACACTGATGCCGAACGTGCCCGTTGAGCCGGCCGGCCAGATCTCACGTGCCGCCGCTGCACCGGTGTACACGGTCCAGTTCATGGTTTCCGCGAGGTCGCGACCGGCGCCGTTGACGACGGCCGTGAGCGCGGCTTTTTGATTGAGAAAATCGGCGTTGACGGGGCCCGGATTCGTGACTTTCAGGTCGCACGCAGTGAGCAGAACCGCGCCGGCGAGACCGACAATCTTTCGGATGGTCATCGGAGTGGTCCTCAGAAGGAGACGCGGAGCGACGTCATAAATACCGCGGGCGCTGGAATGTGCTCAGAGATGTAGCGGGCCGCGACGTTGAAGCCGTCGTTACCCGACTGTTCCGGATCGAACATCGACAATCCGAAATTGCGGCGGAAGAAGTTCTGCGCCGTGAAGACAAAACTGGAACTCCTCGTGCCCGGAATGAGCGTTCCAAGAGGAACCGTGATCGTGAGATCGCGCAGTTTGAAGAAGTCCGCCGGGAAGATGAACATGTCGGGGCGAACATTCTTCTGAATGCAGACGGCGTTGTCCCAGTTGTTCGTCGGCTGACCGGCGGCGATCTGCGCGTAGGCCTTGTAGCAGGTTGGCCAGAGGACGCTGCGCGCGAGCGCCTGATACGACGCGTCTTCGCTGATGAAGGCGCCGCCCTGGTACTCGCCGCGCAGCGACACCGTGATGTTCTTCCACGTCTTGACGTTGATGGAACCGCCGATGATGCGCGTCGGCTGACTCGGGCCAAACTCGTAGTTCCCGACGGTATCGACCGGTGTTCCCGCCGCATGCACGTCGAACGGGTTCCGGACGAGGCGGCCACGGATGAGCGGTGCAGTCTTACCCTCGATGATCCATGCGTTGGCGTTCGACGAGCCGATCTGAAAGCCCGGCGCGCCGCCGAGGCTCACGACCTTCGAATGATTCGTGGTTGCGGTAACACCGACCGTGAGGGTGAGGTTCTTGCGCTCGACTAGAACGCTGCTGAGCGCCAGCTCAATACCGTTCTTGTTCAGTTTGCCGACGTTCTTGAGCTGGCTGTTCAGGAAGCCGTTGGACGGAACGGAGGTGACGGGGAAGAGCGCGTCGGTCGTCGTGGCGTCGAAGGCCGTGACGTCCAGCGTCGTGCGACCGTTGAAGGCGGTCAGGTCGAAACCGAACTCGACTTCGGTGGTCCGTTCCGGCCCGAGTTCCGAATTGCCGAGGTTGAGCGGGCGGAAGGCCGGCTGACCGCCCCATCCAATTGGGCTCCACGTTTGGACGGCGTCGAACGCGCCCGGGGCGCGTCCGGCCTGTCCGAGGGCGGCGCGCAGCTTGAGCGTCGTCGCACCGCGCGATGGCCACCACGATTCGTCGCTGGCGACCCACGACCCGCTGATTTTCGGATACCGTTGCAGGCCGAAGTTCTTACCGAACGCGCTGTTGCCGTCAATGCGCAGGCCGGCGGTGAGGAAGTAGCGGTCCTTGTATCCGACGAGGCTCTGCAGAAAGCCGCCGCCGGTGATGATCGTCTGGCGATTTTCGAATGAGTTTTTGATCGAACCGCTGGAGACGGTCGGCTGGCCGGGACCGGGGAATCCTTCGCTGTAGGCCGAGGCGTCGCTTACGTCGGAGTTGACGTACTGCGTGCCGAAGGAAAAGGTAGCGCGGAGATTCTCGTTGAAATTCCGTTCGTAGTTGTTCACCCAGTCGAGACTGACCGTGCGATTCGCCCAGCGCTGATCGTTGATGATCCCTTGCGGTGCCTGCGCGAAACCATAGGGACGGAGGTTGCGATTCTCGACTGCGGCGCGGTCGAATCCGATCGTTGCGCGACTAGAGAACGAGGGAATCGGCGTCCACGTCCCGGTGGCGCCCATGATCATGCGGTCGATCAGGGTATTCAGTTGGTACGTGAGCACCTGGCGGATCGTATCAGGATTGGCGTTCGCGTAGTAGTTGCGTGCCTGGCGGAACGCGTTGAGCGTCAATCCGTGCGCGTTGTTGCCCGCCGGGGTATTCGCCACGTTGTCGTTGGTGTACGAGGTGTTCCAGCTGACGGCCAGATTCTTGAGCGGCAAGAAGTCGATGTTCGCTCGCACGGTGAACTTCTTCTCGAGGTCGTTGGGCATCACGCCTTCGGTGGCGTCGCCGCTGCCTGAGAAAAAGTATTTCACATTATTCGCCGTCCCGCCGGCGACGGAGAGACCGACGCCGTTCGAGCGGCCCCGGCGGAGATACGGATCCATGAAGAGCAGCGGCACTTCGTCCGTGCCGAACTGCTGCAACTTATTGAAGCCGGTGTTGAGGTTGGCGGTCCACTTCGGCGTGCCCTGAGCGCCACGCTTCGTGAAAATCTGAATCACGCCGGCGGCAGCGTCGGTGCCGTACAACGTGGCGGCGGCGGCGCCTTTGACCACTTCGATGCGATCGATGTCATCCGCCGCGATATCGTTGAGCGGACTCGCGTTGACGTTGGCGCTTCGCTGCGTGGCGCCGGTCTCCGGCAGATTTTTCGGATACTCATCGCTGCGCACGCGCACGCCGTCGATGTAGAGCAAGGGCTGATTCGACAGCGCGACGCTGGTGTTGCCGCGGAGCCGGATGGCTTTGCCTGCGCCGGAGTTGCCGGAGCCGCCGGAGACCTGCACACCTGACAACTTGCCGGCGAGCATCGAGCCGAAATCGGTCTGCGCCTGCGGAGCGTCCGACAGTTTCACCGTACCGATGGCATTGCCGACTTCGCGTTTGCGCGCCGCGCCGGCGGTGCCGGTCACGACGATTTCGTCGAGCGACGCAGCCGCAGGAGTCAGTGCGAAATCGACGGATACAGTTCCACCTGGCTGTACCGTGACGGATTGCGTGACCGGCGCGAAGCCGATCATCCGGACGCGAATCGTCTGCGCGCCTGCCGGCGCGCCATTAATGACGTAGCCGCCGTCGCTCGCCGCCGCCGCGCCAATGCGGGTGCCGACGATCGACAATTGGGCGCCGGACACCGGCATTCCACCGGCTGCCGAGGTGATCTTGCCGCGGACTGTTCCGGTACCGGCCTGTGCCAACAGTCGGGACGCAGTGCCCACGAAGATGAGGCACCCGACCGCCGTCAGTAGCAACCTGGTCAGACGTCTGGAATGCATGCGTTACCACCTTTGTATAGAGTTCGAGCGGTCGATTACCTGTCGGTGACGTGAGAAACCATAGGAAAAAGTGTCGCCGACTGCAAGGCGGGCTAATAGGAATCTGTCGAAGCTGATTGCCAAACCGAGCGTCCCGCCTTCATGAGTCCGGGTGCGCTGTTCGATCGAGTCACCGGTTCAGTGCGCGACAAACGTTGGGAGGCGATGCGCGCCATCGTTGCCGGGCGCGAACCCCGATGTTTCTCGCCCACCGATAACGTGTTGCAGAACTCACGGTTCATCGCGTCTGCTGCACGGTGGATCAAGTACAACACGGCGCGATATCACCACGTGATGATCGACCAGGCGGTCGGATTCGCTGCTGACGGGTTTGCGCTGTTACATCGATGTCGTGAATGCGCACTGCCCGGGACTCGTCCTGCCGGCGCGACTTTCTCGAGGCGCGATAGCCTGTCCGTTCCCGCGAACTATCGGCATAATTAGTTCAACGAACTTGTGCTTGATTCATCTGCATCCACAGCGGATCCTCCAATGCGCCGACTGATCTTTGCTCTCATTCCAGCCGCGCTCTTTGCGCAGGCACAGCCCGTTCCACAGACCGCGGCGAAACCGGGGTGGAAGTGGACGATGGACAGCGTCAATTCGGTCGTCAACGAGGTTCGGGCTGGCCGGTCGCTGCAGCCGAAGTCGTGGCCTCACGCCGCGAAGGTCGCGGTGCTGCTCTCCTTTGACGTCGACAACGAAACGGTGCCGATTCGCTTCGGGGAACCGACCACTGCGTCGCTCGCCGAGGCGCAGTATGGCGCGCGCGTTGGCCTTCCACGGATTTTGAAATTACTGGACGCGCACAAGATCCCGGCGAGTTTCTTCATTCCGTCGGTGAGCTTGGCGATCACGCCGTCGATGGCGGGGGCGATCAAGGCGAGTGGCCGACATGAGATTGGTGTACACGGGTGGATTCACGAGCTCAACACGACACTTCCTGATTCTGCGGAGCGAGCGCTGCTGAACAAGGCGGTCGCTGAACTGACACAGATGACTGGCACGAAGCCGACTGGCTACAGGGCGCCGAGCTGGAACTTCAGTCCGAACACGCTCTCGATTTTGCGCGACATGGGATTTCGCTACGAGAGTTCGTTGATGGCCGATGACGCGCCGTACGAGCTGCTGCAGCGCGGACAGCCGACGGGGCTCGTCGAGTTGCCGGTGCAGTGGATTCTCGACGATGCGCCGCTGTTCGATCCGCGGGGGCAGCGGTATATGAATCCGCGCGACATCGCCAAGGTATGGATCGACGAGTTCGACAAGGCGTACGAGGAGCGCACGATGTTCGTTCTTACGCTGCACCCGCACATTTCGGGGCATCGGTCGCGCATCGTCGCGCTCGAGCTGCTGATCGCCCACATCGAGGCGAAGGGCGCGGGGAAGGTCTGGTGGGCGACGCATGCCGCGGCCGCGGAGTATGTGCGCCGTGAGTCGAAGCTCGGAGAGCTGATTCCGCGAAAGTGAGTGCCGCTCAGCCGTCGGTGCGGCCGATGCGCGTCATCAGTTGCGCCGCCGCGATCATTCCGGTGATCGGCGCGAGCCAGTAGAGCCAGTGGTTTTCCCAGGTGCCGCCGACGAGCGCGGGACCGAAACTGCGCGCCGGATTCATCGACGCACTCGTGAGCGGCCCGCCGAACAGGACGCACGCGCCAACGGCGAGGCCAATACCAAGCGCGGCGAAGCCGCGCGGTGTGCGCTCGTCGACACCGGCGCCCATCACGACGGCCATGATCAAGAACGACTGCACGAACTCCAACGCGAAGGCGCGATCGATCGGGAGCGTCGTCGTCGTCGCGCCGAGCGTCCCGATGTGACCGAGCGACCAGAGGAGGACGGCCGAGCCGATCGTCGCGCCAATCACCTGACAAATCACGTGCGGCAGTACCTCTTTCGTCGGCATCTTGCCGACCGACCAGAGGGCGAGGGTCACCGCCGGATTGATCTGCGTGCCGGAGATATTTCCGAACGTGTAGATCAGCACCGTCACCATCGAGGCCCATGTGATCGCGATGCCCAGCAGGCCGAGCGCGTTCGCGTGTGACTCATTCACCATCACAGCGCCGCAGCCGAAAATGATCAGCAGCGCGGTGGCAGCCGTCTCGGCGAGAAGACGGCGGGAGAGTGTAGTCATCGGGCTATCGCTCCGTGATTGCGGCGTGAGTGACGAACACCACGAGGCCAACGAACAGCGACGGTACGGCCATCAGAAACGCGAAGTTCAGGACTCCTTCAAACAGCGGGCCGAGGCCAGTCGGGTCGGCACCGCTCAATCGAAGTGAGCGTCCCCAGCTGAGGCCGAGCACAAGCGAGGAAGGGATCCAGGTCAACGCGAACGCCGCAGCCGAGAATATCAGTCGCTGTCGATGACGCGCGGTCTGCGGCAATTAGCTGTCCAGGGCGGCCTGCGCGGCAGCGAGTCGGGCAATGGGAACGCGGAACGGCGAGCACGACACGTAGTCGAGTCCGGCGTTGTGGAAGAATGCTACCGAATGTGGCTCGCCGCCGTGTTCGCCGCAAATGCCGACTTTGAGTCCGGGCCGTACGGCGCGCCCTTTTTCCGTGGCCATCGTGATCAGCTGTCCGACGCCGGCGATGTCGAGCACACGGAACGGATCATCGGGGAAAATCCCCTTCTCGACGTAGAGCGGAAGAAAACGGCCGGCGTCATCGCGCGAGAGGCCGAGCGTCGTCTGCGTGAGATCGTTGGTACCGAACGAGAAGAACTCGGCTTTCGCCGCAATGAGATCGGCCGTCAGCGCCGCACGCGGCAGCTCGATCATCGTGCCGACGAGATACGGAATGTTCTCACCCATCGCACCGAGGACCTTCTCCGCTTGCGCATCGACGATCGCGCGCTGATGCTCGAACTCTTTCACCGTCGAGACGAGCGGTATCATGATTTCCGGTCGGACGTCAACCCCGCGGCGTTTCACACGAACGGCAGCCTCGAAGATGGCGCGCGCTTGCATCTCGGTGATTTCGGGATACGTGACGCCGAGCCGGCAGCCACGATGGCCGAGCATCGGGTTCGACTCGCGGAGACCCTCCACCAGTCGCATCAGGGCCGGGCGCGTGAGGCCGAGTGTTCGGGCGAGGAGTTTGCTGTCCTCGCCGCCGTGCGGGAGGAATTCGTGGAGCGGCGGGTCGAGCAAACGGATCGTCACCGGCAAGCCGGCCATCGCTTCGAAGATTCCTTCGAAGTCGAGCCGCTGCATCGGCAATAGTTTGGCGAGGGCGCGGCGGCGACCAGGTTCGTCGTGGGCGACGATCATCTCGCGCATCGGCGTGATGCGATCGCCCTCGAAGAACATGTGCTCGGTTCGGCAGAGTCCGATTCCCTCGGCGCCGAAGTTGCGGGCGACGCGTGCATCGTGCGGCGTGTCGGCGTTCGCCCGCACTTTCAGGCGGCGGGCGTCGTCGGCCCATCCAAGGAGCTGTTCATACGAGCGATAGACCGGTGCGCTGTCAGGTGGCAGTGTGCCACTGATGACGCGCATGACCTCGCTCGGCACCGTCGGGAGATCGCCGAGAAAGACGCGCCCGGTGGCGCCGTCGAGTGTGATCCAATCGCCTTCGGAGACGGTCGTCTCGCCAACGGTGAAGGAGCGGTGCGTGGGATCGACATGCATCTCTTTGCATCCGACGACGGCGCACTTGCCCATGCCGCGGGCGACGACGGCGGCGTGGCTCGTCATACCGCCGCGCGCGGTGAGAATCGCGCGGGCGGCGACCATCCCATGAAAATCTTCGGGGGTCGTCTCCTCGCAGACGAGAATGACCTGCTCGCCCTGCGCCGCCCGCCGTTCGGCGGCGTCGGCATCGAATACCGCGATGCCGCTCGCCGCGCCGGGGCTCGCCGGGAGTCCGACGCACAGTGCCTTGGCGCTTCCGCTCTGATCGAGCACCTTGTGCAGCAGCTGGTCGAGCTGCTCGGGCTGAATGCGTTTGACCGCTTCGTCGCGCGTAATGAGCCCTTCGGCAACCATTTCGCTCGCGGTGCGCACGGCGGCGGCGACGGTGCGTTTGCCGGTGCGCGTCTGCAACAAATAGAGCACACCGCGCTCGACAGTGAACTCGATGTCCTGCATATCGCGGAAATGCGTCTCGAGCATTTCCTGGACGCGCAGCAGATCGGCGTACGGTTTCGGCAGGGCCTCGGCCATCTCCGTGATCGGGAGCGGCGTCCGGATCCCGGCGACGACATCTTCGCCCTGCGCGTTCACCAGGAACTCGCCGTAAAAGCGGTGCTCGCCCGTCGAGGGATCGCGCGTGAAGGCGACGCCGGTGCCGGAGTCTTCGCCAAGATTTCCGAAAACCATCGCCATCACGTTCACGGCAGTGCCGGGCGCTTCGGCGATGTTGTTGACGCGGCGATAGTCGACCGCCTTCTTGAGCGTCCACGATTGCCAGACGGCCTCGATCGCGCCCCAGAGCTGCTCCTTGGGATCCATCGGTAAGTCGCGTCCGGCCGTGTTGCGGACAAGCGCCTTGTACTCGGTGATGAGCGTCTTGAGTACATCGGCCGGTATCTCGGCGTCAGTTTTAACTCCCGAGACGATGCGCTTTGCACCGAGCAGCGCTTCGAAGTGCTGGAGCGGCACGCCCATCACGACGTCGCCGTACATCTGCAGGAAACGGCGATACGAGTCGTAGGCAAAGCGGGGGTTGTTGCTGAGCTTCGCGAGCCCCTCGACCGTTGCGTCGTTGAGACCGAGGTTGAGAATCGTCTCCATCATGCCCGGCATCGACACGCGGGCGCCGGAGCGGACGGAAACGAGCAGGGGATTCAGCGGGTCGCCGAACGTCTTACCGGCGGCCGCTTCGAGACGGGTGAGCGAGGCGTCGACTTCGGCGCGCAGTGTCGATGGGGCGGCGCCATCTCTCAGGAAGATGTCGCACACGGGACAACCGATCGTGAATCCCGGGGGCACCGGGATTCCGAGATTCGTCATTTCCGCGAGATTCGCGCCCTTTCCACCGAGGAGATCGCGCCACTCGCGCGTTCCCTCAGCCTTACCGTTCCCGAAAAAGAAAACCGACTGCGTCACGGTGCGCCGCGTGTGTGTGAGGTTTCAGCGGCCGCCAAGGCGATTCTTATGGAGAACCGTGGGCGGCTGCGTGGGGTAGTTGCCGGAGAAACAGGCGTCGCAGAAGCCGGTAGGACCACCGGGAACGGACGCGAGCATTCCGTCGAGTGAGATGTAACCGAGCGAGTCGACACCGATCGCCTTGGCGATTTCAGCGAGCGAAAACTTTGCGGCGATGAGCTGTTCTTTGTCCGGCGTGTCGATGCCGTACCAGCAGGGGCCGATGATTGGCGGCGAGGAAACGCGCATATGCACTTCGCGTGCGCCGGCGGCGCGGACCAAAGCTACGAGCCCACGCGTCGTCGTGCCACGGACGATCGAGTCGTCGACCATCACGACACTCTTTCCCTTCAGAATCTCGCGCACCGGATTGTACTTCACCTTCACTTTCGCATCACGGCCGGCCTGCGTCGGCTGAATGAACGTGCGGCCGACATAGTGATTGCGAATGAGCGCATGCTCGAGGCGCAGTCCCGACTCTTCTGAAAATCCGAGCGCCGCCGCATTGGACGAATCCGGAACCGCAAAGACGAAATCGGCGCTCGGCGCTGGATGCTCCTTGGCGAGCTGACGCCCCAACGCGCGACGGGCGCGGTCGACCGAGCCACCGAACACCTGGGAATCAGGACGCGCGAAATACACGTACTCGAAGACGCACTTGTGCAGCACCGGCGAGGGCGCGAGCTGAAGCGACCGGATTTCATTTCCTTGCACCGCGACGATCTCGCCCGGCCTGATCTCCCGCTCAAGCGTGGCCCCGACGATGTCGAGCGCGCAGGTCTCCGAGGCGAACACATATCCATCGCCGAGTCTGCCCATCACGAGCGGACGCCAGCCGTTTGGGTCCCGCGCCGCGACGAGCGTATCGTTGATGAGCACGAGCAACGAGTACGCTCCCTCAACGCCCTGCAGCGCTTCCGCGAGCTGCTCCTCGGGCTTCCCGGCGCTGGACCTCGCGAGGCGGTGGACGATCACCTCGGAGTCCATCGTCGAGCTGAAGATCGAACCGACGGATTCGAGCTGCTCACGAATTTCCGTGGCGTTCGTCAGGTTGCCGTTGTGCGCGAGGGCGATGTGACCGCCCTTGAAGTTCACGAGCGCAGGCTGCGCGTTATCGAGCGTCGAGGAGCCGGCGGTGGAGTATCTGGTGTGACCAATCGCGGTGGGACCGGGAAGGCCCTGCATGGCATCGGTGCCGAACTTCTCACCGACGAGCCCCATCGCGCGGAGGCCGTGCGCTTCGCCGCCATCAACCGCGACGATACCGGCCGATTCCTGGCCGCGGTGCTGGAGGGAATAGAGGCCGAGCAGTGTGAGCTGCGCGGCGTCGGGATTACCAGTGACTCCGAAAATGCCGCACATCAGACATTTACTCCGGCAGCGAGATCGCTGGAGACGGTTTCAGCAGGAGCGCGACGCATCGCGCGGGGGAGAGCGTCATGGAATGCGTCGGCGAGTGTTGCCGTGTTCGCGCGAACCGTTCGCGCTCCCACCGTAAACGATACGCCGTGCGCTGCATCGCGTACCGTGCCGATGACGTGCGCCGGTACGTGATGGCGCGCCGCCGCGGCGAGAACCGATGGGACATCCGCCGTTGAGATGATCACGCGGGCCTGCGCCTCGCCGAAGAGCAGGGCTCGCAGCGGGAGCGAGCTCCACGCCGAGAGATCGAGCTCCGCGCCGAATAGATGATTCTGATCGGCAATCGCCGATTCGGCGATCGCAACGGCGAGTCCACCTTCGCTGCAGTCGTGCGCCGAGTGCACGTGGCCCGAGTGAATCGCGTCGAGGAGGGCGTCGATGATCGCCTTTTCTTTCGTGAGATCGCACGCCGGAGGCGCCCCGGCGACGATACCATGGATCCACGCGAGATACTCGCTGGCGCCGAGTTCATCGGTTGGCTCGCCGAGCAGGATGATCGAATCGCCGACGTTGCGAAAGCCGAGGCCCGTGACGTGCGCAACGTCTTCGATGAGGCCGACCATACCGATCGTTGGCGTCGGGTAGACGGCGCCGATCGGGCTTTCATTGTAGAGCGACACGTTGCCGCCGGTGACCGGCGTGCCGAGGGCGGTGCACGCCTCACCCATCCCGCCGACGGCTTCTTTGAACTGCCAGAAAATGTCCGGACGTTTGGGATTGCCGAAGTTCAGGCAGTTGGTGATTGCCATTGGACGTCCGCCGACGCACGCGACGTTGCGCGCCGCCTCGGCCACCGCGATGCGCCCGCCGACCCGCGGCTCAAGATACACATAGCGGCCGTTGCAGTCGGTCTTGAGCGCGAGCGCCTTCTTCGTACCGCGCACGCGAACGACGGCGGCGTCTCCGCCGCCGGGACCGATCACGGTGTTCGCGCGAACCGTCGAGTCGTACTGCTGCGTGATCCACCGCTTGCTTGCGATCGTCGGCGATTCGAGCAGGCGCGCGAGCGTCCATGCGGGATCGGCTTCCTCGGCGCGTTCCGGAACCGCGTGCACGTCGTGCGCGCGCAAGACGATGATCGCGTCGTCTTCCTTGGCTTCCGGGTGGTACTGCGGACAATCGGTGACGAGGCGCGTTCCAGGGAACTCGGCCACGACGCGATCACCTTCGACGACGCGATAGACCGGTTCGGCGATGACTTCGCCGATCACTTCGGCGGCGAGGTCCCACTTCGCCAGAATTTTCCGGACCTCCTCTTCGTGTCCCTTCTTCGACACGACGAGCATCCGCTCCTGCGATTCGCTGAGAAGGATTTCGTACGGCGTCATTCCCGCTTCGCGAATCGGAACCTTGAGCGTGTCGATGATGATCCCGACATCGCCACGCTCGGCCATCTCGGCGCTGCTCGACGTGAGACCCGCGGCGCCCATATCCTGAATCGCCTGGATGTGCCCGCTGGCAATCAGTTCGAGCGTCGCCTCGAGGAGCAGCTTCTCGGTGAACGGGTCGCCTACTTGCACGCGCGGACGCTTGGCGTCGTTCTCGTGCGAGAGATCCTCTGATGCGAACGACGCGCCATGAATGCCATCGCGCCCGGTGCGGGCACCAACCGCCATGATAGTGTTGCCGATCCCTTCGGCCTTTGCGAGAATGAGATCTTCTTCGCGCAGGATGCCGACGCACATCGCGTTGACGAGTGGATTGCCCTCGTAAGCCGGATCGAACATCACGTCGCCGGCGACGGTCGGGACGCCCATGCAGTTGCCGTAGTCGCCGATGCCTTTGACGACACCGCCGACGAGATAGCGCACGCGCGGAGTATCGAGCGATCCGAAGCGCAGCGAGTTGAGCATCGCGATCGGCCGCGCGCCCATTGTGAAGACGTCGCGCAAGATGCCGCCGACGCCGGTGGCCGCTCCCTGATACGGCTCAACCGCCGACGGATGATTGTGCGACTCGATCTTGAACGCGACGGCGAGCCCATCGCCGATGCTGATCACGCCGGCGTTTTCACCGGGGCCCTGAAGCACGTACGGCGCTTTCGTCGGCAATGTCTTCAGCACCGGGCGCGAATGCTTATACGAGCAGTGCTCGCTCCAGAGCGCGCTCACGATGCCGAGTTCGGTGAATGTGGGCGTGCGGCCCAACATGTTCACCAAGCGGTCGTATTCATCGAGCGTCAGCCCGTGCTCGGCGACGAGCGCGGGAGTGATAGTCGGATCGCCAGGGCGGGGAACGGCAGTCACGGTATGCAGGGAGCGAAGGGCGGGGTCACGCGGGCGGACACGACGGGTTGTGAGGCACTACGGCTTCTTCGCGGGCATCGCTTTCGGATCGACCGGCGCCTGGGGACCGACGGGTTTTTTCGGATCGGGGGCCGCCGCCGGATCGGCCGGCTTCGGCTCGGCGACCTTTGTTGCTGCTTCCTTTTCCTTTTCGCGAATCGCCGACCGCGCCTGCGGTATCGGTCGCGCCACGTCGTGCGCTTGCGCGGCGGCCGCCGGGAGCGACTTCGCGGGACTCTTCGGCACCGGAGCGGCCGCCGGATCGGACGGTGCCGGCGCCGCAATCTTCAACGGAGGCGTCGACGCCGAGCGGCCGGTTTTGATCGCCGTCGCGGACGAAATCGCCGACGGCGACGAGCTCGTGCCGGAGTATTTTCGCGTGCTCGAGCGGAACACGGCATCGGTGACTATGTCGTTCTCCAAGGTCACGATGTCATTCATTCCGACCTTGCGCTCTTCGCCGTTCCTATAGAAAAGAAAGGTCGAGCTCCCGGTCGATCGCTCGGTGACTGGCTTGCCGAGCTTCTCAATGACCTGGGCCTTCGACATGCCCGGACTAATCGTCGACTGTGCTTCCGAGACGCTCGCCGTGCAGGCGAAGGCGAGGAGCAGGAGCATCGCATATCGGTGGCGCATTCGGAGCCTCGTGGGTCAGGCGTGGGCAGCGACGAGCAACGATTCGAACAAGACCACGCCATCGGTTGAGCCGAGGAGCGGTTCCATCGCGCGTTCGGGGTGCGGCATCAGTCCGATGACATTTCGTGCGGCGTTACAGACGCCGGCAATATTGCGCATCGAGCCGTTCGGATTCGCGTCCGCCGTTGGCGTGCCGCTCGCGTCAACGTAGCGAAAGAGGATCTGCGACTTCGTTTCCATCTCGTCGAGCGCGGCTTCGTCGGCGGTGAAGCGACCCTCGCCGTGGGCGATCGGCATCGTCAGCAACTGACCAACATGCGAGGCCGAGGTGAATTGCGAGTCCGTGCTCTCGACGCGAATCGTCACCGGCATCGACCGGTAACCGACGTCGTTTCGCAACAGCGCTCCGGGCAGCAGTCCTGCCTCGCAGGCGATTTGGAACCCGTTGCAAATGCCGAGGACGATGCCACCCTTCGCCGCATGGGCCGCGACTTCATTCATGATCGGACTGAAACGCGCGATCGCGCCGGCGCGGAGATAGTCGCCATAGCTGAAGCCGCCGGGGAGAATGATGACGTCCGAACCCTGCAGGTCGTGATCCTTGTGCCAGAGCATAACCGCCGTCTCGCCGAGCTGATCGACGACGGCGTGGAATGCATCGTCTTCGCAGTTCGAGCCGGGGAAGCGGATGATCCCGACCTTCACGCGGTCACCTCGGTGCAGGAGGCGATCTCGTAGTCTTCGGTCACCGGATTCGCGAGCAGTTTGTCGCACATGGCTTTGATCGATGCTTCGGCCGCGGCCGCGTCTTTGGCCTCGGATTCGATCACGAGATGCCGGCCGACATGCACGTCACTCACTGCGGCGAAGCCGAGCGAGTGCAGCGCATCGGTGACGGCTTTGCCCTGGGGATCGAGCAGTCCGCGTCGGGGGACGATATGTACAGCAACACGATACCGCGTCATTCGGTGGAATCCTTGATGGGGTCACGTTCGGTGTTTGGCGGGCCGTTGCGGCGGCCGCGGCGTCGCCGGTGTCGGCGACGGGAGACGTCGGCCTCGCGAATCTGTTCGATCTCGTCGTCATCATCGTCGTCGATGTATTCAACCGCGACGGTATCGTCGGCCCGCTCGATGCCGTCGGCCGGAGCCTGGCGATCGAGGAGCCCCTTGAGCACGGCGGAGACGACGCCGTAGAGCACATACATCATACCGACGGGGAAGAAGAATTCTTTCGGCAAGAAGAACAACCCGACGCCGAGGCCGATGAAGACGAGTAATCCGATGACGCCGCGCCACGTGCGCAGGTTGAACTTCGGCCACGCCGGATACGGCACGTTGCTGATCATGAGAAAGCCGAGGCCGCCCATCATGAATCGCAGCATCGTGTGCCACGGGAGCTCGCCGATCATCGTCTCGTTGTAGAGCGGCGTCTGGCTGAACCAGTAGTACGTCGCGAGCACGCCGCCGGCGGCGGGGCTTGGCAGTCCGTTGAAATGCGATTTCGCACGTCCGGCCTGCTCGACGTTGAATCGCGCAAGGCGCATCACGGCGCAGGCGGCGAACAGAAAGACAAAGCCCCAGTCCCATCCTTCACGATGGAGCACGGCGAAGTACATGATCATCGCCGGCGCGAGTCCGAACGAGACGGCGTCGACGAGCGAGTCGAGTTCTTCGCCGAATCGGCTGCCGGTGCCCGTCGCGCGCGCGATGCGGCCATCCATCGCATCGCAGAGCGCGCCGATGAGGATGTAGGTCACGGCCCGCGCGTAATCGCCGCGCGACGCGGTGACGATGGCGTAAATGCCGAAGAACAGATTCGCGAGCGTGAATCCGTTCGGCAGCATGACCATCGACGGGCGCGGCAGGCGAGGGCGGCGCATCAGGGGAGGTCGGCCAATACCGTGGTGCCGGCGGCAGGCGTGTCGCCGATCTTCACGCGGATCGTACTCCCCACCGGAACGAAGACGTCGACACGCGAGCCGAATCGAATGAGACCGAAGCGTTCACCCTGCGATGCCGGGTCGCCCATCTTGCTGTAGGTCACGATGCGCCGTGCGATGAGGCCGGCGATCTGCCGCACGAGAATCTTGTACGGTCCGGACTGAATGCCGACGGACATCTGTTCGTTCTCGAGACTCGACTTCTCGGTCGCGGCATTCAGAAACTTGCCGGGATTGTAGTGCGTGTACTGCACGACGCCGCTTACCGGATAGCGGTTCACGTGCACGTTGAAGACGTTCATGAAGACCGAAATACGAATTGCCTTGCCATGCACGAAATTCGGCTCGTCTACTTCGACGATGTGCGAAATGCGTCCGTCGGCCGGTGAGATCACGAGCTTGTCACCGCGATCACCGGTGCGTTCCGGATCGCGGAAGAAATAGGCGACCCACAGGGCGATCAAAGTGAGCACGAACGCAATCAACCAGAGCGGCCACGACCGCTTCGTGAGCGCGAGTGCGAATGCCGCGATGGCGACGGCAACAGCGATCAGAATGAAGGGAATCCCTTCGCGGGCAACGCTCACGGAAGTCTCGCAGTGTCGAGGGGGGCGCCGGTCAGGCGGGCGAACGCGTCGAGGTAACGCGCGCTCGTTGCCTCGACGACGTGGTCGGGAAGAGTCGGTGGCGGCGCATTGCCGTCCCAGCGTCCGGCGTTTCGTTCGACGTTCAGCCAGTCGCGCAGTGGCTGTTTGTCGAAGCTGGGCTGTCCGTGCCCTGGCTCGTACTGATCGGCCGGCCAGAAGCGCGAGCTGTCTGGCGTCAGGACTTCATCGATCAGGATGATCTGGTCGCCGACGTGACCAAACTCGAACTTTGTATCGGCGATGAGGATGCCGCGCGTCGCCGCGACGTCGCGGCCGCGCGTGTACACGAGACGACTCAGACGCTCGAGTTCGGCCGTCGCGGCCGTGCCGAGCACGTCGCGCATCTGGGGAATTGTAATGTTCTCGTCGTGCCCGGATTCGGCCTTCGTCGCCGGGCTGAACATCGGCGGATCGAACCGGTCGCTCTCGACGAGTCCCGCCGCGAGCGGCTCGCCGGCAAGGGTTCCCGTCGCCGCGTACTCCTTCCACGCCGAACCCGACAGATACCCGCGCACCACACACTCGACCGGAAAGACCTCGGTGCTGCGGCAGAGCATTGCGCGACCGGCGAGCGTGTCGCGATAGCCGGCGAGCGTCGGGACGAGCCGAATGATCTCATCGGCGTCGGCGCTGATCATATGATGCGCGATCTCATCCTCGAGCTGTCGGAGCCACCAGGCGGTAATCTGCGTGAGCACCGCGCCCTTGTACGGCACGAGCGCCCGCATCACGACATCGAATGCGCTGACACGGTCGCTCGTGACGAGCAGCAGGCGATCAGCGTCAACGCGATAAACATCACGCACTTTTCCCTGGCGTACGCGCTCGAGCGGCAGGCGTGTGATGCCGACGACCGCGGTCATACACGCACCGCTTCGCGCGCGTGCTCGTGCGAGCCCGCGGCATCAAGAATCGGCTGCACGACTTCCGCGAGAAAATCGTCGACCTGTTCGGCCGAGCGCCCGATGAAGTGCGACGGATCGGTGACCGCTTGCAAATCGGATATATCGAGACCGAACGCCGGATCCGCGGCGAGGCGGTCGAGCATGTCGTTGGCCTTTCCCTCGTCTTTCATCGCCCGTGCGGCGGCGATGCTGTGCACGCGAATCACTTCGTGTGCCTGCTGACGATCGCCGCCCGCCTCGACCTTGCGAACGATCAGCGATTCCGTCGCCATGAATGGCAGCTCGTCGTTGATGCGGGCGCGGATGCGCGCCGGGTGGACTTCGAGACCGGACGCGATGTTCTCCATGAGAATCAGAATCGCGTCGGTCGCGAGGAAGCTCTCCGGAATGGACAGACGGCGATTCGCGCTGTCGTCGAGCGTCCGTTCGAAGTACTGCACGCTGTGCGTCTGGTTGGCGTTCGTCTCGAGCGACAGCACGAAGCGCGCGATCGAGTTGATGCGTTCGGCACGCATCGGATTGCGCTTGTACGCCATCGCGCTCGATCCGATCTGTTCCTTCTCGAACGGTTCCTCGATTTCGCCGAACGCCTGCAGCATCCGGATGTCGCTGGCGAACTTCGCCGCCGACGCGGCGATTCCCGAGAGCACGCCGAGCACGTGGGCGTCGAGCTTGCGCGTGTACGTCTGTCCGCTAACGGCGATCGAGGAAGGGAAGCCCATCGCCTTCGTCACGCGGCGGTCGAGTTCGCGCACCTTCGCGTGATCGCCCTTGAAGAGCTGGAGGAAACTCGCCTGCGTTCCGGTGGTCCCCTTCACGCCGCGCATCTGCAATGTGGCGACGCGATGGTCGAGGTCCGCGAGATCGAGGACGAGATCCTGCATCCAGAGTGTCGCGCGCTTGCCGACGGTCGTGAGTTGCGCCGGCTGCAGGTGCGTATATCCGAGCGTCGGCTCGGCGCGCCACTGTTTGCTGAACGCGGTAAGCGTCTTGAGCAGCGAGATCAGGCGATGGCGCAGCAGTTCAAGGCCGCGACGCATCTGAATCAGGTCACCGTTGTCGGTGACGAATGCGCTCGTCGCGCCGAGGTGAATCACGGCGCGCGCTTCGGGGGCGGCGTCGGCGAACGCGTGCACGTGCGCCATCACATCATGCCGGAACCGCGTCTCGTACTCGGCGACTTTGGGGAAATCAATGTCGTCGAGATGCGCGCGCATCGCGGTGATCGCGTCCGCGGGAATATCGACGCCGAGATCCCGCTCGCCTTCCGCGAGCGCCAGCCAGAGCCGGCGCCAGAGTCCGTGACGCGTCTGAGGGGACCAGAGGGACAGCATCGCCGCCGAGGCATAGCGCTCGGCGAGCGGCGACGTATAGCGATCGTGAGCGCTCATTGGATCCGGAAGTCGGTCTGGAACAGTTGGCCGCCGCGCTCGAAGAACATGCGAACGACGCCGCGACCGGCGAGACTTTCGAGCACCTGCTTCGCCTGCTGCGCGTCGGTGACCTTCTGATTGTTGATGCCGACGATGAGATCGCCGGCCTGGATGTTGAGATCTTCGCTGACGCGCGCGCTCACGCTTACGACGAGCGCGCCTTGCGGATTGCGCAGGTTCTTCTCGGCGCGAATCGCCGGTGAGAGCGAGATCAGTTCGATCTCCTTGAGCACGGCGACACGCTGCGCCGTCGCGTCGGGCTGGTCGGCGACGCGCACCTTGGCCTGGAACTCCCTGCCGTTGCGGCGCACGACGAGCGGGACGTCGTCATCAACGTGAAGCTCGAGGAGCTCCGCTTCCCAGTCGTAGGCGTTGCGCAACGTGCGGTTGCGCGAGCGGACGAGAATGTCACCGGCCTGAATGCCGGCCGTCGTCGCCGGAGATCCCGGGACGACCGTCTTTACAATGGCGCCGGAGGTCAGCGTGCTGCGGCCCGGTGCACCGGTCGTCTGCGTCGGCAGTTCAGTTTTCACGCCGATCCACGGGCGCCGCACTTTGCCGTGGGCGAGCAGGTCGTCGGTCACGCGACGGGCGCGATCGATTGGAATGGCAAATCCCAGTCCAATGGAACCGCCGGACGGCGAATAGATCGAACTGTTTACGCCGACGACTTCGCCGAGCGCATTGACGAGCGGACCGCCGGAGTTGCCGGGGTTGATCGACGCGTCGGTCTGGATCATGTCGACGTACACGCCCTGACCTTCGGCGCGCGCCGTGAGATTGCGTCCGGTGGCGCTAATCACACCGGCGGTGACGCTGGGCTCGGTGTTGCCGAGAATAAAGCCGTACGGATTACCGATGGCGATCGCCCACTCGCCGATGAGCAGTCCGCGGGAGGTGCCGAGCGTCACGATGGGAAGCTTCTTTGCATCGATCTGCAGGACGGCCAGATCATTGAGTTCGTCGATGCCGACGAGCTTCGCCGGATACGTCGTACCGTCGCGCATCGCGACGTTGATTTTCGTGGCGCCGCTGACGACGTGCGCGTTCGTGACGATCACGCCGTTCTCACGAATGATGAATCCCGAACCGATTCCTGACTGGACCTGTTCGCCGCTCTGGCGACCGCCAAAGAAGAAGTCGAACGGCGAGGCCTGGACGCGCTGGACGACTTCCGTTTGCACGGTCACGACGGCGGGGGCGACTTTCGCGACCGCCTCAGTGATGGCGGTTCGCCGCTGCGAGCTGATCGCGA
>JAYVPN010000104.1:0-24055 GCA_043757365.1 Gemmatimonadota bacterium | reverse complement strand
CCATCAGCGTCGCGAGCTGCGCCGCTGTCTGCGGCCGGTCGGCGGGCATCTTGCCGAGCGCGGCGAAGACGGCCTGCTCGATCTCTTCCGGCACCGCGCTGCGCACGATGCAGATGCTCGGCACCTGCTCCATGGCGTGTCGCGCCATGATCTGGGCCGCGTTCTTGCCCGTGAACGGCGGCTCGCCCGCGAGCATCTCGTAGAGGACGCAGCCCAGACTGTAGAGGTCGGCCGTTGGCCCCACCACGTCGCCCATCGACTGTTCCGGCGCCATGTACAACGGCGTCCCCACCGCCATCCCGGTCTGCGTCAGCTTCTCCGCCCCCGCCTCGCTCACGGCGCGCGCAATGCCGAAGTCGGCGACCAGCGCGTGCCCGCCCTGCAGCAGGATGTTCTCCGGCTTGATGTCGCGATGCACGATCCCTTGCGAGTGCGCGTGCTGCAGTGCGTCGGCTACCTCCAACGCGATGCGAAGCGCGTCGGCAATCGGCAGTTGCTGCTCGCGTTCCAATCGGGTGCGCAACGTATCGCCGCGCACGAATGGCATCACGTAGTACAGCAGTCCGTCCGCCACGCCCGAATCCAGCAACGGTAAAATATGCGGATGCTGCAGCCGTGCCGTGGTCTTGATTTCGGCGAGAAATCGTGCGGCACCGAGCGCGGCACCAAGATCCGGGTGTAGCACCTTGATCGCTACGTCGCGATCATGCTTCACGTCGCGCGCGAGGTACACCGTGGCCATGCCGCCGACGCCGAGTTCGCGGAGGACGGTGTAGCCGTCGACAGGGGTGGTCGTCAGGCGGTCAATCACGTGCATATGAAATCAACTCTGCACTCCGCGACGACAGAACGCACGTAGGCCGCACCGCGACGACTGTCAGCTGCGTATGACGCGTCAGTAGCGGCGTAACTCTGCCGCTGCGTGTCAGCTTTCGGGGTCGGGATCACAAACCGTAAGCGCGCGATGCCCAGGCGTTACAACCGTTCGAGTGAGCGTACCCCCTAATCTCCGATTCTCAGTGAACAATCGAGCGTCACTCAGTTCTTACTTCACCGGTAGACCTCGGCGGCATTGTCCGCTGATAGAAGGGTCTCCAAGCGGTAGCGTGAGTACCTACAGCAGGCTCGCCACGACTTCCTCAAAGCTCTTTGGCGCGGGCAAGTCTTCGAGGACCGCTTTGCTTCTCGCTACGCTTTTGCCGTTCGCGACTACGAGGGATGCCCGGGACCGGTTGCATCGAACGACGTGTGACCGGGGTTGGTGACCGGGGGTTGTTACCGGCAAGGTGCGCTTGCAAAACACCCGGCCCACAATCTCATTGTGGGCCGGGTGTTTACGATCAGTGGCTAGGGAGGGAATCGAACCCCCGACACGCGGATTTTCAGTCCGCTGCTCTACCAACTGAGCTACCTAGCCGCTTTTTACCAAGCCTCCAAATCTATCCCCGACACCAGCGTCGGCCAACCCCGCCCACAACAATTCCGAGTCGATTCAATAGCCGTTGTGACCTCCCTCCCCTCCCCCCTCGTCTATATAGTACGGGGACGCCGTAGCCCCGCCGCACAAACCCCCTCCTGCCCGAGCCTCGTGTCCGCATCGCTTCGCGTCGCATTCCAGGGAGAACTCGGCGCCTTCAGCGAAGAGGCCATCCTGCAGCTCTGGGGCTCCGACGTCGAACCCGTGCCGAAACGGGAATTCCGCGACGTCGTCGCCGCTCTCGCCTCCGGCGAAACCGACCGCGCGATCCTCCCGGTCGAAAATACCATCGTCGGCTCCGTGCAGGCCGCGCACGACGCGATCAACACGACCCCGGGCATCTTCGCCGTCGCCGAAACCGTCGTCGCCATTCACCAGTGCCTGCTCGGACCGCCCGGCGCGACATTCGACCAAGTCAAAAACGTCTTCAGCCATCCGGTCGCTGTCGCGCAGTGCGGCAACTTCTTTCGCGCGTTCCCGCAACTCACCGTCCACGCCGTGTACGACACCGCGGGGGCCGCGCTCGACGTGCAGAATCTCGCCGACCCAGTGTTCGCCGCCGTCGCCAGCCGCAACGCCGCCAAGCGCTACCATCTCGACATCGTCAAAGCCGACATCGAAGACCGACCCGATAACCAGACGCGCTTCCTCTCGTTCGCGCGCGCGCCGCAGTCACTCCCGCCGGGTACGCCGGCCCGCACGATGATTCTGCTCACCACCGACGACGTCCCGGGCGCGCTCCTCAACGCCCTCGCGCCGCTCGCCCTTCACGGCGCCAACGTGCGGCGCATTGAAACACGCCCCACGGGCGAGCCGTGGAGCTATCGTTTCTTCGTCGAGTTCGATCATCAGGCGGGCGACAGCCAAGCTGAGCTGGTCGTCAACGACGTCGCCGCCCTCTCGAACGACGTGCGTCTCGTCGGCACCTACCCGCGCTGGGCCGCCGGTCGCCGCGGCTCGATCGGCTGGAAAACCGGTGAGATTCCGACCGACCTGATGTAACGCGCGCTACGCCAAACGCGGCGCCCACCACACCGTCGTCGAACTACCGTTTCTTCTTCGCCGTGTACGTCGCAGTAATCACCGATTTGATCCCGCCGCGAATATTGAAATCGCCGACAATCGTCATCGACCGTGGCTTCGCTACCTTCGACAGATCGTCGAGAATGCGATTCACCACGCGCTCATAAAAAATTCCGTCGTTCCGGAAACTCCACAGGTACAGCTTCAGGCTCTTCAGCTCGATGCACACCTTGTTCGGCACGTACGTGATGTTGATCGTCGCGAAGTCCGGCGCCCCGCCTTTCAACAGCGCGAGTTCAGCCGCATCGCTCTCGATCCCGCCAAGCGGGCAGAGCGACGTGAACTCGGGACACGTCATGAAAATTTCGTAGTCGCGGTCCCCGTACGGGTTCACGAACGTTTCGAGCAATTCAGGTTGTGGCATTAAGCTCTCAGGAGTCGCGCCGGCGGCGCGATTCGTCGTCGAGGAGTTGGCGTTCGTCGGTCGTCAGGTTGCCGAGCCCCAGCGCCGAGATTTTATCGAGCACACGATCGAGAGCCGTCGCGGCGGCGGCGGCGAGCGGCGGCGGCGCAACGCGCGGCGCGCGGCGCGGCGACCGCTTCGCGACTGCGGCGTTACTCTGCGCGACGACATCGTCGATGTTCTGGATGTTCTGCAGATTGTCGCGTCCCCGCGAGCGCGGCATCGATTTTGGTACCGCGCGCGGCGGCACATCGTCGGGTTCGTCCGGCACTTGCGATACACTCTGCCGCAGCCGGCTGATATTCACGGCCGCCGTTGCCCGCAAATACAGCCAGCCGGCGGCAACGCCGCCGAGATGTGCGAGATACGCCAGCGGCGATGCCGGCGGCGACGCCATGCCGGTCGTCCCGTCGCCGGTGGTCAGTCCGCCAGCCAAGTTCAGCGCACCAAGAAACACAACCAGCCACCGAGTCGTCGTCGGGATGACGCCGAACAGGAGCACTGGTTCGTCCGCCCAGAGCGCTGCGTACGCGAGCATCACGCCGAAAACTGCGGCGCTCGCCCCCAGTAGCACGGCGTCGCCCGGTACGAACGCCAAGTGCGCAAACCAGCCGCCCAGTCCGCAAAACAGATAGTAGCGAACGAACTCGCGGCTCCCCCACATCGCCTCGATGCGCGGACCGAGCAGCCAGAGCGCACACATGTTGAGCGCGAGGTGCCAAAATCCCGTATGGACGAACATGTACGTCCCGATCGTCCACCATGCATGCCCGACGTTGTGCGACGCGAATCCGAGCGTCGCCTGCACGTCCGCCGGCGAGAAGACCGTGGCCTGCACGACGTACAGCGCGACGTTGAGTACGATCAGCCACTGCACCGCCGCAGTCAATCGCGGGGAGCGGAGATCCATCGTCTCGGTCGCGTACGGCACGTGCATTTCGCTCACGGCGGGATTACCGGAGCCCTGCCGGCGGTGCGAGACGCAGCGCCAACCGCGTATCCGCGTGCGTCGCCATCGCCTGCTCAAGCAGCATCGACCACCGGCGGTCGAGCATTGTCTGCTCGCCCGACGGCGTCGGCGGATGTATCACGATCTGCACCTCCGGGCTCGCGCCGTGCGCCTGCTCGACGAGACGCAGTAGTTGCCCGTCCGACGTATCGTCGCGCGGACAGAGCACGAGCGCCGTGGCGCATTTCGCCTTCGCCGCGGCCGCTAGTGTTTCGAGCGCGGCGGCGCGCATCGAGTCAGGCCCGACGAACTCGACCGTCACCTGCGCCAGCGAGAGATACGGCGCGAGCATCGCCAGCGCCTCGGGGCGCTGCCCGTCGGTATCGAGCATCACCGGCAGCGACGGCCTCGCCTGCTCGAGCGCCGTGAGAAGGAAATGCAGATTCACCAGCGGATCGCGTCCGCCGATCGAGATCGAATGGAATTTCGACCGCGAGAGCTGACGCTCGAATTCGCGCACCAGCGCCGTCGCGGTGTACATCGTCGCGGTTTCGGCTTCGCCAGCGAAACGCACGAACAGCTGGCGTCGGCCAACCCACGCGCCCTGCGCTTGCACGCCGGCGGGAACGCCGGCGAGCGCCGCCGCTGCCATTGGTACACCTGTCATCGCGTTTCTCCGGAAGCTCTACTCGTGGCCAAACCGACAATGCGCTCGCACAATTCCGCGAACCCGATTCCGGCCGCCGCCGCGGCCTGTGGAATGAGGCTCAACTGCGTCATTCCCGGAAGCGTGTTCGCTTCCAGACAATACAATGTTCCCTCTTCCGTCATACGGAAGTCAATGCGCGCACACCCGGAAAGTTTGAGCGCCCGGAAGGCGGCCAGCGCCGCTGCCTGCGCTCGTGCCCGCTGATCATCGGAAATCGCCGCCGGAAAGACCTCCGTCGCCATCCCCGCCGTGTACTTGCATTCGTAGTCGTAAATCTCGTGTTTCGGGATGATTTCGCCCACCGGGAGTGCCGCATCCCCGAGGATTCCCACCGTCAGCTCCCGCCCGGCGATGAACGCCTCGATCATCACTTCGTCGTCGTGCCGGAACGCCTCCTCGATCGCCGGAATGACGCCGCCAGCCTCCTTCACGAGCGACAGCCCCACCGTCGATCCCTGCTTCGACGGCTTCACAATTATCGGCAGCCCGAGTTCGGCGATCATCTCGCTCACCCATTCCGGCGTCCGCCATGCATCCCCGGCGCCACGGCGCGCCATCCGCCAGTCGGCCGTCGTCACCCCGGCGTCGCGGAACAACCGTTTCGACAAATCCTTGTCCATCGCGAGCGCGCTCGCCAGATGCCCGCTGCCGGTATACGGTACCCCGGTGAGGTCGAGCAACGCCTGAATCGTCCCGTCCTCGCCCTGTCCGCCGTGCAGGCCGAGAAAAACGACATCGACCGCGCCGGCGGCCGGCAAACGCTGCACGGTAGCTGACAGCGTCTCGCTCGCCAGCCGCGCGAGCGCTTCCTGCTCCGGCGGTAGCGTCCGCATCACCCCGCTCGCCAGCATCGTCTGTTCCTCCGCCGGCGTGAGCGCGCCGCGCGCCGTATCGATCGCCGTCACGTCGTGACCGCGCGAGCGTAGTGCTTCCGCAATCCGCAAACCCGACGCCAACGACACATCACGCTCCGACGACGTCCCGCCCATCAACACCGAAACCCGCACGTCAGCGCGCCATCAGGAAAGTCAGCATATCGCCGCGCGTCACGACGCCGTGAATCGCCCCGGCCTCACGCACGAGCACCGCTGGGTTCGATTTCGAGAGCAATTTTACAATCTGATCGACCGCCTGCGACCCATCGACGATCGGGAACGGCTGATCCATCGCATCGCTCACCGGCTTCTCGAGCAGCTTCACATCTTCGAGTCCCTTGGCACTGAGCGTCCCTTCGCTTACCGAACCGACGCAGTTTCCGGCGTCCATCACCGGCAGCTGACTGACGTTGTGCAAACTCATCAGCCGCAGCGCCTGTCGCACCGTTGCTGTCGGCGCGACGCTGATCACCCCGGCCGGCGACCCTTCATGCTTCCCTTCGATCAACTGGCTCAGCGTCACGCGTTCCGGATCGAGCATCTGATTTTCGCGCATCCACTCGTCGTTGTAGAGCTTCGACAGATAGCGTTCGCCCGTGTCGCAGATGAACGTCACGACACACGCGTTCGGATCATTTACGCGGCGCGCGACCGACAGCGCGACATGCGTGATCAGCCCCGCCGACCCGCCTCCGAACAGTCCTTCCTCGCGCGTCAGCCGACGCGCCATCGCAAACGCGTCACGGTCGCTCACCGTCTGGAACTCATCGATCACCGACAGATCGAGCGTATCGGGCAGCTTGTCCTGCCCAATTCCCTCCACCTTGTACGGCGCCCCCTCGAGCTTGTTCGCGCCACTGCTCCGCCACAACTCGGCGAGGATCGACCCGGTCGGATCGCCACAGACCATTTGAATTTTCGGATTCTTCTGCTTGAGATAGCGCCCCACGCCGGTGATCGTTCCGCCGGTGCCCGCGCCGGATACGACGTGCGTGACCCGCCCTTCGGTCTGCTCCCAAATCTCCGGGCCGGTCGTCGCAAAGTGCGCGTCCGGGTTCGCCTGGTTGTAGAACTGGTTTGCCAGAACCGCGTTCGGCGTCTCATGGGCAATGCGCTTGGCCGTCATCACGTAGCTGTCCGGATGATCGGGCGGCACCGCCGTCGGCGTGATGATCACTTCGGCGCCGTACGCCTTGAGCAACCGGACTTTCTCCTGGCTCATCTTGTCCGGCATCGTGAAGATGCATTTGTAGCCCTTGAGCGACGCGGCAATTGCCAGCGCCACACCGGTGTTACCGCTCGTCCCTTCGACGATCGTGCCGCCCGGCTTCAACTGTCCCGATCGCTCGGCTGCCTCAATAATCGGAATACCAATTCGGTCCTTCACCGAGCCGCCCGGATTGAACATCTCGGCCTTTACCCACACCGGCGTCGTGATGCCGCGCGTCACGCGCGACAGCCGGATCAGCGGCGTCCACCCGATGGTCTCGAGGATGCTGCCGTAGACCTTCAAGTCATTCCGGGGAGCGGGCATGGTCGGTCGTACCTTGCTGAAGGGAGGGCGCCAACGGCGCCTTGGAAATCTACGACTACGAGTCGTGCTTCGCCTCGGCCGCGAGCTGCGCGAGCAATGCCAACGCCTCGAGCGGCGTCATCGTGTTGGCGTCGATCGTCCGCAGCCGGCGCACGACCGCGTGCGGCGGCGCGTCCGGTGCAAAGAGCGCGAGCTGCGCCTTCGCCGGAGCGGGCGCCACACGCGTGCCGTTCCTGCCGAGCGACACCGCGAGCTGTTCGCCTTCGAGCAGCTGCAGCAGCGCTCGCGCTCGCGTGATCACCGGCTGCGGCAAGCCCGCGAGACGGCCGACCTCAATCCCGTACGATCGGTCGGCGCCACCCGGCATCAGCTTATGCAAAAAGAGGATCTTCTCGCCGACTTCCGTCACCGAGACGTTATAGTTGCATATTGATACGAAATCGTCGGCGAGCTGCGTCAGCTCGTGATAGTGCGTCGCGAACACCGTCTTGCACCCGACGCGCTCGTGCAGATGCTCGCTTACCGCCCAGGCAATGCTCACGCCGTCCCACGTGCTCGTCCCGCGCCCGATCTCATCGAGCAGGACGAGACTGCGCGCTGTTGCCGTGTGCAAAATGGCGCTCGTCTCGCTCATCTCCACCATGAACGTCGACTGCCCGCGCACGAGATTGTCGCTCGCCCCGACACGTGTGAACAGCCGGTCGGCGATCCCGATCTCGGCCGCACTCGCCGGCACGAAGCTTCCCATCTGCGCCATCAGCACGATCAGACCAATTTGTCGCAATATGGTACTTTTTCCGGCCATGTTCGGGCCGGTGAGGATAATCATCCGCGCCGCCGCGTCGAGCCGCACATCGTTCGGAATAAACTGGTCGCGCGGCATCATTCGCTCCACCACCGGATGCCGCCCCGCCGTGATATCCAGCGTGAACCCCTCGTTCACCTGCGGCCGCACGTATCCCTCACGCATCGCGACTTCAGCAAGCGTCGCCAGCACGTCGAGTTGCGCCAGCGTCCCCGACATCCGCTGCAGCCGCGCAATCTCCCCGCCGATCCGTGCGCGCAGCGCTTCAAAGAGCTGTCGCTCGAGCGTCTCGATACGCTCCGTCGCGTGTAGGACCTTCTCCTCGAACTCCTTCAGCGCCGGCGTCACATACCGCTCCGCGCCGGTCAGCGTCTGACGGCGCTGATAGTCGTCCGGCACGAGATGCGCGTTCGCGTTCGTCACTTCGATGAAATAGCCGAACACCCTGTTGTAGCCGACCTTCAGCGTCGCAATGCCCGTCCGCGCCCGCTCGGCCTGCTGGAGCATCGCGATTGCATCTTTGCCGCCGGTCGCAATCGATCGTAGCTCGTCGAGCGCGACATCCACGCCGGGGGCCACGGTCTCGCCGCTCTCGCCGATCGCCGCTGGCGGGCGTTCGGCGAGCGTGCCGCAAATATCATCGGCCATCTCCGCACCCGAATCCCACTCGGCGAGCAGTGACAGCAGCACGCCGGCCGGCGTCGTGCGCTGCAGCGCCGCCTCGACGTCCGGGAGCCGTCTCAGTGAATCGCCGAGCGCACGCAGATCCCGCGGATTGGCGCGCGACGCTGCCGTCTTTCCCGCCAGACGTTCCACGTCGCGCACGCCATCAAGCGCGGTGCGGAGTGCGGCGCGCGCGATCGCGTCGGTCGCGAGCGCTCCAACGGCATCGAGCCGTGCGTCGATTGTCACCGGATCGGTAAGCGGCGAGAGGATCCATTGCCGCAGCAGTCGCGCGCCCATCGGGGTCTGCGTCCGATCGAGCACACCGAGCAGTGTCCCCGAGACATCGCCGCCACGCAGTGATTCGACGAGCTCGAGATTTCGTCGCGTCATCTCGTCGATCGGCATCGTGCCGCCCGGCCGTTCGAGTGTCGGTCGCGCCAAGTGCGGCAATCCCGCCGGTTGCAGCTCGCGCAAGTATCGCAGCAGCGCGCCGGCCGCCCCAACCGCCGGCGCATCGGCGTCGCCAATCCCGAATCCCTCGATCGATCGCACCGCGAAGTGCTCGGCCATCGCACTGCTGGCCAACGCCGCTTCGAACTCCCACCCTTCGCGTTCCGTCACCAACGCATCGAGCGACGCGACGAGCGCCACCGCGTCGGGCTGCCCCGTCGGCACGATCACTTCGCGCGGCGACAGCTTCGCCAGCGCCGCGTCGGCATCCCGGCGATGCGCCATCACCAACCGGAACTCACCGGTCGAGAGATCGACGGCGGCGATTCCTGCCATCTCGCCGGCCACATGAACGGCGCACAGAAAATTGTTGCGCGCCCCGTCGAGCATGTCGTCGGCGAACGCCGCGCCCGGCGTGATCGTCTCCACTACCTCGCGGCGCACGATCCCTTTGGCGAGCTTGGGATCCTCCACCTGCTCGCAAATCGCGACGCGAAATCCCTGCTGCACCAAGCGGCGCAGATAGTCGCTCGCCGCTTTCACCGGCACACCGGCCAGCGGCACCTGCGAGGCGCCGCCGTTGTTGCGCGACGTCAGCGTCAGTCCGAGCGCCCGCGACGCGACCTCGGCGTCGTCGTAAAACATCTCGTAAAAATCGCCCATCCGGAAAAAAAGGATCGCGTTTTGGTGGCGCGCCTTGATCTCCCGGTACTGCTGCATGAGCGGTGTCGCCGACTCCTTACTCACGGGTGCTCCGCCTCCACAACGATCGCCGTCATCTTGGCATCGCGCAGTTTCCGCACCTGCTCCGCAGCGTCGGCGCGCGTCCGGAACCGTCCGATGCGCACGCGGTACGGTTTCGCTGGCGTGACACGCGCCTCGAATCCGCGCGCGCTCAGCTTTTTTGCGAGCGCCTTCGCGTCGGCCTCTGCGGTATATGCCGCAACCTGCGCCGACCACGCCGGACCGCTGAACGTCTCCTTACTCGGTCCGCGCTTCACCGCGCCTTTCTTCGCCGGTGTTGACTTTTCTACCGCGTCCGCCCGGACGGCAGAATCCGCGCGCGCACTCGAATCAGCAATGTCTGCAGCCGCCGCCAGTATGCGCGCACACGGTTGGGCGTAGTAGTTCACCTGGCCGAGGAACTCGACTTCGCCGCTCTTCGCCCGCACCTTTGCCTCGGCAAGCTGATCGCACGCCGCGCGCGGCTCGCCCGCGTCAAGCAACACGCGCGCCAACCAAAACGCGCCGCGCGCACGTGTCGCGCCATCGGTGTACTCGTTCGCCAATCGCTCGAGATGACGGCGCGCCGATGTCTTATCGCCGTTCTCATACTCGAGTTGCCCGGCGCGCAGCAACGCCTCCTCGGCCCGCGACGAAAACGGATAGTCGACGATGATGCGCAGGTAGTCGCGGCGCGCGGCGGCCGGCGTTTCCGCTTTGCGCGCATGCTCAAAGAGCGAATCTGCAACGTTCGCTTGCGCGTTCGCTTGCGCGTTCGCTTGCGCGCCAAGTGGTGTCCGCGTGAACACGAACAAAGCTGCGACGATCAGCTTACCGACCGGCGCGCCGATCGGTAAGCGCCGTCCTAGCCGCATCACGCCGCCGCCCGCTGCGAAGGCCGCACGATCATCGAGAGAATGAGTGAGGTCAGCACTTGCTCCTCCGACGATACCCGCGTGTCCTTGAGCGACAAATCAGCGGCTACCAACAGCGTCAGCGCGCGATCGACCGACGCGGCATCCCAGTGCTTCATCGCTCGCACCCACGCCTTGACCGCCTCGCCCCACGGGCGTCCGGTCACGGACGACGAGTTCTCTTTGAGCAACCCGAAGAACTCCGATTCGAGGCGGTGCTGCGCCAGTCCACGGTCTCGTGCCGCAAGCGCCCACCCCACCGCCAGCATCTGTGTGGCCAGTGCCATCACGATGTACACACCGCTCATCTTCGGTTGCAGCAGCACGCGGTCGAGCAGCGCAATTGCGCCGGATGCGTCTCGCGCGAACACGCGGTCGAGGAGATCGGCGAGCGTCTCTCCCTGCCGCACGCCGACGATCGACGCGACGGCATCCTCGTCGATTTCGGCGCCGTTCGTGTAGTTGCGGAGCTTGTCGATTTCACCCGACAGGAGCGCGAGGTCGTTCCCCGTCGCGCCTGCGAGCAGCGCGGCCGCACGATCATTGATCGTCACGCCGATCATGTTCGTGTGATGCGCGATCCATTTCACGAGTTCGTCGTCCGTCAGCGGGCGGAACTCAACGGCTGTCGTCGCGTCGAGCAGAGCGGCGTCGGGTTTGGTACCGGCGCCGGCGACGAGCAACAGCACCGTATCGGGCGCCGGCTTCGCTAGATATCTCGTGAGGACGGCGCGCGCGTCTTTCTTGAGCGCGGCCACGTCGCGGACCACAACGACGCGCTGCTCCGCCATCATCGGCAGATTGTCGAGCGCGTTCGACAGCGCGACCGCGTCGGTTTCACCGCCGCGGCGCACTTCGAGATTGAAATCGCGGGTTCCCGGATCCGTCGCGCGCGCGATTAGCGCGCGGACCTTCTCTTCCTTCAGAAAGTCGTCGTCACCATGAAAGAGATATGCGCGGTCGAACGTGCCGCGTTCCAGCGCGGCCTTGAGCGCGCGAATCGCCGATGGAGCCATCCGCCAAATATACAGCGCGCGTCGCGAGCCCACCGAGCGTTCCCGCGGCCGAATTTCGCTGCGCCGACCGCGCTGCGGGTCGCGCCGATAGTCTCGCCGACAGCCGCGCTCGGAACCCCGCCGACGGCACGAGCGCCGGCACCGGCACCGACCGAGCGATCATCAGCCCGCGCCGCAACGCCACCGTCAAACGCAAACAGCGGGCGCACGCGTCGGCGTGCTCCCGCATCTCCGCCGCCAATCCGTCTGGCAGCGCATGATCATCGTGTTCGAGGTGGTGACGGCGGTAGGTTCGGCAGTCCATCGGGCAGGTGTGAGACGCTTACGGTACCCTCGTGCACTCAACGGGTTCCGCCCCCCACGTTCACTGCCCGCCCGATGGCCCCCACCCCCGTGGGGATCCCCTACGGGATACTGCCAACAAACCACTCGCCTCGCGTAGCGCCTAGCGCAGCGACGGCTCGATCAATTCAGCGAACGAGTTCCGCGCCCGGTTCAGTCGCGACTTCACGGTACCAAGATTGCAATGTGTGATCTCGGCGATCTCCTCATACGAACGCCCCTCGAGCTCCCGAAGGACGAACACTTCGCGGTGGTGCGCCGGCAGCTGCGCCACCGACTGATCCACCATTTCCTTCACGTGACGCTTCCGGAACTGATCGTCCGGACGCGCATTCGGGTCCTCGAACTCCAGCGGCCGCTCTTCGTCATCCCACCCCTTGGTGATCGAGGTGAAAAGGACGAGCGGATTGCGCGACCGGTTCCGGAGCTCGTTCTTCGCAAGGTTCGACGCGATCGTGTAGATCCAGGTCGAGAACTTCTTCGACCGGTCGAACCGCGCGAGGTGACGATGCACGCGGATAAAGACTTCCTGTACCAGATCTTCGGCACGTTCCCGGTCGCCTATAATCCGGTAGACGAAATTCAGGAGTCGTGTCTGGTAGCGCTCGACCAACGCGTCGAAGCCACGGGCCTCGCCGGTCAAGAACGCATTCACCAATTCCGTGTCGTCCATCTCCCGAAGCGTGGCCATCGGGCGAACGGTCGGGTTTGAACGAGTCTCGATCTTCAGGGCGGCACTTCGCATGGTCGTCCTCCGTTCGGCGGAATCAGTGACTTCTGCCGGATGTAAGAGCACGTGCCATGCCGTACTACATATGTTTCCTGTAATAGTGTAAGCTCTTTGTTTACAATGGTTTATATTTTCTGACATCCCTGTCACATGTCCAGAAATGAAGAGAGCGTCGTCCTCAAAATAGGACGGCGCTCTCCCTTCAGATCACCTTTGGCCAAAACGATCACTCACATCGCAGCCACAAACCCCGCCGCAAACATCAGTCCCAGCGCCGTCTTTGCATCCTGAATTTCCCCACCCTTCACCATCTCCAGTGCCCTCGATAACGAAACGGTCTCCACCTGGATGAACTCGTCCGCCTCCCGTCGCGCCTCGCCACGGGTCAGCCCACTCGCCAAAAACAGGTGGATCCGCTCATTCGTGAACCCGGGCGTCGTCCACATGCTCGTCAGCGGCTCCATCTGCTCGGCCGTGCAGCCCGTCTCCTCCAGCAGTTCGCGCACCGCGCAAGCCTTCGGCGCCTCGCCTGCCTCCAGACGCCCCGCCGGAATTTCATACAAATAGCCGTCAGTCGCATATCGGTACTGCTTCAGCAGCAGGATCTGCGGATCGGCGCCGCGCGGATCCGTCAAAAACGGCACGATCGCACTCGCCCCGGGATGCCGAATGATCTCGAGCTCGCCTTCCGTGCCGTCCGGATAACGCACGACGTCCGTGTCGAGATTGATCACCCGGCCCGTGAATATCCGCGTCGTCGAAAGCTGCGCCTCGTGCGTCACGCGTCGTCCCCCACCGGATGCACGGTCGGCGCGCCGAGGCCCAGCGCCGCCATCGGCTCACGAATCACCTCGGCGTCGCCGACGGCGAGAATCAAGAGTTCGTCCGGATGCAAATACGTCTCCGCCGCGCGCCGTACATCCGCCGCCGTCACCGCTCGAACCTTCGCGCGATATGTCGTGAAGTAATCATCCGCCAGGCCGAACACCGTCGCCGACGCGATCGCCGACGCCACCGAACTCGTCGTCTCATAACGGATTGGAAAAACGCCATCCAAATACGCCGTCGCCAGCGATAGCTCCTCCTCGCTCACGGTCTCCGCGCGCAATGTGTCGATCTCTTTCAGGATTTCGTTCGCCGCCGCCGCCGTAACCTCGGTCTTTACTGCCGTCGAGACGACGAACGGTCCCGCGCCACGGCGCCAGTCGAAGCCGGAGTGGGCGCCGTACGTGAACGCGTTCTTCTCGCGGAGATTCAAGTTGATCCGCGACGAAAAGAGTCCACCCAGCAGCGCGTTCATCACCACCACCGGAAAATAGTCGGGATGCGGGCGCGCCAACCCGCGATGACCGACACGTAATTCTGATTGCGGCGCGTCGGGCTTGTGGACGATTCGTACACGCCGCGCCGCGCCCACTGTTCGGTCGTTCACCGCGCGCGCCGGCGCAGCGCCGCCGGTCCATGCTCCGAAAATCCGCTCCGCCAGCTCGGTTGCGCGCGCAACCGTAAGGTCGCCGGCAAAAATGAGCGTCGTCGCGCTCGGAACATAATGACGCGCGTGGAACGCGCGCACGTCGGCCGGCTGCAGTGCCGACACCGTCTCCCGAAGTCCGCCCTCCGGCCGCTGGTACCGCGACCCCTCTTCGAACAGGAACTCGTTGAATTTGTCCGTCGCCAGTCCGCGCGGCTCCACCTGCTGCTGCAACAAATCCGACAGCCGTTCCGCCTTCAGTCGCTCGATGTCGCGCTCGGCAAACACCGGCGCGCGTAACACGTCGGCGAGCAGCACGATCGCCGCCTCGATCCGCGCCGGCGTCACACTGAGATGAACGACCGCATCATCCCAGTCACTGCCGGCGTCGAGCCCGCTGCCAAGCAATTCAAAACGCTCCGTGAGCGCCGCACCATCGAGCGCGCCCGCGCCTTCGGTGAGGGCGCGCGCCGTGAGCGACGCGATCCCTTCCTGCCCGCGTGGATCGCGTTCGGCACCTGCATCGACGACGGCGAGCACCGTCACGATCGGCAGTCGCGACATCGGCGCGACGGCAATGCGAAGTCCGTTCGCCAGCGTCGAGCGCGTGACCGCTGGGAACTGGTAGTCGCGCGGCACGCCCGGCGCCGGACGATTGGCCATCGTCACGCAGCCTCCGAGGTCTGCGACGCGCGCGGAACGTACACGAGCGATGCCCGATTGTCGGCGCCGAGTGCGGCGCGCGCAAAGGCGTTCACCGCTTCCACCGTCACCGCCCGATATTTGTCGACCTGCGTGTTCACGAGCGACGCGTCGCCAAAATACGTCGCGAAGAGCGACAGCTTGTCGGCCCGCTCACTCGCCGACTGCATCGACGCAACAAAATCCGTTTCGATCAGCGCAATCGCCCTCTCCAGCTCGGCAGGAGTAATGCCGTCGCGCTGCATCCGATCCACTTCGGCAATCACGGCGGCTTCGAGCGCTTCGACGGTGACACCGGGCCGAGCCGTCGCATCGACGATCAGCAGATCGCTTCCTTTCGTGAGGTCGTACGTGAACGCACTCGTCTCCGACGCGACTTCCTGTTCGCGCACCAGCGACCGGTGCAGCCGGCTTCCTTTACGCATCCCGAGCACGGCGCCGCATACGCTCGCGGCATAATAGGCCTCGCTCCCGAAAACCGGTGAGCGAAACGCGAGGAAGATACGCGGCAGCATCACGTCGTCTTCGACCACTTCGCGCAGGTGCGAACCGAAGCGCAGCGGCAGTTCCATTGGGGCGAGCGGCGGCTTTCCCGCGCCGCGCGCGATCGGTGCGAAGTACTGCTCGACGAGCTTCCGCGCCTCTGCCGGATCGAAATCTCCGGCGATCGTCAGCACTGCGTTGTCCGGCGTGTAGTACGTCCGGAAAAATTCCGCGATGTCCTCGAGGCTCGCTTCCGTCAGATCGTCCATCGAACCGATCAACGAGTGGTGAAACGGATGCGACGGCGGAAACGCCAGCGCCGGCATCTTCTCCCACCACGTGCCGTACGGCTGGTTGTCCACCGACCACCGTCGCTCGTTCTTCACCACGTCGCGCTGGGTATCGAGTTTCTGCTGTGTCATCGCCGGGAGCAGCGCGCCCATCCGGTCCGCCTCGAGCCACAGCGCGATCGCCAGTTGGTTGCTCGGGACCGTTTCGAAATAGTTTGTCCGGTCGAGCCACGTCGAACCGTTCAGCGTCCCGCCAGCCCGCTGCACGAGCTCGAAGTGTTCGTTCGCACCAACGTGTTCCGACCCCTGAAAAAGCATGTGCTCGAACAGATGCGCAAAGCCTGTGCGCCCCTCGCGCTCGTTGGCCGAACCGACGTGATACCACAGATTCACCGCGACGATCGGCGCCGAGTGATCTTCGGAGAGCGTCACCAGCAGTCCGTTCGGCAGGCGGTACGAGTTCACGGGAATCTTCATGCGTTCTATTCCTACCAGTCGAGGATCAGTGCGAGCGGCGCTTTGAACGACTCGGTCAGCAGGTTCCCCCACTGACGAAGCAAACGACGTCCGCCGGGTGTCGGTAATGCGGGCGACGTATACGGGTCGATCCCGAACCGTCGTCCGAGAATTTCCAGGCGCAACATATGAAATGGATCGCTCACCACGATCGCCGTCGTCAGTCGCCGTCCGTGAATAATTCCGACGGCCGACCGCAGCGACTCGCTCGACGAACGCCCTTCATTCTCGAGCAGAATGGCCGAATCTGGTACCGCGTGCGCCATCGCATACACGCGCCCGACCGCCGCTTCCGACACGGTGTCGCCCGTGCCGGTTCCGCCGGTCAGCACCAGGATCGGTGCGAGCCCGCGCTGCCAGAGCGAAATCGCGTGATCAACCCGCGCCCGTAGCACCGGTGACGGCTTGCCGCGGTACTGTGCGGCGCCCATCACGATGATCGCGTCCGCCCTTTGTGCGTCATCTTGAACGCCCCACGTCAACACGGCGCCAATCGAAACCAGCCACAGCATCGCCAGCAGTGCGACGACGCCAAACAACACCTTGCGGCGTCGATACAGCGGGCGGCGGGGCGGTTCCATACCGAGCAAACTATCGGTCCGCCGCAGCGGATCAAACCTCGGCGCGCGTTCCCGGCTCTGGACAATCGACCTGCAACCCAGTCTTGCGCAGCGTCGCCTGCAACTCATCCTGCGCCGGTTTTTCCCCGTGCACGAGATACACCGCGCGAAGCGCCGGTGACGTTGCGCGCACGGCAGCGATCCACGCCGCGAGTTCCGTGCGATCGGCGTGCGCACTGTACCCACCGATGATCTCGACCTTCGCGCGCAACGGAATCTCCTCACCAAACACCTTGATGATCGGCTGACCTTCCACGATACGGCGTCCCAGTGTGTGTTCGGCCATGAAGCCGACCACCAGCACCGTGTTTTTCGGGTCACTCGCCCCATTCAGCAGGTGATGCAGGATCCGTCCCGACTCGGCCATTCCCGACGCCGCGATCACGATCATCGGACCGTGCGTCGCATCTATTGCCTTTGATTCCTCGACACTTTCCGTGAACTTCAGGAGCGGAAACTCGAACAGACTCTCGCGATGCCCGCCCTGCGCGCGAACGAACGCTTCGGTCTGGTCGTAGATATCGGTGTTCTTGGCAAATATGCTCGTCGCTTTCGACGCCAGCGGACTGTCGATGACGATCGGAATGCGCGGAATAGCGCCAGCGTCCGCCAGCTGATGCAGATCGTACACGAGCTCCTGCGTCCGTCCGACGGCGAACGACGGAATGAGCACGCGTCCGCCACGCTGCGCCGTCTCGCGGACGACGCGGCCAAGCTCGTCCTTCGCACCGGCGACGCTCGCGTGATCGCGATTGCCGTATGTGCTTTCCATGATCACGACATCGGCGCCGGTGGGCGGAACCGGGTCCCGGATGATCGGAAGCCCCGAACGGCCGATATCGCCACTGAACACGAGTCGCTTCGTGACACCCTCCTCGGTCACGTCGAGCATCACCGACGCCGAGCCGAGGATGTGGCCGGCATCGACGAAGGTCACGGTCATCCCGGGGACGACCTCGGTCGGCTGACCGTAGGCCACCGGCCGCATCAACTCCAGCGTCCGGACGACGTCGCGCTGCACATACAGCGGATCCGCGTGCTCGCGGCCACGGCGGGCGAGAAACTCGGCGTCTTTTTCCTGGATGTGCGCCGAATCAGCGAGCATGATCTCGCACAGATCGCGCGTCGCGCGCGTCGCCAGAATCGGATTCCCATATCCCTCGTGAACAAGGAACGGCAGCCGCCCTGCGTGATCGATGTGCGCGTGGGAGAGCACGATCGCGTCGATGCTTGCCGGTGGAACCGGCAAAGTACGGTTCTTTTTCTCGACATCGGCGCGCCGACCCTGAAAGAGTCCGCAGTCGAGCAGGATCGTCCGGCCGTTGGCGCGGACGATATGACACGAGCCCGTCACTTCGCGGGCGGCGCCGTGGAATTGGAGCTGCATTGTGACCGCCGTGGCGCGCGTGACGCGCCGAAAGGGACGCCTACCGTTCGGGCTCGCCGCGGCGCGAGAAGACGATCGTGATGCGCACTTCGTCCTGTGTCATCATCGCCGGCTCCCAGCCGCCGCGGCTACGCTCGTTGAGCAGATCAGTCAGGGCGTCTTCGTCTTCGCGCGTGTGATGCGAAAACCGGAGAATGACGGCTTGGTATTCTTTCATGTAGGCGAAGATACTAGAATCATCACCATGACGACTACCCCCGTACTTCCCGGACTGACCCTCGTTCGCCATCCGCTCGTCCAGCATAAGGTCGCAATCCTCCGCGATCGCAGTACACCGACGAAGATTTTCAAGGAACTCGTCGACGAGATCGCGATGCTGATGGCCTACGAGGCAACGGCCGACCTCGCGCTCGAAGATATCCCCGTCGACACACCCCTCGAACGAACCATCGGCCAGCGCGTCGCCGGCAAAAAGCTCACGCTCGTCCCGATCCTCCGAGCCGGACTCGGAATGGTCGAAGGCATCCTCAAGCTCGTGCCGTCAGCCCGCGTCGGACACATCGGACTCTATCGTGATCACGACACGCTCGAACCGGTCGACTATTACTTCAAGATTCCCGGCGATGCTTCGGAGCGCGAGTTCCTGCTGCTCGATCCAATGCTCGCGACCGGCGGAAGTGCCGTGGCGGCAATCAACTCGCTGAAACGCGCCGGAGCGCAGCGCATTCGCTTCCTCTGTCTCGTCGCCGCGCCAGCCGGAGTGAAACGCGTGCACGACGCACATCCCGATGTGCCGATCATCTGCGCGGCGCTCGATCGCGAGCTCAACGAGCACGGATACATCCTTCCGGGACTCGGCGACGCCGGTGATCGCCTCTTCGGAACCCGGTGATTTGACTCACATCTGAGGAGCATCGTCAACAATCGGTACACTGGATTCCTTTCGCGTGCTCTTGTTCGCAATCACGTGCGCATACATATTCTCGCGCAACGTGGACGTACCAAAATTTCGTTCGCGTCGCAACATCGCACTCGTGAGTCTCTAACACCGGTCCATGCTGATCAATCTGCTGCCCGATTTCTTCGCGGTTCTGCAAAGCACGGATCCTGTTTCCGCGTACCACCGGTATTTCGAGACCCACCGCTCCATCCTCGAGGCGTACTGGCACAATTACGTCATCGAGCCGTCGGGTCCGCATTTCCAGGACGTCGTCCGCGATACGGTCCGGGCCGATCGGGACGACCTCCGGGCAATGCTCGACCGCACTGACCTCGTCGCGCTCGCGCGACAGGCCGAGGAGCAGTGTCAGCAGCTCTTCGAGGTCGATAGCAACATCGACGTCGTGCTGATGGTCGGCGTCGGGGCCGCGAACGCCGGCGAGATGGTCGTCAACGGACGGGGCATCGCCTTCGTCTGTCTCGAACATTTCACCAGTGTCGCGAATCCGACGACGCGCGGGCTGGGCCTCGACCCCGAGCTCATCCCGATGTGGCTCGCCCATGAAATCGCCCACTGCGTGCGCTATACCTCGCCGCAGAGCCGCAGCGAAATGCGGCAGCTCGTCGGCGAAGCGGGAGGATATTACTCGTATTGGGAGACCGGGCGCGGAGCGACACTGCGCGAGCATCTCGTCAACGAAGGCCTCGCCGTGCAGGCGTCGCGGCGTTTCAGCCCGGGCCACGCGCCGTGGGAGTACTTCGGCTACGCCCGCAAACAGTACGCGCGTATTCGCGAACTCGAGGCCGTCCTCGGCCGCGCCGTCGCCGACGATCTCGATCGATCCGGCCTCGGCCTTCGCCTCCGCTACCTCTCCGGCGGCATGAGCGACGAGTCGCGCACCGTCCAGCGCTACATCATCCCCGAGCGGGCCGGCTATTTCCTCGGCGCGCGGATGGTCGAGGATGCGATTGTCGAGAAGGGGCTCGCCTGGGCGCTACGCGCCAGCGCGCGCGAGATCGTGTCACTCACCGACTCGGCGGCGCGCACGGCCTGATGACCGACGTCGGCGATTACTTGCCGACGCAAAACGTCGCGAACACCCGCCCGAACACTTCCTCGATGTCGACGACGCCGATCAATTCGTCGAGCGCCGTCGCTGCTGCGCGCACGTGCACGGCCACAACCGGCGCCGGCAACGCCGCCGTTTTCCACGCCTCGCCGAACGCCTGCAGCTCGGCGCGCGCCTGCTCGAGCGCCACGCGGTGCCGCGCGCGCACGATCACCGGCGTATCGGCGTCGGGCTCGGGCGCGGCCTGCCGAGCGGCGGCGATCACCGCGGCGAGGAGCTCCGGTAGCCCGCTCCCGGTTTGCGCGCTGACGCCCCGCACCGGCACGTCGTCAATTTCTGTTTCGTAACTTTCTGTTACTAAATCACGTTTTGTCAGTGCCGCAACGATCGGCGCGGCCGAACGCGATCGCAGGGCGGCGAGTGTGGCGCCGAGCGATTCTCGGCTGTCGGCGCATGCGATGACCACGTGCGCTTTGGCGAGGTATCGCTCGCTTACCTCGATCCCCAGCCGCTCCGTCGCGTCGTCGCTCTCGCGGAGGCCAGCCGTATCGACGAGCCGCAGCGGCCACGGCTCTGCGTCGAGCACCACCTCAATCGCATCGCGCGTCGTCCCGGGGGTCTCGCTCACGAGCACGCGGACCTCGCCGATAAGCGCATTGAACAGCGACGATTTTCCTGCGTTCGGCATTCCCGCCAGTACTACCGTCGCGCCCTCACGGCCAAGGATCGCCGCCGGCACGGTGGCAAGGAGGACGTCGAGCTGCGCAACGATTGCATCGGCGGCGACCGTGATCCGGTCACGCGGCACCGCCCCCGAATCTTCCTCGGGAAAATCGATGTCGTACGCCAGCAGCGCTTCGAGTCCAAGAATGCCGTCGCGCAACGCCGCCAGCCGCGTCGAGAGCGCGCCGGAGAGTTGATGCAGCGCTGTTTTGTGCGCCGCGCGCGATCGCGCGTCGATCAGATCGGCGATCGCCTCAGCGCGGACGAGATCCAGTTTGCCGTTGAACACGGCGCGCTCTGAGAACTCCCCCGGTTCGGCCAGGCGCGCCCCGGCAGCGACGAGCGCGGCGAGTACCGCCGAAGGAACGGCGAGTCCGCCGTGTGTGCTGATCTCGATCGTCGGTTCGCCGGTGAACGAGTGCGGGCCGTCGTAGAGCGTCGCGAGCCCGTCATCGATCGGCGTCTGCGGATCGTCGGGGGCGTGGAGATCGCAGCGCACCGTCGTGCGGTGCGCGAGATGGCGACCCATGCGCGGCGACAGCACCCGTCCCGCGATCGCGATGGCGTCAGGCCCGCTGACGCGAATCACGGCCAGTGCGCCGCGCCCTGCGGCGGTGGCGATCGCCACGATCGTGTCGCCGCGTTGCATCACGCCGTCGGGGGTGCGGTCGGCAGGCGCACACACCCTCGCCGGTTAGGTGACGGCCTTTTTCTGCTGTGACTTCGCGCGTTCATTGGCGATCAACCACTGCTGCGGAATGGCGGCGAGGTTCTGGATCGTGTAATAGAGACTCAGCCCCGCTGCTGAATTAATCAGCGCGACGGTGAGCATCACCGGAAAGAGATAGCTCATCATCTTCGTCTGCGGATTCGGCGGCATGTTGCGCATGCCGATCCACGACATCAGGAACATCGACGCGCCCATCGCCAGCGGCAGGATGTACAGCGGGTCATGCAGCGAGATGTCGTGCAGCCAGAGGAACGGCACGCCACGGAACTCGATCGTATTCTGGAAGACAAAAAAGAGCGCCATCAGCACCGGCATCGGAATGAGCGCCGGGAGACAGCCCGAGAAGGCGCTGAACGGACTCATCCCGTGTTCTTTGTAGACGCGCATGATCTCCGCCTGCTGCTTCTGCGGATCGTTCTTGAGCTTCGCCTGCACCTCCTGCAACTCTGGCTGGATGCGCTGCATCTTGAGACTCGTGCGCATCGCGCTCTGGTTGAGCGGCCACATGATGAGGCGAATCGCGACGCCGAAAATGACGAGCACCCACCCGTAGTTCAGGTTGATCGACTTCTTCATCCATAGCAGCATCCGCATCACGATCGTCGAGAACGGCTGCACCACCGGCTGCAGGAATCCGCCGTACGGATTGGCCGTTTCGAACTCGCGTCCCATCTTGAACAGCCGCTGCCACGACTGCGGGCCGGCATACACTTCGAAGGTTGCCGAGCCGTTGTCGAGCGGCATGACGATTGTCGCTTGGCCGTTCGTCGCGAGTTTGCGTGTCCGCGCGCCGCCCTCGAGATGCGCTTCGGAAAACGGCTTGCCACCCTGCGGCACGAGCAGGCCGACGAGGAAGTACTTACTCTTCGCGACGGCCCACGTGAGCGGTCCCGCCTCGAGTTTCTTTTCACCCGAATCGAGCTTCGTGAACGGCACGCCGACCGCGCCCTTCGTCGTCGGCTTCACAGAGTACGCGAGCAGGCGGATGTCGCCAACCGTGTCGGCTTCCTGTGTGTCGAAGCCAGTCGGCAAGTCGACGAGCAGAAACGCCGGTCCCTGCACGCCGGCCACGCTCACCGTCGTCGTGGCGAGATAGTTGTCGCGGGAAAACGAGTAGCGCACCGTTGCGGTCGCGCCGCCGAGGGCGCCGCCCGTTGCGCTGGTGAACGTCAGCGTCGGAGCGCCGTCGCTTGCCGTCCCTTTGGTATTCGTAAAGACCGCGCGGTCGAGACGGATCGTATCGCGCGCCGTCACGACCCGATAGCGCAGCAACGGCTCACGCCCGTGCTTCAGGGTGACGGCGCCGCTCGTGCCGTTGAGCGCCGGATAGCTGTCGGCGCGCACGGCGAATGGCGCCGCGCCAATCGAGCTGAACGAGTAGCCGCTGAGCGGCGTGCTCACCGTGACGGTTTCGGCGACGGCGACCGCAAGCGCGCGTGCACCGGAATCGACGGCGGCAACCGCAGTGGCAGCGGCCATCGGTGACGGCGCCGCGGAAACGGCAGCGGCGGGCGCGGTATTTGTCGCCGCGCCGCTTGTGGTGGTGTTGCCGGTCGACGGTGCAGCGGTCGAGTCGACGGCGGCCGGAGCCGGTGTCGTCGCGCGCGGGAAAATGACGGGCGTCAGGGCCACGACGGCACCAGTCAAGAACAGCGCAAGTATGAAACGCTTTTCCATCAGCGATTTACACGGAAGTTAGGGAACCGGATCGAAGCCGCCCGGACGGAACGGATGACAGCGCCCAATGCGACGTGCGGCCAGCCAGCTGCCGCGCATCGCGCCATGCTTTTGCAGCGCTTCGATCGCGTACGCAGAACACGATGGATAATAGCGGCACGCAGAGGGCAGATAGGGGGAGAGTCCCACCTGATACGCCCGCACGAGCCAGACGAGCACCTGTCGCATCAGCCAACGTCGGCGTTCGGTGTCGCAGCACCGGGGACGAGTCCCGCTCGCTCGAATGCGCGTCTGCACTGGAGCCGCAGATCGGCGAAGCTCGCGCGATACGCGGATGGGAGCGCACGGACGACGACATCTACCGGTGACAGCAACGGAAGCATGTCCTGTCGTACGATTTCGCGAAGCCGGCGTTTCACGAGGTTCCGCTCCACCGAGTTGTGCGAGTATTTCGGCACGATGACGCCCGCCCGAGCATGCGGCAGAATTCGCGGCGCGCCCGGCGCGGAACGCCGAAGGGAAGCGATGTACCGAACCTCGAGATGCGCGGTTCGGACTCGCTTCCCTTTCAAGCGCACTGCGTCGAGCTCTCCTTCCCGCGTCAGCCTTGCGGCACGCGGAAAGCGGCTGCGATCAGACGCCGGCGTACTTCGACGGCAGCTTAACGGTCAGGCGCTTACGCCCCTTCTTGCGACGGCGGCTCAGCACCTGTCTGCCCCACTTGTCGGCCATACGCGCACGGAACCCGTGCGTCCTGATGCGACGCTTGTT
>JAYVPN010000103.1:0-24093 GCA_043757365.1 Gemmatimonadota bacterium | reverse complement strand
TCGTTGAGCGTCGATTCGCGGCGATCCACAAACAGTGAGGCATTCACCACTGCGCCAGTATCGAGCTCGCGCGCCGCGGGAACACTCGACCCGACGGCATTGATATGCGCGCCCTGCGCGATCCATTCGCCGAGTAGCACCGGCTCGCGCGACGATGTCGTGGTGCAAATAATATCAGCGTCCATCACGGCCTCGCGGGCCGAGTCGATGGCTTCGACGTCGATACCGTGTTTGGCGAGTGCTTTCGCGGCGAACAGTTTCGCGTTCTCGAAACTGCGGCTCCACACCCGCACTCGGCGCAACGTACGCACCGATTGCATCGCTTCGAGATGCGTCATCGCCTGGGCGCCCGAGCCCATGAGGCAGAGATCACCCGCTTCGGCCCGCGCGAGCGCTCGAGTGGCGACGCCGGATACCGAAGCCGTGCGGATCGCCGTCACCGAACTCGCGTCGATGACCGCCTGCAGCACCCCGTGCTCGGCATCGAACAGCAGCACCGCCCCCTGATGCGAGTCGTACTTGGTCCCCAAGTTCTTCTGGAAGACGGTGATCACCTTGATGCCGAGCGATGCCGGTTCCTCGAGATACGATGGCATCGCGCCGAGCGCTCCGGACTTGTCCGGGAGCCACATGATCTGGCGCAGGGGCAAGACGGCACCGCCTCGCGCAAGCGTTTTCAACGCATCGGACATCGTTTCGATGCACGCGCCCATCGGCAGGAGCTGTTCGACCTGTTTGTCGGTAATGATCAACACGATGCAGACACCTTCGAGAGAGTAGAGACTGTACCACAAGTTACGGCCACCTTGCGCGCGTCGCTCATTCTCCCAACTTCCTGATTATGCAACGCAGAGAATTTCTCGCCGCGACGGCCATCGGCACCGTCGGTCTTGGCGCAGCCGAACTGCACTTCGCCGCACAGGGTCCAGCAGATATGTCAGACGAATCTCCCACCGGCACGACGCGCGCCTCGAATCGCAAGATTCTCGTCGCAGGCGGCGGTTTCAATCGCGCGTTCATCAAGTACATGGCGGCTCTCTCGGGAAAGAAGCGGGCACGTATCTGCTATCTGCCGACGGCGTCGGCCGACAGCCAGGAAGCGATCATCGCCTTCTACACAGAATGCGCAACGCTCGACGTCGAGCCACACGTCCAGATCAGTTTTATCGAGAGTCTCTCCCAGAAGCAGGGATGGGACGAGGTACTGCTCTCGATGGACGGCATCGTCGTCTCGGGCGGCAACACGCTCAATCAGCAGGCGATCTGGAAAGCGCAGGGAATCGACGTCGTCCTCAAACAGGCGTGGGACAAAGGCGTCGTCCTCGGCGGCGCGAGCGCCGGCTCGCTTTGCTGGTTCGAAGAAGGGACCACCGACTCGCGGCCGAAAGAACTCTCGATCGTCAAATGCCTCGGCTTCATCAAAGGCAGCCACTCGCCGCATTACGACAAAGAAGCGGGGCGCCGTCCGCTCTATCACAAGCTCATCGGTTTAGGCCAGATGAAGCCGGGCTACGCCTGCGACAACGACGCCGGCATTTCTTTCGAAGACAATGAGGTGAAGCGTGTTGTCTCTACGCGCCCAGAAGCTAAGGTGTACTACGTGAGTGTCATCGACGGGCAGGTGGTTGAGAGGGTGATGGAGCCCGAGCCGATTTCGTAGTTCAAGAAAGAAAAAAGCTAGCCTCGGATGCACACGGATCAAATCCGTGTGACTCCGCCCGTTTCCGCGTGCATCCGAGGCTAGCTTTTTTCTTTTCTAACAGCGAAAAGCATTAGTACCGCGGCCGCGTCTTGCGTGGCACCTTGCCGCAATTCGCTGGCCAGTTCACCGGCCACGTACCCGGTGAGCGGTCGCGCTTGATGAAGTCCGGATCTTCAGAGGCGAGATAGACCATCATCGCCGCCAGCGTCGCGTTGTGCTTGAGATCGTCGAACACAATCTTGTCGTACGAATCGCGATTCGTGTGCCACGTGTACGTGCCGTAGTTCCAGCCGACTGCGCCCATGCCGAACGACGGCGTGCCGAAGCAGGCGAAGACCGCACCGTCGGTGCCGCCCGGATTGCCCGTTGGCACATCGTTGAAGCTCCACGACACGACGTTCGCGCTCATGCTGTCGGTGTAGAAGCTCGGCAGTTTCTCGTACCACTTCTTCAGATGACCGCCGATGTCCGTGAGGCCGCTCGACGAGAGCGACTGCACGCGCCCCGTGCCGTTGTCCTGATTGAACAGCGCCTGCAGCCCCTTCATCACTTCCGGGTGATCTTCGGTGAACGCCGTCGAGCCGTTGAGGCCCTGCTCTTCACTTGCCCAGTGGCCGACGAGGATCGTGCGTTTCGGATTCGGATACACCTGCTTGAGAATGCGCATCGCTTCCATCGCCATCATCGTGCCGGTGCCGTTGTCGGTCGCACCGCTCGCACCGTCCCACGAATCGAAGTGGGCCGAGAGCATCACGTATTCGTCCGGCTTCTCGCTCCCCTTGATCATACCGATCGTGTTGAAGGCCGGCTGTTCGCCGAGGAGCTGCGCATCGAGATCGAGGCGGACCTGCGGCTTCTGATTGTTTTCGGCGAGACGATAGACGAGGCTGTAGTCCTCGCACGTCAGCGTCACCGCCGGCGCGATCGTGTTGTACGTCTCAAAGATTTCGATCACGCCCCATCCGCCGCTGCCACCCGGACCGCCGCCGAAGCCGCCGAGCGATGCGGCCTGCGCCGCGAGACTCGCCGCCGGTCCGCCGCCACGCGCACTCGCGCCGCCCGCGGGCGCACCGCCGCGACCGCCGCCTGCGCCACGACCGACACCCGGTCCACCGGAGGCCGCCGTCGCGAAGGGATTCGCGAATCCGCTGAGCTTCAAGCGCGAGGTAATCATTCCCGCCACGCCGGCCTTCTCGAGACGCATCCCGAGCGTCCCCGTGCCGAGTGCCATGCCGTAGCCCGTACCGCGATACAGCTTCGTGCTGTCACGATCGACGGCGTAGTCGGCCTGCATCTGCGCGATCAGCGTGTCAATGTGCGCGATCGACGCCGGCGTGCCGAACTTATTCCAGTCTTCACTCGGGCGGCATGTCGGCCACGACGGCGAGAGCAAAACGATCTTGCCTTTCGCCTGAGGCAGCCACTTCACGAATTCCGTGCTGTCCTTGAACTTCGGCAGGATGATCGCCTCGGCCTTCACCGGCCTTCCGGCGGTGCCCGGGCTCCACGCGAGCATCGTTCCCTCGAGCGACCGCGTGCGCGGCGCGACGAGATCGACGTGCGAGGTGCCGCGCTTCCAGCCGCGCCAGGTGCCGTAGTTTTCGCGGCGGCTTTCGATCCCCCACGACTTGTACATCTTCATCACCCAGTCGCTCGCGGCGGTGATGCCGGGGCTGCCAGTGAGTCTCGGCCCAATCGAATCGAAGAATGTTTGCGAGAGCTTCTGGACCTGTGAAGAGTCCATGCCAAGGCGCCAAATACGCTGCAGGTTGGCGTCGTCTGTCGGGAACTTCGTCGACTGTGCGGCGAGCGCCGACGACATCGTCAGAGCGAGAGCGCCGGCGGCGGAGAGGCTGCGGAGTGTTGTCATAGCCTATCTACGGACTCGACGAGCCCGATGTTGGGGGAAGCGATTACAAAAAGTTCACGAGCGCTTACACGCGGTAGATCGTCACCACGGTGTCATCAAACTGCCGGCGAATGGCGCCGACCGGAAGTACATGTGTCACCGAGTGCTCGACGGCCAGAACGGGAGCGAATTTCTTCTCGATCCAGCTCTTGATCACGAGATCGAGTTGCTTCGAGTCGTACGGCGGATCGGCGAACGCGATCTCATAGGAGTTCTCGCCGAGCATCGCCGCATAGGGGATCGCGTCGCGTTTGAAGATGCGCGTCTGATCGCGGACTCCGCGGAAGACAGCGATGTTCGCCTTCAGTGCGTGTAGGCTCGAGGGGCGGATCTCGACGAAATCGCAGCTCTTGGCGCCGCGCGAAATCGCCTCGATGCCGATCGCGCCGGTGCCAGCGAAGAGATCGAGCACACGAGCATCCTTCAGCTCGTTCTTCAGTAGATCCATCATCGCCACCCGCACGTGCTCGGCCGTCGGCCGCACGCGAAAGTCGCTCGGCGACGTGAGTTCGCGCCCCGCGAACTTGCCGGCGACGATTCTCACCGGAGTCCACCGGCAGTAGTTTCCAGATCGAGTCGTGCGTGGCTTTCCATCATACCGAAAGCTACCGGATCACCCCGAACGCCGTCATTCCCGCCTACCGAGCGCGCGGCGCCAGCGGCAAAGCCCTGAGGCACCGCGTTGTCATCATTCCGACACCTGATTCCGGCTATCATCAAAGGTTGTCCCCACAGGCGCTCCGCCTACACCGCCGAGGAGTTCGCACAATGAAGAATTCGACGTTCATCGCCGCAATCGCGCTGACTGTTCCGTTCGCGCTGCAGGCCCAGACGTTCAAGGTCGAGAAGTACAATATCGGCGGCGAAGGCGGCCACGACTACATCACCGCCGAGCAGGGGACCGGCCGGCTCTTCATCTCGCGCGGTACCCACGTGATGGTCGTCGACGGACTCACCGGCAAAGTGCTCGGCGACATTCCGAACACGCCGCGCGTGCACGGCGTCGGCATCGCGCCGAAGTTCAACCACGGCTTCACCACCAACGGTGGCGACTCGACGGTCACAATGTTCGACCTCAAGACGCTCGCTGTGATCAAGCAGATCAAGATCAAGGTCGGCGGGCTCGACGGCATCATGTTCGACGACCACTCGAATCAGCTCATCCTCACGAACCATAGCAGGCCCGGCACCGCCGTTGCGTTGAACGCCGAGACGGGCGACATCACCGGCACCGCCGAGCTCGAGGACACCGCGCCGGAAGGTGCGGCGACCGACGGCAAGGGTTTCGGTTACGTGAACAACGAAAGCAAGAACACGATCCAGAAGTTCGAGACGAAGACGATGAAGATCGTCGGCTCGTGGGCACTCAAGGAGTGCGACGGTCCGACCGGCATTGCGCTCGACCGCAAGTCGCAGCGCATCTTCACTGGCTGCAGCAAGAACTCGAACGTCGTCGACGTCGCGACCGGCAAGGTGGTCGCCGAGATCAAGAATGGCGATGGCGTGGACGCGCTTGGCTACGATGACGCGCAGAAGCTCATCTATATTCCGGCCGGCCGCGACGGCAACGTGACCATCGTCCATCAGGACGCTGCCGATAAGTACACCACCGTCGCGACCGTGAAGACCGGTGTCGGCACGAAGACGATTGCGGTGGACGCGGTGAAGCACATGGCCTTCGCGCTGGCGCTCGAGTACGGCCCGCCGCCGGCGAATGCTCCGGCTCCGGCCGCTGGGCGTGGACCGGCGCGCGGTCCGGTTGTTGGTGCCTGGCTGTACGTCATCAGCCACTAGCCGCTCGTCGAGTCGAAATCAGAGGCCCGGGCGAAACCGCCCGGGCCTCTGATTTTTGCCCGCAGCATTGAATCATCCGGTGCGATCCGTTCGTATTGTATGTATGATCCGCGCCTCGGTTTTTATCGCCACCAGCCTCGACGGCTTCATCGCCCGGGAGGATGGCGCCCTCGATTGGCTGCCGACGCCAGAACCGGGCGGTGAGGACTTCGGCTACGCCCGCTTCATGGCGACGGTTGACGTCATCGTGATGGGACGCCATACGTTCGAGACGGTGCTCGGATTCGGCGCCTGGCCGTACGGCAAAACACGCGTCGTCGTCCTCAGCAGTCGGATGATCTCGATTCCCGATGCGATCGCCGCGACGGTCGAGCACCACTCGCTCACCCCGCTCGCGCTCGCCACAGAACTCAGCGCGCGCGGCTTCAAGCAGGCGTACGTCGATGGTGGCAAGACGATTCAGGGCTTTCTTGCCGCCGGTCTCATCCAGCGCCTGACGATCACGCGTATTCCGATCATCCTCGGCAGCGGCATTCCGTTGTTCGGACCGGTCGGCGACGACATCAAACTGCAACACCTCAGCACACGCGATTACGAAAACGGCATCGTGCAAAGCACGTACGCCATCACGCCCACACGGGAGCAATGATGACCCACAGCGGTCCCGTCTATTCCGGCGAACCTACTCCGAGAGGTCCTGTGAACCGTTCCATCGAATTCGCCAAAGCCGGCGTCAGCTTTGGCTCGGCGCTCGCGATCGTCATTTCGTGGAGCGTCAATCACTCCATTCTCTGGGCGATCGTCCAAGGCTTCTTCGGCTGGTTCTACGTCGCCTACTACGCGTTCACTCGCTGACGGCAGCTTCGGCCACGGCTGAACCGGCGCGATAGCGGGCCAGCCATTCGGTGCTCCATCCGTCGAACGTCCCGGCGCGCAGCGTCTCGCGCGCGGTGCGCATCAGTTCGAACAGGAAGGTGAGGTTGTGCAGCGCGAGGAGGCTCCAGCCGAGCCCTTCGTGGCTGACGAACAAATGCCGCATGAAGGCGCGATCGTATTTCGTGCAGCAGGGACACGGGCATCCTTCGACGAGCGGCCGCCGATCGGTGCGGAAGCTGCTCTTACGAATCTGGACTTTACCGTCGGGCGTAAATGCCGTGCCGTCGCGCCCCATCCGTGTTGGCGCGACGCAATCGAAGAGATCGATGCCGCGCCGCACGCTCTCGACGAGATCGTCGGGAAATCCGGCGCCCATCAGATAGCGCGGCTTGGTGCGCGGCAGAACGGGATCGCACACCTCGAGCATCGCGTGGAGTTTTTCTTTCGTTTCGCCCACTGAGAGCCCGCCGATCGCCACGCCGACCCAATCACCGCTCGAGAGAATCCCGGCGGCCGACGCGCGACGCAACTCGGGATGCGTGCCGCCCTGCACGATCGGAAAAAGCGCCTGCGGCGGGGCGGGAAGGTCGATCGCCGGATCGTACGTCGCGAGCGGTGGTGCGCCGTCAGCGAGCGGGAACGCCTGCGGCTCGCCGCGCCCGTCGCGCGTGAGGCGCTCGAACTCCACGCGACAGCGCTCGAGCCAGCGCAGCGATCGCTCCATCGCAGCGCGTGATGCGCTGAGCTCCGATTGCCCTTCGATCAGTTCATCGAGCTGCATGATCACATCGGCACCGATGTTGCGCTCGATGCGCATCACGATCTCGGGCGTGTACTGATGCTTCGAGCCGTCGAGATGGCTCTGGAACTCGACGCCTTCTTCAGTGACGGTGCGCAGCTTCGCGAGCGAAAAAACCTGGAAGCCGCCGGAGTCGGTGAGCATCGGGCCGTTCCATCGGGTGAACGCATGGAGACCACCCAGTGCTCTGACCATCTGATCGCCCGGGCGGAGATAGAGATGATAGGCGTTTGCGAGCATCATCCGGCCGCCGGCCGCCGCGACCTCATCCACTGAAAGTCCGCGCACCGCGCCGTGTGTCCCCACCGGCATGAACGCCGGCGTTTCGACGACACCGTGCGGCGTGCTGAACCAGCCGAGCCGCGCTGACCCGGAGTCGTGCGACGAGCGGAAGGTAAAGTCAGACATGCCGCGGGCGTGTGATACTACTTCCCGTCGCCGGTGCTGAGCAGCCCGCGCGACACCTTCTTCACCGAACCGGTGCGCGCCTTGATCGGATTGAAGCCGGCCTGCCGCTGCAGCGAATCCTGATACAGGATTTCGTATGAGAGCGGTCCGACCTCGAGCCGGCGCCCCTTCTCGCGAATCACCAGTCCGTCGACGGTGAGCGTCACGAGATATTTGCCGACCTCGCGCGTCACGCTCTGAGCGGGGATGATTTCGTCGGTGCCGGGCTTGGTCGTGGCAGGCTTGAGCTTCGTGGCCATTTTTGGTGCTCAGGAGATGGGAAATGGTGATCGTAGAAAGTAGCGGTTTACCTCAGTTATTCCCAATCCGCGGGCCGACCCCAGCCCCACGTCGCATGATCAGCCGAATCCTGTTGGTCGCAGCACTCACCACCACTACCGCCGGCGCTCAATCGAAAGCGATTCGCCTCACCTCGAAAGTCCTCGGCGAGGAACGCATTCTCCATGTCGCGCTCCCGCCGAACTACGGCGTCGCGAAAGAGAAGTACGAGGTTATCTACCTCCTCGACGGCCACACCAAACAGTTCTTCGACGTCACCGCCGCCGCCGCGGGCTACGACCTGCTCGGCGATCTGCACGACTACGCGCTCCCTCATCAGATCGTCGTCGGCGTCGAGCAAAAGAACCGCTCCGAAGATCTCGCCCGCAACGCCGAGGCGTTCACGAAGTATCTCGTGACCGAGGTCGTGCCGTATATCGAACGCGAGTACCGCACCAACGGCTACCGCACGATCATCGGTCACTCGCTCGGTGGACGTTTTGCGATAAACACGATTTGTCGCGCACCGAATGTCTTCGCATCGGTGATCGCGATGAGCTCGGCGCCCGGCGACTCGGCGTCTTTCGGTGCGGTAACCGACTGCCTCAAACAGGATTGGGCCGCGAACAAAACACGCCTTCACCAGCTCGCGTTCGGAACCGGCGAAAAGGAAACGCGCCAGCTCGACGGTATTCAGAAACTCAAGGCGTTTCTCACGGCCAATGCGCCGCCGAACTTCCGGTGGACGGTGCTCAGTGGTGACGGACTCATTCACATCGAAACGCCGTACGAGATGATTCCGTCGGGCATTCGGTTTACGCAGGACAAAGCTGTTTGGGAGATGCCCCGCGCTACCGCAGACAGCATCATCGACAATAAAGGCGATAGCGAACGAATCCTCAACGCCTGGTACAAAACACTCAGCGCCCGCATGGGCGCGTCGTTCGACCCATCCAATAAATGGCTGCGTATCGCAGCTGAAGCGCTCCTCGGCAAACGCGAGTATCAGGCTGCGGTTGGTGCCGGTCGTCGATTGGTCGCGGCGTATCCTGAAGATCTCGCGGGATATACGCTCCTCGCCAACGCCTACATTGGCAGCGACGATCGCGAATCGGCGAAGCGCACACTCGCCGACGGGCTTCGCGTGCTAGACCGTCTTGAACTGTTCGACACGACGGAACGCGAAGGGCGTCGGCAGCTGATGAAATCGGAGTTGGATCGGATTTCGCGGCTACCCTAGAGCGGAGTTATCGCGTGGCGACAAAGAAGACGGTGGTTCCATCCATACGCTCTCCGTTCTACGACAACTACAATGCGCTCGCGATCGGATTTACCGCCACCGAGCGGATAGCAGGTGGCGAAAGGCGGAAAGTGATCATCAAATCGGTTTTGGTTTGTTAGCGGGCGCGGCGGTGTTAGTGGGAGACAGTGAGAGTCGGTGCGAGAACAGTGGGAGCTCTAGTGCGAGCGGCGAGTAGTAGATTGAGTGCGAGAGACCGCTAATGTGTGCGCGGCCGGACAAAGTCCGGTCGCGCTTTCCTTTGCGGTCCACTCGCACCCAGACTACTACTCGCTGCTCGCACTAGAGCTCCCACTGTTCTCGCACTGTTCTCCCACTCATCAATCAGAAGAACTAGTCCGCTACGATAACTATTTCCTCTCCGGCAGCGCGAACGCCACGATCGATCCGCCACTCTTCGCACCATTCTTTCCGCCGCCAGCCGAAATCACGATATACTCGCGGCCGTTCAGCATATAAAGCGACGGCGTCGAGTTGCCGGCCGCTGGGAGTGTGTACTCCCACAGCAGCTTGCCGGTGAGCTTGTCGTAGATATGAAATTTGTTGTCGTACGTCGTCGCGCCGATGATCAACAAACCATTCGCGGTGACGACCGGCCCGCCGTAATTATCCGTTCCGGTGGCCTTCACGCCTTTCTTCGCCAGCGCCGGATACTCGCCGAACGGAATCTTCCAGCGAATCTTCCCACTGTTGAGATCCACCGCATTTAGCGTCCCCCACGGCGGCGAAATCGCCGGATAACCTTCCTTGTCAAGCCAAATCGTGTAGCCGTCGTTCCTGAACTTCGTGTAGTTAACGTTCGTCCCCGCCGTCTCCGCGATGTCGTGGCCGGTGATCAGAAAATTCACGAGATCATTGATCGTCCCGCCCTCGAGCATTTCACCGAACGCCGGCATCCGCCCATTACCATTACGAATCGCCGCCGCGATCTCGGCTGGCGTCTTCCGCTTCCCGATATCCACGAGCGTCGGAATCAGCGGCGGCGTGCCACTCAAATCCGATTTGTGGCAACTCGCACAGGCATTCTGATAGAGCGATTTATCATTGCGCGGCACCATCTTCAGTAGCCACGCCATCTCGTTCACATTCACATACAACAGTCCGGTCGCCGGATCGTACGCTGGCCCGCCCCACTCTGCGCCACCATCATAACCTGGGAAAACGATCGATCCTTCTTCGCTCGGCGGTTGGAAGAGCCCCTTGTACTTATAGGCTTTGAAATCGGCGAGCGCCTGCGCGTGCGCGGCCGGCGTGCGCGTCGTCAGATCGTTTTCAGTGATCGTCTGCCGCACGAGCGCCGGCGGCAGAATCGGCACACGCTGCGTCTGTGCGGCGAACTCGCCGTCGAGTTTCGATGACGGCACCGGCATTTCCTTAATCGGAAAGAGCGGTGCACCCGTCTTGCGATCGAGCAGCCAGATATGCCCCGTCTTCGTGATCTGCGCGAGCGCCTCTACAGGCTTCCCCTCGCGCTGCACCGTCACGAGCGCCGGCGGCGACGGAAAGTCGAGATCCCACAAGTCGTGCTTGATCCCCTGGAAATGCCAGACGCGCTTTCCCGTGCGGGCGTCGAGCGCGAGAATCGTGTTCGCGTAGAGATTATCTCCGACGCGATTGGCACCGTAGAAATCGAATGAAGCAGAGCCCGTGGCGCCGTATACCATGCCGAGTTTGTGATCGACCGTGAGCCCGGCCCACGCATTGGTGCCGCCGTTGATCTTCCACGAGTCCGGTGACCACGTCTCGTAGCCGTACTCGCCGGGATGCGGAATCGTGTGAAAGCTCCATTTGAGCTCGCCGGTATTCTTGTCGTACGCACGAATGTCGCCCGGCGACGACGGCAGACTCTCGCTGACCGTCGAGCCGATGATCAGGAGATCTTCGAAGATCACCCCAGGTGTGCTGGCACTCACCGAGACACCTTCGATCGGCCGTCCGAGCCCGACGCGTAAATCGACGATCCCCTTCGTGCCGAACGACTCGATCGGCTTGCCGGTCGATTTGTCGAGCGCGATCAGCCGGTTGCGATACGTGAAGTAGACACGCCCGTTGTGCACGATCACGCCGCGATGACGGAACCGCCCGGTCACGCCCTTTCCTTCGGTCGGATCGTAGCTCCACAGCTCTTTCCCCGTCGCGGCGTCGATCGCCACGCAGCGCATCTTCGGCGTCGTCGCATACAGCACGCCGTCGATGACGATCGGGTTCGATTGCATCTCCGAGCCGGTGAACTCATCGTGGCTGTCGTAGCGCCACGCCATTTTCAACTGCTTCACGTTCTTCGGCGAGATCTGCGCGAGCGTCGAGTAGCGCGTGTTGTCGGTCGTACCGCCGTAGAGCGGCCAGTTGGCGCTGGTTTTTTGCGCCGAAAGCGCCGCAGGCAGGATCAAGAGGGCAAAAACGATGAGTTTGATCATTTATCCGGAACGCGGGAGGGAGGGCGGACGGGCTCACCGCGAAACTACCGTCCGAGACACAAAGTCACAAGAAAGAGAGCCGGTTCCATCACCCAAGCCACCCGAAGTCCGCCTGAGTGATTACTTTCTGTAGATAATGAAATTCCACACCATACCCGCATTTCCCCGCGGTTTCCGCTGCGCCAGCCGAAACGTCGGCCTCAAGCCGACGGCGAAAGATCTGACGCTCATCGTCTCCGATTTCGAAGCGACCGCCGCCGCCGTCTTCACGCGCAATCAGTTTCCCGGCGCGCCAATCACGCTCGGCCGCGAAACGATCAAAGGTGGCAAGCTTCGCGCGATCATCGCGAATAGCAAAGTCTCCAACGTCGCCACCGGCCAGCAGGGCTTCGACAACGCCCGCCGCATGGCTGCCGCCGCCGCGACCGAACTCGGTACCACACCGGATAAGATTCTCGTCAGCTCTACCGGCGTCATCGGTAAGCAGCTTCCAGTTGAACTGATCGAGAAAGGTGTGATTGGCATGGCCGGTGATCTCCAGGGCGATCCGATGGTTGGCGCCGAAGGGATCATGACCACCGACACGCATCCCAAGGCGCTCTCGGCGAGCGTCGGCAGTGCGACGATCACCTGGATCGCCAAAGGCTCCGGGATGATCGAGCCCAACATGGCGACGATGCTCGCCTACATTTTCACGGACGCGCAGTTCGAGGCTGTAGCACTTCACAAAATGCTGCTTGAGGCCGTGCATGTGTCGTTCAACATGCTCAGCGTCGATACCGACACCAGCACGAGCGACACCTGCGCGATCATGGCGAATGGCGTCGCCGGTACTGTCGACGCCGCGGAGTTCCAGCGCGTGCTGACCGCCGGCTGCATTCGGATGACCGAGATCCTCGCGCGTGATGGCGAAGGCGCCGAGCATTTGTTGAAGGTGCGGGTGTGCGATGCGCACGATGAAGCGTCGGCGCGGCGCATCGCCAAGGCGCTCGTGAATTCACCGCTCATCAAGACGATGGTCCACGGCGCGGATCCGAACGTCGGGCGATTGTTGATGGCTGTCGGCAAATGTTTCGACGAACCGATTGTCCCGATGCGTACCGATGCGTGGATTAACGGCTACGCGGTGGTGAAGGGCGGAGCGCGACTTGATTTCGACGAAGCGACGGTGCGTGCCGGTCTTGCGGCCGAGAACGTCGAACTCGAAGTCAGTGTTGGTTCGGGAAACGCCGAGGCGATTGCGTATGGCTGCGATCTCACGAAGGGATACATCGAAGAGAACGCTTCGTACTACTCGAGCTGATGCCAGGTTCGATGACCGTCCGTCGCGCGACCGTCGCCGACGTCGAGCTGATTGCTCAGTAGGCGCGACTTGCCGCGTCAGTACTGCCAGACGCAGTTAACGACGTCGCCAACCTTGGTGTCTTTGAATTTCTTTTCGTCGGTGTCGCAGTGCGTCGCGTCACCGGCGATGAGCGTGACCGGCGGATTCTTCGCCGCGACCATTTTCTTGGCGATGACGCCGGAGCCGGATCGCCCCGGTCCGACCGGCCGCCTGATATTCGGTGAGCGCGGCGTGAGCGCGGGGTCGTGTGGATCCGGCGTGGCGAAGCAGGCCGCAGCCGAAATCAGTACAAGAGTAATGCCGTAGACAGGCGTGAGGCGGCGTCGCATCGGGGCTCCGGAGGGAATGCGTTCCGTACCCCGGGGTGTCGCGATTGCGCCGACGTTTTTGCGACAGCCTTGCGGATTTTGCCGTCCGTCATACGATACGGCATGACTCTTCCCCTCTCGGCTGAATCTCGCGTAACTTGGCGAAACGTTTTAGTCCCTATCGGCTCAGCCATTTTGCTCTACGCGGTATTGCTGGAGACGTGGCCTTTCTTTGGATGGCCATATCGTAGCGAGGTCGCCCTCGGAGCGGCCATCACGCTCATGTTTGGTTTAAGAGCCTATCTCGATCGCCGGCTGCTGGCGAATCCTGTTCGTATTCTCGCGCTGTCGATTTCGTTCGGGCTCTTCGCAGGATTGCTGCTGCATCGAAATTTCTGAACGCGTCGGGTTCTAACCGTACCGTCTCGGCTTTCCGGGTCTGCCGAGAAAAATCGGCCCCTCCATACTTCGTAAAATCTCTTTCTGCTCTGGTGTCAGACTTGCGATCCAGCCGAGCCCCTTCGAGAGCCGTTCAGTGACCTCGGCCTCTGTCGGTGCGCGTAGCACAGTTCGCTTTTTGCGAGCCGGCTTCGATTTCTTGGCGGACTTCTTCGCGAGCTTCGATTTTGCCATTAGGAAATCCTCCTTTCGCAATATCGCACGACTCGGCCCTCGGGTACAAGCGCAAAGCCGAGGGCTTCATACTTTGCGATGAGCCCCGCCGCAGGGTCGGATAGCCGGAGTAGTTTTGCGCCCAGCGTGCGGCCGTACGCCACAGCGGCCGCGAGCGTCAGTTCGAGAATCTGTCCTTTCAGCGGATGGATGGAATTCGGCGATCCTTCCATGTACTCGACAGTGAGTCTTCGCCGACTCCTACTCGGCCTTCCCACCGCGAGGCCACAGAGCTCGTTCCCGCTCCAGATGGCGAGATGAAACGCTGATGGCCGCCGATGATAGGACGCTGCCAGCATCTCCCAGTCCCACCTGCCCATGTCGCGATCCAGTCCTTGGTGCGCAGGCCATCGCGTGCGCCAAGCAAATAGCGCGTGGCTGTCGATTCCGCGAAGACTGAACGCACTCGATGAGGCAGACTCATATAGCGCTTCGGCCGTCGCAAACGCCTTTGCTCGCGACTGCGCGTAGCGATACGTCTCCCGGTCGCGTCGATACGTGGCCATAGGCCCGCAATCTCCGCGCTCCGAACTCCCACCTCACCGCCAAATCACCGCACCTCGGCTCAGGGTGCCGCGTTACCGAAAATCATGACTCTTCGCATGCTCCGCCCCCGCCTGCGCTCCAAGCGCAACAAACTCCTCCCCCCTCACATTCACCACCCGCTGCTCGATCTGCACCACGCCGCGAATCAACAACAACGGCGACCGCGATATCAACAACGCCTGTTTCTCAAACCGCTTCGGCGTCACCACGATATTCACCATCCCCGTCTCATCCTCGAGCGTCAGAAAAACAAATCCCTTCGCCGTACCGGGCCGCTGACGGCAAATCACCATCCCGGCCACTCCAACACGCGACCCATCACGCTGCTTCCCGACATCACGCGCCGTGAGAATCCCGTTCGGCACGAGCAGCGGCCGCAAATGCCGCATCGGATGTCCATTCAACGAAAGTCCGGTCATCCGATAATCGGCCTCAGTCACCTCCGGCGCCGACAACGGCGGCAGTCCCTCCGGCACTTCCGCCTCCGGAAACAATGCCAGCGGCCCGGCCTCACCACGCTCGGCTTCCAACACTCTCCACAACGCCACGCGACGGCGCCGCGCCGCGGGTTCGTCCATCACGAACGCATCGAGCGCACCGGACTCGGCGATGTACCGCAACGCCCGCTTGTCGAGTTGTGATCGCTCAACAAAATCACGGATCGACTTGAACCGCCCACCCTCGATCGCCCGCTCAAGTTTCGCCCGCGCCTGACCACCGAGCCCGCGAATCGATCGCAAGCCCAATCGCACGACCGGCGCCGCGCGCTTCACATTCTGCGGCGGCACACTGGGCTTATGAATCGTCATCACACCGTCGCGCGGAATGATCACGGTGCCGTCGGAACATTCGAGCGAATGATCCCACGCCGACCGCCGCAGATCGACGGGCGCCATCTTCACGCCGTGGCGCTGCGCATCTTCGATCAATGTGCCCGCCGAATAAAATCCCATCGGCTGCGCATTGAGCATCCCGCAGAGAAACTCCGGCGCGTAGTAATGTCGCAGATACGCGCTCGCATACACGATCAGCGCAAAACTCGCCGCGTGCGATTCGGGAAAGCCGTAGTCGGCGAAGGCATTGATCTGGTTGTAAATCCGTAGCGCGATGTCAGGCGGAATGCCGTTCGCCTCCATTCCCGTGATCATCTTCTCGCAGATCGCGGCCATCCGTTCGCGACTGCGCTTGTGCCCCATCGCTTTGCGCAGCACGTCGGCCTCGCCCGGCGTGAAGCCGGCGGCGGCGATCGCGACTTGCATCCCCTGTTCCTGAAAGAGTGGCACGCCGAGCGTGCGCTTGAGAATCGGCTCGAGCGACGGATGGGGATAGGTGACTTCTTCTTCGCCGTTCTTGCGGCGGAGATACGGATGCACCATGTCGCCCTGGATCGGCCCGGGGCGAATGAGCGCGACTTCGACGACGATGTCATAAAAACAGCGCGGCTTCAATCGGGGCAGGGTGTTCATTTGCGCTCGGCTCTCGACTTGGAACACACCGACCGTATCCGCGCGACAGAGATCGTCGTAGACGTTTTGATCGGCGCAGTCGAGTTTGCCTAAATCGACCTGCTCGCCGCGCGCGGCTTTGATGTACTTGATGCAGTCTTGCAGCACGGTGAGAATGCCGAGCCCGAGGAGATCGATCTTCACGAGTCCGATCGGATCGAGATCGTCTTTTTCCCATTGGATCACGGTGCGGTCGTCCATCGATGCGGGTTCGATCGGCACGACGGTCGAGAGCAGTTCATCGGTGAGCACGAATCCGCCGACGTGAATTCCGCGGTGTCGTGGCGCTTCGTGCAGGCCATCCACTATATCGGCGAGCCGTTTTACCCGTGGGTCGCGCGGATCCATCCCTGCGCGGCGCAACAGCGAGTTGGGAGAAGTCTGCGGCGGCGGCACGACGCCATATCCTCGACCGCGATGCTCTCGGTCCGCTTCGCGGCCCTGCGGCCGCATCTCGGTCGAGGACATGGCGTCCTGCCGCTGAGCAGAATTGTCTCGGGGCTGGGCGTGTGCATGGGAAGAGACCGGCGGAGCGGGGGCTCGCTCGGCATCTGGCTCGGCGCGCAATGCCGTTGAGCGCATCTCGGCGCGCACAGCGCGCATCTTCGTCGTCGCCTCCGTGCCGCGCACCATGCTGCCACCGGCAATCGAAGCGAGCTGCTTGGCTTCGAGATCCTTCGAGTAGCCGGCGGGGCCGTTCGCGTCGTTCTTCTCGGGGGCGAACGGATTGGCGGCATTACCACCAGTTCTTAGCGACTCAGCCGTCGCTCGCGCGGAGAAGCGATCGCTGAACGTTGCGAGTACGCCGGCCTGCTCCGGCGAAAACCCCAACACGCGTGCGGCGTCGCGAACCGCCGAGCGACCGCGCCAGGTGATGTGCTCGCACACCATCGCGGCGTGTTCGCGGCCGTAGCGGGTGTACACATACTGCAACACCTTCTCGCGATCACGGTGGGCGAAATCGATATCGATGTCGGGCGCTTCGGCGCGCTCTTCACTCAAAAAGCGCTCGAACAACAATTCGAGCTTCACCGGATCGACCGCCGTAATGCCGAGCACATAACAGACCGCGCTGTTCGCCGCCGAGCCGCGGCCCTGACATAGCACTCCCTCGCGATGGGCGAAGCGGACGATGTCCCAGACGATCAGGAAATATCCCGCGAGCCCGAGCTTGCCGATGAGCGCGAGCTCGTGCGCGATCTGCGCGTCGTGCTTCGGCGTGCGATCCGCCCCCCACCGCTCCTGTGCGCCGCGCTCTACGAGCTGCGCGAGATAATCGTCGTCGGTGATTCCTGGCGGCAGTGGAAACTTCGGTAACGTTGGCTTTACATCGCTCAAGCGAAACACACAACGCTCGGCGATCGCTATCGATTCGCGCAGTCCTTCCTCGCGCCCCTGCCATCGCCGCGCGAGTTGCGTGTAGCCTTTCAGATACCACTCGCCGTTCGGCCGGAGCCGCGTTCCCATTTCGTCGAGCGTCGCGCCGTGCCGCAGCGCATTTAACACATCGTGCGCGAGTCGCCCAGTGGGCTCGGCGTAGCGCACATCATTGGTAATCACCCACGGCACGTCGAGCGCGCGCGAAAGGCCGAGCAGTTCGCGGACGATCGCGCGCTCCTCGGGGAGCGAGTGATCCCAACACTCGATCGCAACACGCCGATCGAAAATATCGAGTAGCGTCGCGAGCGCTTCGCACGCGGCGTCGGACTGTCTGCGAAAAATCAGCGACGGCACCCACCCGCGTGGCGCGCCGGTGAGCGCGAACAATCCGGAGGCATACTGCGCGAGCGTATCGAGCGACACACGCGGCCGCCCGCGCGGATGATCGAGCCGCGCCCGCGTGATCAGCGTGCTGAGATTGCCGTACCCCTCGCGCGACTCGGCGAGCAGCACCACATGCGATAACGCCGGCGCCTCGTTTGGCGCCCGCGCCGCCACTTCTATAGAAAGCTCGGCGCCGATGATCGCGCCGAGCCCCGCGGTGTGCGCGGCCGTCGAAAAGCGCACGATGCCGCCCAAGTCATCGCGATCGGTGAGCGCCAGCGCCGGCATCCCGAGCTGGATGGCTTTCGCCACGAGCTGCTCTGGGTGGGCGGCGCCGTCGAGCATGGAGAAGGTGGAGTGGCAGTGCAGTTCTACGAAGCTGTTCACGGCTGGGATTGGTCGGTTTTATATACCGAACATATCCCGAAGTAAACAGAGCGTCAATCACGTATTTACATCAATATGTATCTTATAGAATATATAATACTTGCTTTCTATCTATATTGTCTTTAGAATACATATTATCACTTCCAGATTTATATATCTTATAGAATATAAAAATGTCACGCCGCGAACAGCCAGATCTTACTCTCCTCGATTCCGCACCGCGAGACGCCGCCGAGCGTGGCGCGCGTGTCGTTTCGCCGCACGATGTCGCGGAAGTCGTGCGGTGGGCGCGCGCGCAGAAACTCGGTACGCAGCAGCAAGCCGTCGAACGGCTTGGTGTCAGCCTCACTATGCTCGGCGCACTCGAGCGCGGTGAAGGCGGCTCGCAGCTCGATCTCACGCTCGGCGTTCTCGCCGATCTTGGCCTCGATGTCGTGCTCGTCCCGCGCGATCCCGCCGTCTCGTTGCGGAGTGCGCCGCAATGACTGCGCTCGTCGTCTATCGCGATACCACGCGCGTCGGTCGCCTCGATCACTCGGCGAACGATGACGTGCAGTTCACGTACGACGCCGGCGTCACTGCCGCGGTCGGCCTCTGCCTTCCCGTACGAGCGAAGCCATACACCGGTCCACTCGTTCTCGCCGTCTTCGAAAATCTTCTCCCCGAAGGCGCGTTGCGCGACGCACTCGGCACCGCCACAAAGCACGATGTGCGCGACACCGTCGGACTGCTCGGCGCCGTCGGTGGTGAATGCGCCGGCGCGCTACAGCTCTGGTCCGAAGGCACCACGCCCGCATCACCGCCGCGTTACGAACCACTCACGGCGAGCGCACTTCGTTCCGCGTTCCTCTCCGCCGATGGACAGCTCCGTCAGGTGACTGGCCGCGCATCGCTCTCCGGCGCGCAGGCTAAACTCGCGCTCTGGCGCATGCCGCCAGTGAACGGCGACCATCCGAAATACCAACTCCCCGTCGACGGCGCACCAACGACCGTCGTCGTGAAACGTCCCGGTGCGCAGTTCCCGGGACTACTCGAAGCCGAACTCGTCGGCATGCGATTGATGGAGGCCGCCGGCGTGCCGACCGCATCGAGCGCGCGCTGCGCTGTTGCGCCGACGTGTCACGAGTCGGAGCGTTTCGATCGCGTTGTCACAGCCGAAGGTGCGGTACACCGTCGTCACGCCGAGGATGGCTGTCAGCTCACCGGCCGCGTGTCGCGACAGAAGTACGCCGGCCAGGGCGGGCCGACGTATCAGGAACTTGTCGCCGTGCTGAACCGTAACAGTGTCGATCCGCTCACGGATCGTGAGATGCTATTTCGCTGGGCCGTCGCGAATGCGGCGATGGGCAATCACGATGCGCATGCGAAGAATGTCAGCGTCGTGTACGAGACCACCGATCGCGTCCGATTCGCGCCGGCGTACGATGTGGTGGTGACGGCGCTTTTTCCGGAGCTTGATCAGACGCTTGCCCTTTCGTTTGGCGGCACGACACAGCCAGCAGCGCTCAACGCGCACAGCCTGAAGGTGGCGGCGCGCGAGTTTCATTTTACACCGGCGCGCGCGCGCGAGCTTGCTGACGATGTGTGCACGCGCGTCGCCGGCGCGTTGGATGCGGTGTTACACGATGTCGCGAAGAGCGATGGTGATGAGGCCGTGTTGGCGCGATTGCGCACGACGGTGCAGGGGACGTTAGCGACCGTCAAAAAATGTGTTATGTAGACGTAGCTCGTTCTTCGGAAATCGTACGAACGTGAGCGTGCTCGACACGCGCTTGACGTCTCAACAACCGTCGCCACCACCCCAATACCACGTCTTCCATCCTGAAGCACTGCGCCGCAATACGAGGTACGACCGGCTTTCATATCCGAAGGTGATCATCACGAGCTCCATCGTGCCGTCACCGTTGATGTCGATCGCATCGAGCGGCGTCGCGCCGGCGCTCCGGTCGTCGATCTCGTGTCCTTCCCGGAACAGCTTCCACGTCACCTCCCATCCCTGGTCACGCCACTCGGCGACTAATGAGACGCTGAACGTGTGATTGGAATCAGCCGGCGAAAGCTCGTAATCGTAGTTGCCGACGATCGCGAGACGGCCGGTGCCGTCGACGGTGAACGCGAACCCCGGCCAGGGAGTGCTCGCTCGCGGCCGAGTTACGGGAATATTGTTTTCACGAAGCACCGTGAGAATCAATGAATCGAACACCGCACGTTCGGTCACCGACAGCTCACGTCGGTGCGACGCGCCCCCACTCTTCGTCAGGCGGCCCGCCAAGCCGTCGAACGGCGGCTTCGCGTCGCCCATCGGCAGCGCGCGCGCAGTGTAGGCGGAGCACCCCGTATATGCGGAGCTGCCGATGCGAACGCGTCCACTACGGGTACCGCCATCGAACAGATCGTAAATGGTATTCCGTGCCAGCAAGCGTGTGACGAACGGATCTTTGGAATTGTCTGCGCCAAACTGAGGAGGTGCGATCAACGAGTCGTTCAGCACGAGAGCAATCGGCATCAGCTCCAGATCTTTCCCTGATGTAATCGTGGCTTCGAATAGGACGCCGGTGTCGGGTCCGAATGCCGAGGGAGCAGCGGAGTCTGCGAGCGCGACAGTCGCCGACGCTGCCCTCGACGTCGCAGGCGCATCTTTTGCTGGAGCGCCGCAGGCTGAAGCCGCGATTCCGATCATGGCGATCAGCGATCGAACCAACCGGCGATTCATCATCCCGGACGTTTGATCTCAGCAAAAACAATCGACGGGTCCCGCTTCACAACTTCAAGCAGTCGAAGCGCCGCTCCCTCAGGCTGTCGTCTGTTAGCCTCCCACGCCTGCACGAGCTGCGTGCTCACGTTGAGAAGACGCGCGAAAACGGCTTGCGACGCATTCAACGAATCACGGAGCGCTCGAACATCAGTTGCATTCATTGCTGCAGGAGCGGCCGGCAGAATGGTCGTGCGCAGTTCGTATTTGCCGTGCGCATGCGCAAGCGCGTCTCCCATCGACTCCATGAGTGCCGAAAACAGTTCGTTTTTCATCAGGTGGCATCGCTCACGAGTGGATCCTTCAAAAACGTATCTTCAACTGTTTTGCTATACTACATTGTAGTATACAATGTCATAATGGCAACACATTCGCTAATACTGTCTTTTAATAATATAAACAAGACTGGAATATGCTCAAAAAATGTATTATATAACAGTAGCGCATTACTTGGAGAGATTACTATGAAGAAACGAAATGTGAAAATCTTCAAGAATACCGCGCCAACCAGCCGAGTCTCAGAGCCCTCGGTCGTGCGCCCGGTCGTGCGCCCGGTCGTGCGCCCGATCGAGCGCACCGCACTCGAGCCGTGGGCAGCGCACGATCGCCCGGCCGCCGGTCCAACCATCGCCGAGATGGTCGACGCCGGTCTCGATGCCTTCGCGGTGATGACGCAGCGACTTGCTCTCACGCGCGCCCAGGAAGCGGCGCTCCTTGGTGTTTCGCCGAGTACGTGGGAGCGCTACCGCAACCGCACGAACGTGAGCGTGCTCGACACGCGCAAAGAGTTCGTCGATCGTCTCCGCCTGATTCTGCTCATCTATGAAAGCTCGGTGCAGTTCGCGAGCAGCCACGAGAACGCGGCGATCGATCTGCATTTCGCCGGCGGCGCGATGGATCCGGCGGACCCGGCGCTCTCGATTCTCGACGCGATGATGGCCGACACGAGCACGCTCGATCTCGACCACTTATATCAACGCATCGACTCGCGCATCGGCGTAGTCTAGATAGTGCCGACGCCGATCGGAATCTCGTGGATCCCCGCGTTCCACGCGCGGCAGGCACCGGCACCGGCAGTCCACTCGGCGAGCATCAGCGCCACCAAGCGCGACGCACTCAACAAACTCCTCGGCGCGAATCCGGCCGAGTCGCGTGTCGATCGGTCGTTTGCCCGAGGAGGCATCGCGCCGAGTCGGTGGACCGATGGATCGTTCGGCGCGTTTTATGTAGCCGAGAGTCCGACGACGACGCAGCTCGAGATGATGCATCATCTGCGAAACACGTACGTCGCGAGAGGGTTCGCGTCGGCGGTGTTGACGTTGCAGGTGGTGCACGTTGACGTGCGCGGAATCTTCGACGATGTGCGAGCCGAGATGGCGGCGGATCCGTTGCTGCAGTCGGATGACTACGCTGCATCACAGGCGTTCGCGAAGGAGCGGCACGCGAAGAAATCGCGAGGCTTAGTGTACGAGAGCGTTCGTGATCTCGGGCATCTCTGTGCGGCCGTCTTTGACCGTGTGGCGCTCACGAATCCGCGGCTCGGCGAGACTGTCAGTTATCAGTGGAATGGGGCGGAGTTCGTTTAACGCGTGCTTCAGCACTACGCGCGTGTAAGATCGCTGATCTCATGAAACTGATTGATCCGAACATCCCCGGCCGGGAATCGCGCAAGAATCTCGAGCTGACCACCCATGGCCTCGATGTACGTCCGCAGGCTGGACACATACATATCGGTGCGCCGCTCCAGCTTCGAGATCTCGCCTTGCGTCGCCCCGATCCGTGACGCTAGGTCCTCCTGCGAGAGATCGCGCGCGCGACGGAGATCGCTGAGTCCTAACTCAGCAAGCATCGCCTTGGTTCGAATGGCAGCACGCGTCCGGGACTCTTTCGACATTGTCGCGGCCGTGAGGTCACGAAACTTCTTAGCCATCGGTGTTCTTCTCCTCTTCAAGAATGACGAGGTGTTCGTCATAGAGTTTATCGGCGATCGGGACAAATTGATCGTACCAGCGATCGTTTCCGGTTTTGTCGCCACCGATCAACAGAATGGCCATTCGTCGTGGATCAAACGCGTAGAGAATCCGATAAGGACGACCTTTGTGCTGAACTCGTAGCTCACGAAGGTGCGGATGTTTGGACGATTTTATTTGAGAACTGTGCGGGTAGCCGAGGTGTGGTCCTTGCTCCTCGAGTAAACTGACCGACGCACTGAGGGATTCCTGCGCAGGCTCATCGAGTTCTTTCCACCAGTCACCAAACTCGTCCGTATATTCGACTTCGAATGCCACTGGATAAATATTCACTCAGATGAATGTCGGCGTCAAGGCCAGACTCTTTTGAGTCTCGCCAATTTCGAATCATCCTTACCGACATCAACCTGCTGATCGACCGCGCCCGAGCGGGATCACTTCATTCCACGCCGCATCGAACGGCCGCCGCCCTCAGTCATACCACCCCTGCAACCTCCACCCCGCCGCATCGCGATACAACAAAAAATCCCGCGCGAGCTCATCACTCTCACACCGCCAGTAGTCCCGCGCGTACTCATCCTTCCACCAATCGCCGCTCAACCGCTCCGGCCCTGACACGCGCGTGATTGCCACTTTCCGCCCGCGCCACCACAGTGTGCGCGGCGCGCCGTGTGCGGTTTCGACATCGACATGCTCCGGAGTTTCGAGCAACCGCGCGCTGGTTTCGTTTGGTGTGGTTTCGCGAACGACAGTTAGGCGCGCGCGGTCCGGTGAATACTCCTCTTTCGCAAAGCTCTCGGACCGCTGCGCGGTCCTGCGGCCGCTTTGCTGCAGAGGAGTATTCACCGAACCGCCGGACTGACTCGGCGGCTCAGCTCCAAACAAATCGGTCCACGCGCCGGCGCGCTCCGGGCGATGTTCGTCACGCGCCACGGGGCGCACGACACTGTGCGCGCCGAGTGTGGTGCGCAGTCGTTCGAAGGCTGCGTCGGCTGCTGCGGGATCGCGCCACGCGGCGGCGAGCAAATCACCCTGCTCGGCGCTCATCGGCGCGGTCGCGCTGACGGTGACCGTCACGGCGCAGACCGGCGCCGAGAGGGTCCACGAATCGAGGAGCGATCGGCACCGTTCGAAGAGCGGTGCGACGCGTGCGAGCGGTTTGGCCGGCCGCACTTCGCGCGTGACGGTGTGCGGCATAGCGTTCACCATCGCGCCGCGGCCGTCGTCGAGCGTCAGCGTGATCGCGATCCCCGCCGCCGCGCGCGAATCGCGCACCAACGATTCCACCAACTGCCCCAACGCCGCGCGCACGATGAACAGT
>JAYVPN010000102.1:0-6454 GCA_043757365.1 Gemmatimonadota bacterium | reverse complement strand
ACCTCAAACCGACGCGATGCGTACAATTTCTGCGCCGCCTCATTCGACTCCCGAACCTCCAGAAAGACCGACCGCGCCCCGAACGTCGCCGCGATATCGAGGATCCGGTCGAGCAGCACCGCGCCGATCCCGCGGCGCCGCGCCGCCGGTGCGACCGCGACGTTCGCGATCTCAGCCTCGTCGGCGACATACCACGCGATCGCGTAACCGACAAGCACCCCGTCCGCCTCGGTCGCCACGATCACCTTTGCCCGCGGATGGTCGAGCATATCGCGGAAGCCCTCGAGCGCCCACGGATCGGCAAACGCTGCGACCTCGATCGCGTGAATCGCCATGAGGTCGTTCTCCTCACCATACCGCACGAGCACCGGCACCGGCACGGGCACGGGCACGACAGACTTCTTTCCCTTTCCGCGCGCCGGCCTCACGACGGCCTCACGCCGGAAGCGCCCGGCCGTGCGCCGCTTCCCACTTCACCTGCGCTTCGGCGAGCCGCCCGTATTCCGGCTCCCACGAATCGAGCGTTACGGTGCCCGCCGCGAGAATTCCGTCGAGCATTATCGCCACACCACGGGCGTGCGGCGCCGCGTCGATCATCTCGCGCGGGCCAATCGCCCGCGCCGCTTTCTTCTCACAGAGTGTCGCAAGATCCGCGACGGCCACCCGGCCAACCCGCTCGATCTCCACGACGACACCGTTCGCCACCGCAGAGAGCGCGGCGTACCGCTCGTCACGCATCGCGTCGAGCAGGGCGAGATATCGTCCATCGGCGAGCGACGGCCGGTGCCCGGCAACGATCAGCGCAAGCGACGACACGCCGTAGAGCGGCACCGCGTTGCCCATCGCGATGCCCTTGGCGATCGCGCCGGCAATACGCAGCGACGTAAAACTCCCCGGCCCGCCGCCACAAATCACCCGTTCGACATCGCGGACCGCATACCCCGCCTCGGCGAGCACCGACGCGACGCGCGGCATCAGCCGCTCTTCCTGTTCACCGCGCATCAGCGCGTCGCCCTCAGCGACGAGCACGCCGTCGCGCAGCACCGCGACGGTGCCGATGTACGTCGACGCATCGAGCGCCAGTGTGACGCGCGCCATTACCAGATCACCCGTCGGCGATCATCGTCGCCGTCAACGTGCTCGAGGCGGATGGCCATCGCGTTCGCCGGCATTTCATTTCCGGCACGCTCAGGCCATTCGACGCAGACGAGCGCGCCCGACGACAGCGCATCGTCCCAGCCGATGTTCAGGAGATCGGCGGGGCCTTTCAGTCGGTACAGATCGAGATGGTACATCACTGACTTCGGCGCTGCGTATTGATGCACGAGCGCGAACGTCGGACTCGTCACCGGCTCCGTCACACCGTAGCCACGGGCGATACTTTGCACGAGCGAGGTCTTCCCCGCACCGAGTTCGCCGGTGAGCGACAGCACGACGGGCGGCGCGAGGCGGGCGCCGAGCGCCTCGCCCCACGCCTGCAGTTCACCGCGCGTCAGTTCAGCGGTTGGCACGCGTGGTGCGCGGGGCGCCGCGGGTGCCGTCCATCTTCGCGCGAATGTCGAAGAGTTGATCACGCAGTCGCGCCGCGGCCTCGAAATCGAGATTCTTCGCGGCGTCACGCATCTCCTGCTCGAGGCGCGCGATAAGCCCCGGCAAGTCGTCGGTCCCGTAGTGCGCCGCGGCCTCGGCGACCTTCTTCTCTTTTCCGCGCGACGTGCGGTCGCCTTCGCGCGCCTCGCGCTCGTCACGCGCATCGGCGACGCGCGTGATGAACCGCACCTCGTCGACGCTCTTCGTCACGCCGACCGGCGTGATGTTGTGCTCCACGTTGTGGGCACGCTGGATCGTGCGGCGACGGTCGGTCTCGTCGATCGCGCGCTGCATCGAGCCGGTCATCCGGTCGGCGTAGAGAATCGCCTTGCCATTGAGATGGCGCGCCGCGCGGCCGATCGTCTGGATGAGCGACCGTTCGCTGCGCAAGAATCCTTCCTGGTCGGCGTCGAGAATCGCGACGAGCGAGACCTCGGGCATGTCGAGTCCCTCGCGCAGGAGGTTGATGCCGATCAGCACGTCGAATTCGCCGAGCCGCAGGCCACGAATGATTTCGACCCGCTCGATGGCGTCGATGTCCGAGTGCATGTACCGCACGCGCACCTTCACCTGTTGCAGATAATCGGCGAGATCCTCGGACATCCGCTTGGTGAGCGTCGTGACGAGGACGCGCTCGCCCTTTCTCTCGCGCAGACGAATCTCGTTCAGCAGATCGTCGACCTGTCCGCGCACGGGACGGATTTCGATTTCCGGATCGACGAGCCCCGTCGGACGAATGATCTGCTCGACGATGACGCCGTCGGAGAGCTTCAGCTCCGTATCGGCCGGCGTCGCCGAGACGTTGATCGCGCGCGGCGTCAGCGAGAGGAATTCGTCGAACATCAGCGGGCGATTATCGAGCGCGCTCGGGAGGCGGAATCCGTACTCGACGAGCGTCATCTTGCGCGAGCGATCGCCGTTGAACATTCCGCCGATCTGCGGCAGCGACACATGCGACTCGTCGACGACGACGAGGAAATCGTCGGGGAAATAATCGAACAGAACCGCCGGGCGATCGCCCGCTTCGCGCCCCGAGAGATGACGCGAATAATTTTCAATGCCCGGGCAGGTGCCGATCTCGAGCATCATCTCGATGTCGAAGTTCGTGCGCGACTCGAGCCGCTGGGCTTCGAGCAGTTTGTTGGCGCCCTTGAGCATCGCCAGCCGATCCACCAACTCGGCCCGAATGCGCGCGATTGCCTTCTCGAGCGTCGGGCGCGTCGTCACGAAGTGCTTCGCCGGATAGATCGCCGCCTTCTGCATCGGCGTGATCGTCTCGCCGGTGAGCGGACTTACCTTCGTGATCTTCTCGATCTCGTCGCCCCACATCTCAATCCGCACGGCCTGCTCCTCGTACGCCGGAAAGATCTCGACAGTATCGCCACGCACCCGAAATGTGCCGCGCTCGAAGGCGACATCGTTGCGCGAATACTGGATCTTCACGAGCGATCGCAGAATGTCGTCGCGGGCGATCTTCTGCCCGCGGTGCAGCGTCATCATCGTCTCGCGATACGTCACCGGATCGCCGAGTCCGTAGATCGCCGATACCGTCGCGACGATGATGACGTCGTCACGCTCCATCAGCGATGACGTCGCGCGCAGGCGCAACCGGTCGATGTCGTCGTTGATCGACGCGTCCTTCTCGATGTAGGTGTCACTCGACGGGACGTACGCTTCCGGCTGGTAGTAGTCGTAGTACGAAATGAAGTACTCGACGGCGTTGTTCGGAAAGAACGACTTGAGCTCGCCGTAGAGCTGCGCGGCGAGCGTCTTGTTGTGCGAGAGGACGAGGGTCGGCCGTCCCCAGTTCCTGATGACATTGGCGATCGTCATCGTCTTCCCCGATCCGGTGACGCCGAGGAGCGTCTGGAAGCGGTCGCCGCGGACGAGCCCGGCCGACAGCTCGGCGATAGCCTTCGGCTGATCGCCGGCCGGCTGGAACGGGGCTTGGAGGTCGAACTCGGCGCGGGGCATACCCGTAATATAGCCTTATCGGGTTTTGTTCGGGAGGTCTCCCAGGCCCCCCGGATTGCTACGCCTTCGCCGTCAGGCGCCACCACGGAATGCCCCAGAGCATCAGGGCGGTCGACAGGGTGAAGAAGCCGCCGGCGCGCAGGAACTTCAGGCGATCGGTCGGCGCCTTGCGGGCGATCGAGCTACCGACGTGAGCGAGCGCGAGCGCGACGAGCATGATTATCGGGTGTTCGGCGACGAAAAAGCGCACCGACGGCGACTGCATCGCGTCGGCCATGTGGCCCATCGCTTCGCGGGTGATCGGGCTGACGCCATAGACGATGAGCCCAAGCAGCAACTGCGTGTCGAGGGCCGACGTGAAGATCAGCGCGGCGCGGCGATCGGCGCCGGTCCACGGCGCGGCTTTCGCGTAGCGCCACCACATGTTTCCCGTGACGGCTATCGCGATGAGAAGGACTACCCAGCGGAATGTGCTGTGGGCGATGAGCAGGTATTGGGTCATTCCCGAAGGTAACAGTCGCCTCGGTGTTTCGACAACTACTCTTGTGCTCGCCGCGCTCCGATGCCTACGACTCGTCGCCCGACGTAATACGCTCGCGCCGCGCCACTTCGGAGACGCCTTTCACTCGCCGCACGGCCTTCATGATCTTCTCGAGATGCGCGAGGTTCTCCACCTCGACGAGCGCCGCACCCGTGACGCGACTGTCGGTCGATTTGAGTTCAAGCGAGCGAATGTCGGTGCCGGTCGCGCTCACCGCCTGGGCGAGATCGGCGTAGAGACCGCGGCGGTCCGACCCCTCGATCGCAAGGCGAATCACGAACCGCTCTCCGGCGCTCTCCTGCCAGTCGATATCCAGCCGGCGTTCCGGCTCGTGGGCCAGGAACAGGAGGTTCGGACAATCGCCGCGATGGATGCTCACGCCGCGGCCGCGCGTCACGTAGCCCGAGACCTTGTCGCCCGGCACCGGCTGACAACACTGCGCGTAGCGGACCATCAACCCGTCGACGCCCTGAATGCGGACCCCCTTCGAGCTGCCCGTCCGCTTCATGCGGTCCATGAGTCGCTCGAGCGGACTCGCCTTCAACGCCGCATCATCCTTCTCGTCGAAGTCCGGATACAGGGCGCGCAACACCTGCGTGACGTTGATGTCGCCCTGCCCGATCGACGCGTAGAGATGCATCACATCGTTGAGCTTCAGCGCGGCCGCCGCCGTCTTCAGCGAATCCTCACCGAGCTTCGCATGCCGGCGACGCTTCAACTCCCGCTCGAGAATCTCCTGCCCGATCTTCATCGAGGTCTGTTGCTCCTCGACACGCATCCAGCTGCGAATGCGATGGCGCGCGCGGCCGGTGCGCACGTGCGCAAGCCAATCACGGCTCGGACGCGCGTTCGGATGCCGGATGATCTCCACCGTCTCCGAGTTCTTCAGCTCGCGCGACAACGGCACGATCCGCCCGTTCACCTTCGCGCCCTGACAGTGCAAGCCGACTTCGGTGTGGACCGCAAACGCAAAGTCCAGCGGCGTCGCGCCGCGCGGCAACTGGATCACATCGCCGACCGGCGTAAAGACGAAAATCTCGTCCTGATACAAGTCGAGTTTCAGGAATTCGAGGAACTGGTCCGGCGTCTCGGCGTCGAGCTGCAGCTCGAGCACCTGACGGAACCAGTGCAGCGCCCGGTCGAGATCATCCTTCTCTTGTCGCCCTTCCTTGTAGCTCCAATGCGCCGCGATGCCGTATTCGGCGGTGCGATGCATCTCCTCGGTGCGAATCTGAATCTCGAAGAGCGTCTTGCTCGGGCCGAAGATGGTCGTGTGCAGCGACTGATAGCCGTTGCTCTTCGGCGACGCGATGTAGTCCTTGATGCGCTCCTGCAACGGGGTCCATTCGCCGTGAATCACGCCCAGCGCGTGATAGCACTCGGCGACGTTTTCGACGAGCACGCGAATCGCGAGGAGATCGTAGATCTCTTCGTACGGCTTGTCGCGCTTTGACATCTTCTTGTGGATCGACCAGAGATGCTTCGGACGGCCGTTGACTTCGTAGACCTTAATCCCGGCCTCGTTGAGTTTCTGGCGCAGCGGATGCCCCATCTCCTCGACGAGCGTCTCGCGTTCGGCGCGCTTCTGCACGATCAGCTTCGCGAGTAAGCGGTACTCGTCGGGCTCGAGGAACTTGAATGCGAGATCTTCGAGTTCCGCCTTCATGTTCGCGAGCCCGAACCGGTGCGCGAGCGGCGCGTACAGATCACGCGTCTCCTGTGAGATGCGCGTCCGTTTCTCCGGCGCCATGAACTCGAGTGTCCGCATGTTGTGCAGGCGGTCGGCAAGCTTGATCAGAATGACGCGCGCATCCTTGGCGATCGACAGCAGGAGCTTGCGGTAGTTCTCGACCTGCCGCTCCTGCATGCTCGTCATCGGCAGATGGCCGATCTTCGTCAGGCCATCGACGATCTGCGCAATCTCGCGCCCGAACTCGCGCTCGACATCTTCAACCGTGACCGCCGTGTCTTCGACGCAGTCGTGAATCAAGCCGCTGGCAACCGTCACCGAATCGAGCTGCAAATCGGCGAGAATCTTCGCGACCTCGACGCAGTGCGTGACGTACGGATCGCCGTTCTTGCGCGACTGCCCCGCGTGCGCCTTCTCGCTGAAGCGATAGGCGCGCGCGAGCAAGTCCGCATCGAGGCGCTCTGGTAGCGCCTCGCTGCCGAGGTCCCAGCCTGGGATGATGTCGGCGAGTACGGAAGTGGCCATTGGTCAAATTGAGGGCTATCCGCTATATCGCCGGGGCGGCCCACAGAGTCAAGGCATCAGAGCAGCCCCGCCTCAGCGAACGACAAATATCGGCCACGTCCGATGATCAGATGGTCCGCGACCGGGATGTCGAG
>JAYVPN010000101.1:0-6460 GCA_043757365.1 Gemmatimonadota bacterium | reverse complement strand
ATCGTGGAGGATGCGAAACATTTAGATGCTCAGCGTCTGGGCGGAGCGGTTACGGCTCAGCCACAGCAGGAAGAAGGTGCGGACGACGAAGATCGACGTGATCATCGACGCCGCGATGCCGGCGAGGAGCGTGACGGCGAAGCCCTTCACCGGGCCGGTGCCGTACTGATAGAGCACGAGTGCGGTCAGCGCCGTCGAGACGTTCGAGTCGATGATCGCCGACATCGCGTGCCGGAAGCCCTCGTCGATCGACATACGGAGCGTCTTGCCGTGCGCCATTTCTTCCCGGATGCGCTCGAAGATGAGCACGTTCGCGTCGACGGCGATACCGATCGAGAGCACGAAGCCCGCGAGTCCGGGGAGCGTCAGCACGGCGTTGAAGCCGGCGAGCGCCGCCATCGTGTAGAGCATGTAGAGCATCAGGCCGGCGACCGCCAGCACACCGGCGAAGCGGTAGTAGCCGACCATGATGATGACGACGAGCAGGACTGCGATGATGCCGGCGGTGATGCCCTTGTTGATCGAGTCCTGACCGAGACTGGCGCCGATGTTGCGAATCTCGGCGACTTTGAGCGGCACTGGCAGTGCGCCGGCACGGAGGACGATCGCGAGATCCTGCGCCTGCGCGAGCGCGCCGCCACCCATCGTGATCTGACCGCGGTTACCGATCGCGCTGCGAATGACCGGCGCGCTCATGACGCGGTTATCGAGGACGATTGCCATGTAGTCGTTGACGTGCTTGGCGGTTTCGTTCTTGAACTTGCGGCCGCCTTCGTTGCTCAGCTGGAACTCGACGACGGTGCCTTCGATCGGTACGGAGTTCGGCTTCGCGTCGGTGATCGATTCGCCGGTGATGATCGGTCGCGAATCGAGCACATACAACGAGCGCAGCACCTTGCCGGCGGTCGTCGCGATGGAGTCGGAACCCCAGCGCAGCACCTTGCCCGGCGGGAGCGCGGCCTGGATGTCCGGATTCTCGAGGTACGAGTCGATTTCGAGCTGGTCGGTGTTGGCGACGTAGTAGACACCCGGCGCCTGCGCCGGCGTGATCAGACGCGCGAACGGGCCGTCCTTCGCTGTCGTCGTGTCGACGCCGCTCTTCTTGCCCGTGTCAGCGCCGGTCGCGAACAGCGACTTGACGCCGCTCTTCGCCGAATCGCCGCGGATATCGGGCGTGACGCGGCCGAGCTTCTTCTCCCTCACGATGCCGTCGAGACGCGGAATGACCTTATCGAGCGCGTTCGTCTTGTCGGTGATCTGGAACTGGAGGAACGCCGCCTTCTGGACGACGTCCGTCGCGCGCTGCGGGTCATCGATGCCCGGAAGCTCGACGATCAGACGGTCGTTGCCGACCTTTTGAACAATCGGCTCGGAGACACCGAACTCGTCGATACGGGTCCGCACGACCTTGAGCGCGCGATCGAGCGCTTCGCTCTTGTTGGCGACCGCGCCCTTCGACTCGTCGACTTCGAGCGTCAGGTGCATGCCGCCCTGAAGATCGAGGCCGCGCTTGAGCGGGACGCGCTTGACTGTGTCGTAGACGAAGACGCCGTTGCGCTTGACGCGCTCGATGGTGGTGCGGGGATAGAGCGCCCAGATAGACGCGATGACCAGCGCCACAATCGTGAGCAGCCGGTACTTCAGGTTGGACATTCCGAAGCCGGAAAAGTTTTAGAGTTGGGCAGTGCGAACGCGTTTCTGCCAGAGCCATTAATAGTAGTTTGCGGTACCCGATGGGTCAAGCGATCTCGGAGCGATGAGGGAGCGATGTTGGCCTGTGGCAAGAGGTTGCCCAAGCCGGTGCTTCCGACCCCGCCACACCCCGGGTCGTCCGCTACCGTCCCTACAGACCGGCGACACTACGGGCGATCGCGAGCCGAGCCATCTCCTCGTCGCGCCCAAGCTGACGAATGAGCGCCGCCGCATTTTCGAACTTTCGCGTCTCCCGGAGGCGGGCAACGAAATCAACCCGCAGGCGCGCGCCGTACCAGTCGCCGTCCGCGTCGAACAGATGGGCCTCGAGTGTCGTTTCCGCCTCCCCGAAGGTGGGACGTGGCCCGAGGTTCATCATCCCGCCGAACGAACCACTCGGCGTCTGCGCGCGAATGGCATAGACGCCCTCGGGCGGGAGCAGTTTTCGCGACGACGGCGGCGCCAGGTTCACCGTGCGGAAGCCGAGCGAGCGGCCGCGACCGGCCCCGGCCACCACCACGCCACTCACCGAGTACGGGCGGGCGAGTCCGTCGGCGGCGCGCGCGAGATCGCCCCCGGCGACGGCGCGCCGGATCGCCGTCGAAGAAATCGGATGGCCGTCGCGTCCCTGCACCGGCGGCACGACGGTCACCGCGAAGCCGCGCGCGGCACCGAGCGATTTCAGCACGTCGGCATCACCAGAACGGCCGCGGCCGAAGCCGTGATCGTGACCAACCAGTAGTTCTTGCATCCGCAATCGCTTGCGTAACACCTCCTCGACGAACTGCTCGGCGTCATAACTCGCGAGCGTTTTCGTAAACGGCAAGACGACGGCGTAGTGCAGTTGGCTTTCGACGAGCACTTCCGTTTTTTCTTCGCCCGTGGTGAGCAACGGTGGCGCGGCCGCCGGATTCACGACATCGAGCGGATGCGGATCGAAGGTCACGAGGACGCTGCGCAGTCCCGTCTCGCGGGCGCGCGCGGCGAGACGGTCTAGCACGAGACGATGACCGCGATGCACACCGTCGAAGGTGCCGATGGTGAGGACCGTGCCGGTGGAACCGGAGAGGATCCCGTCGGCGAGACTGTCGTTCACGCGCCGCTCGCCACGTGCGGCGCCGCTTCGCGCATGACCACGCGCGGCTGCCAGCGCTCGCCCTTCTCCGAGGTACGGCGCTCGGCGAAGGCGACGAGCGCGCCGGTGCCGCTCGCTTCGATAAGCGCGGCGTGTGCGCCGTCGATCGTGGCGGCGACGTCGATCCCGCGGACGATGAGCGCAACGTCGTCGGGACCGAGCGCCTGGATCGGATAGCCCTCGAGCGCGTCGATCGGCGGCTTGAGCGTGTAGCGTCCGGCCTGCAGCTCTTCGACCGGAACCGCCCGCGCGAGATCAAAGACGCCGGCCTGATGGCGACGCAGCGTCGTGAGATGCGCGGCGCTGCCGACGGCGCGCGCGAGATCGCGCGCGATCGAACGCAGGTACGTGCCGCCGCCGCACGAGACGTGCATGCGGCACGTGACCACCGTGTCGTTCTCCTCGACGAAATCATAGAGCCGGAGGGCGTGAATCTCGATGGTGACGGGAGTGAGCGTGACTTCGCGGCCGGAGCGCGCGATGTCGTAGGCGCGTTCGCCGTCGATGCGTTTCGCGGAGTAGGCGGGCGGCATTTGTTCGATGCGTCCGATGAACGCCGGGGCGGCGCCCTCGAGCGCGGCGCGCGATGGAAGCGGCGCCTCCCGCGTCACCTCGCCCTGCAGATCTTCGGTCGCGGTTTCCGAACCGAACCGAACTTCCGCGTCGTAGACCTTGGGCTCGTCCTGCACGTATTGGAGGAGCCGCGTGCAGCGGCCGACGAGGAGAACGAGCAGACCGGTGGCGAAGGGGTCGAGCGTGCCGCCGTGGCCGATACGCTTTTCGTGGAGGGCGCGGCGCGCGATGGCGACGACGTCGTGCGACGAGATGCCCGCCGGCTTGTCGACGAGGAGGACGCCGTCGAGGCCGGGCTGCTTACTCGCCTTCTGTTTCGGTGGAATCGGACGCCGGCGACGGCGCGTCGATCGGCGGGCGGAGCCCCGAGAGCAAGGTCTCGATGCGCGCCGCGCGGGCGATGCTGTCGTCCTGCTTGAAGTTGATGTACGGGGCCACACGCAGACTGAGCGCGCGGCCGACACGCCCGCGCAGCGTGTGCGACACGCTGGCGAGCCCTTCCATCGTTTTCACTTTGTCTTCTTCGCTACCATAAATACTGACGAAGACGGTCGCGGAGCCCAAGTCCCGCGTCATCTCGACCGCGGTGACGGTGACGAGTCCGACGACGCGCGGATCCTTCACGCCGGCAGCGAGGAAGGCCGCGACTTCCTCGCGGACGGCCTCGCCGACGCGGTCGGGACGGCGCGTGTCGCGCGGCGGCACTTAGTTCACGCCCGAAGATTCAAGCGTACGGGCGACCGATTCCTTGCGGTAGCACTCGAACACGTCGCCGACCTTGACGTCGTTGAAGTTCTCGATGCCGATACCGCACTCGAAGCCATCCTTCACTTCCTTCACGTCGTCCTTGAACCGACGGAGCGACGCGATCGTCCCTTCGTACACTTCGGCGCCATCGCGAATCACGCGGACGCGGCCCTGACGGTTGATGACACCCGTGCGGACAATGCAACCGGCGATTGTGCCGATCTTCGAGACCTTGAAGACTTCGCGAACCTCGGCCTCGCCGAACACGACTTCCTTCTCGTCCGGACGGAGCATTCCTTCGAGCGCGGCGCGCACGTCGGCGACGGCTTCGTAAATGATTTTGTACAGTTTGATCTCAACGCCTTCGCGATCGGCGGCCGAGCGTGCCTTGTTGTCGGGGCGCACGTGGAAACCGATGATGATCGCGCCGGACGCCTTGGCGAGCAAGATGTCGCCTTCCGTGACGGCACCGACGCCACGCTGGATGACTTCGACCTGCACTTCGGCGTTCGACAGCTGCTGCAGCGCGTCGGCGAGCGCTTCGGCCGGACCGCCTTGATCGGCCTTGATGAGGAGCTTGAGTTGACGCTTCTCACCTTCGGCGTGATGCGCCATGAAGTCTTCGAGCGACACCGCGCCCTTGCTGGTGCGACGGCTCTTGGCTTCGCGATCGAGACGCTCGCGGCGCTGCGCGATTTCGCGGGCCTCGCCAGAGTCTTCGACGACGAGGAACTGATCGCCGGCCATCGGGACTCCGACCATGCCGAGCACCTGCACCGGAATCGCCGGACCGGCTTCCTTGATGGTCTTGCCGCGCTCGTCGAGCAGTGCACGGACGCGGCCAGAGAAGAGGCCGCAGATGAAGTCGTCGCCGACCTTGAGCGTGCCGGCCTGGACGAGAATCGTCGCGACCGGTCCCTTTCCGGCGTCGAGTTGCGCTTCGACGACCGAGCCCGTCGCACGACGATCGGGGTTCGCCTTGAGGTCGAGGATTTCGGCCTGGAGAAGAATCTGATCGAGCAACGTCTGGACGTTGGTCCCCTTCTTCGCGCTAATCTCGGTGTGCAACGTCTGACCGCCGAACTCTTCGAGCACGACCCCGTGCTGAAGGAGCTCCTGCTTCACCTTCATGACGTTCGCCGCCGGCAAATCAATCTTGTTGATCGCGATAATCATCGGCACGCCGGCGTTCTTGGCGTGCGAAATCGCTTCGATCGTCTGCGGCATGATCGAGTCGTCCGCCGCGACAACGAGCACGACGATGTCCGTCACCTGTGCGCCACGGGCGCGCATCGCGGTGAAGGCTTCGTGACCGGGCGTGTCGAGAAAGGTGACCATCTTGCCGCTCGGCGTCGTGACGTGATACGCGCCGATATGCTGCGTGATACCGCCCGCTTCGCCGGCGACGACATTCGCCTTCCGGATGTAGTCGAGGAGCGACGTCTTACCGTGATCGACGTGACCCATGATCGTGACGACCGGCGGACGCGACTTGAGCGTCTCCGGCGCATCAATCACCACTTCGGTCGTCGGCGACGCGGCGTAGTCTTCTTCGCGCTGCGCTTCGAAACCGAACTCGCTGGCGATCAGTTCGATCTGGTCGAAATCGAGGCGCTGATTGATCGTGACCATCAGGCCAAGATTCTTGAACGCAAACGACACGATCTGCGTGGCCGGCACCTTGAGGGTTTCGGCGAGTTCGCTGACGGTGATGAATTCATTGACGCGAACGAGTTTCTTCTCGCGCTCGGCCATCTCGGCGCGATGCGCCTCGAGTTCCTCGCGCGCGCCATCGTCGCGCATGCCGCGGCGCTTGGGCCCGGGGCCGCCCATCTGGCGCATCGTGCGCGAAATGTTCGCCGACACCGCCTCTTGATCGACCGCTCCGCGCTTCCCCTTCTTGCGGCGCGGCCCCGAGCTCGGGGAGCTCGACGGGCTGCTGCCGGTGCTGCCGCCCGGGCCACTGCCGGGACGACGATCGTCGCGACGCGAGACGCCGCCGCCGCTGCCGGAGCCCGGCGTCGCCGAAGCGACCGGACGCGGCGGGAAGTTCATGCCACTTGTGACCGAGCGCGGACGCGGCGCGCCCGGCACGATAGGCCGCGGACGCGGGCGATCGCTCTGGCTCGACTCGGAGCTGTAGGTGCCCATCATCGGCACCGCGGGCGCTGACGGCGCCGAGGGTGCAGGCGGGGCGACCGGTGCCGCTGGCGCGACCGGGGGTTTCGCGACCGGTACCGCGGGTGCCGCAGATGCAGCGGGTGCAGCGGGTGCAGCGGGTGCAGCGGGTGCAGCGGGTGCAGCGGGTGCAGC
>JAYVPN010000100.1:0-6539 GCA_043757365.1 Gemmatimonadota bacterium | reverse complement strand
CCAAGCGTCCGTCGGCGGTCTGGTTCCAGCTCGGCATTCGCAATGACGAAGCGGCCGCGGATCTCATCGCGGCGGGAATCGACGTCGTACAGGATCATTGTCTGATGGTCGAGCTGAAAAAGCGCGGGCGCTGAACCGACGCGGCTGCGCTACTCGCGGACGACGATTGCTCCGCGCTTGAGCGAGAGCGTCCAGGCCGCGCCGCGCAACGCCGCACGACCGGCCGCACTCTCGATCGCAATCGGTGCCTGCCCCGCGCGCGCGACGAGGCGCACGCCGGGAAAGCCGAGAAGAATCGGCAGCTCCCGTCCGCCGGCGGGCGTCTCGTCCTTCGTCCGCAGCGTCAACGTGCGCGCTACCGCGTCGAATGTCGGCGCGAGCGCCGCAATCACATCGAAACCAACGCGCGTGCGGCCGCCGCGCCGAAGGGTTGCCGGAACATTCGTTCGCATGATCGACCCGATGACCACACTCGGCGCAACGGCGAGCGTGACACCATCGCGCTCACCGAAGAGTTGAAGGGCACCGAGCAAATCAGCGCTCGCCGCGAGCGCGATCCCCTCGATCGTCGGATCGATATCGGCCGGCACCTCGACCGCACCGATGCGCAGCGTTATCCGGCCGAAGCCGGTGATTTCGTTCGGCTCGAGGCGCACGGTCGTCGAGTCCGCTCCACGCGCCGAACCCGTGCGCGCCGCGATCCACCGGGCGCGCTCCTTCTCGGCGCCGTCATACGCGGCTCCGGTGGGCAGTGCGGCGAGCGCCGGCCAGTCGCCGAGCCAGCGGTAGATGTGGGCGAGCCTCCCATTGATCGACGCCGCGTCGCCGCCAAACTGCCGGGCCTCCTCGAGCAGCACGGCTCCGATGCGCAGATGGCCGCGCGACGCAAGGAGACCGCCGAGCGCTCCGCGCGCTGAGGGTTCGCGCGGGGTGCGGCGGCTCGCCGTGTAGAGTTCGCGCTCCGCGTCGTCGAGCCGTCCCTGCGAGAGTGCCACGTCGGCCGGCGAGGCTTCGACTCGCGGCGACTGCTGCGCCGCGAGCGGGAACGACATGACCGCTAGCACCGTGACAATCAGGATGGCCAGCGTCGGTCTCATTTTATACGAAAGTCGGCGAGTAATTGAACGTCCGGATCGACGATGACGCGCGACGGTGCAGCGGTCAATGAGAACGGCAATGTGAATCGCGCTTTCGCGTATGCCTGAACATTCACGATGTGACGGTGGGTCGTACCGTCGGCATCGACGATGTCGAGCGCGAGCGGAAAGACGTAGAAACCGAACTTTTCACTCTGCTCGATTTCGAGGACGATTTTCTTCGTTGCGGCATCGAATGTCCACGAGGTCGTCACCTGGGCATATCCCGGACGGCGCAGCCACTGATCGAAGAACGCCTGCAGCGATGCGCCATGACGATTTTCTATCGCGTGCATCAGGTCGTCGGAGAGTGCCGTTCCATGACGATGCGCGTTGTGGTAATCGCGAATCCCGCGGAAGAAGGCGCTGTCGCCAACGGTGGTGCGGAGCATGTGCAGCACCCAGCCGCCCTTCTGGTAGCTGTTGTCGTTGAGCATCGCCATCAGATCGGTCTGCAGCGTGTCGATCACCGGACGCTTGGCGACGACGTCGCTCTTCAGCAGCTGGGCGCGAGTGCGCGCCATCTCACGGACGAGCGATGTGTCGCCGAACGCGTGGCGCGCCCAGAGGGCGGCGAAGTAGGTTGCGAAACCCTCGCTGAGCCAGGCGTGCGACCACTCGCGCTCCGTCACGGCGTTGCCGAACCACTGATGCGCCGTTTCGTGCGCAATCAACTCCGACGACACACCCGTCGTGCGAAAGATCTTGTCCGCATAGAAGATCGCGCTCGCGTTCTCCATACCACCAAACCGCGTGCTACTCTGCAGATGCGCGAGTTTTTCATAGGGAAACGGACTGACGGTTTGTGCGTAAAACGACACGATATCGCCGGCCCGCGCGAACTCTCCGGGCAAAATTCCCCGCTGCTCCGGCGCGACGTACACCGACTGATACACACAGCCGCCGATCTCGGTGAGCCCGCAGGCCGTTGGACCAAGGTCGTACTTCGCGAGCGGCGCGGCAGCGATCACCATGAGATACACGGGAATCGGCCGCGTCTCGCGCCAGCGCGTCAGCGTGCGCGGCATCGCGCGGCCGGCCGAGCCGTCGGGATCGCGCGGCAGCGGCAGCGGCGATTCCTCGAGCAATTGACCGTTTCCAATGACCCGCAACGCTGATGGCGCACGCACCGTCCACGTCACCGTCGACTTGTCGGACGGATGATCAATCGACGGAATCCAATTCCGTCCGCGATCGGGCCAGTTGTCGCCGAACGCGATCCATCGGCCGGCGCTGTCGGTGCTGATGATCAAGCCGTCCTTTGGCGCGCCGCCGTACGACACGCTCACCTTCAGCGTGTCGCCCGCTTTCCCACCGGGCGTCGCAATGCGTAGCTGCGTCGCGGTGCGCGAAAATCCCGCCGCCGCGCCGTTGACGAGCACCCGCGAGACGTGCAGCTCATTGAGATCGAGCACCAAGCTGTCGGCTCGCGCGAGGCGAACGACAGTCAGCACCGCCATCCCCTCGATCATCTTCCCGCTTTCGGGAAGATCGAGCGTCAGATCGTAGTCGCTGACATGAAAAGGGCGCGTCGCAACGGCCGACTGCGCATGAAGGGAGCCGGCGACGAGCGCCAGCACGAAGAGCGGTGCACAGCGCACGGGCAGTCCTCTCGGAGTGAAACGGACGAGCGTGAGTTCAGCGGCCGAACAATCGGCCGAGCATGCCGCCGGAGGCGCCGCCCGGGCCGGCCTCGGCCGCGGCGCGCAGTTCCGACGCGAATTCGATCGTCGTCGAATAGCGGTCGTCGACGTTGCGGGCCATTCCCTTCAACAGCACCTTCTCCACGTTCTCCGGGAAGTCCATCCCCGGCCGGCGCTGACGGAGCGGAATCGGATCACTGCGCAGGCGCGCGATCATCATCTCCTGCTGCGTGCGCCCCTCGAACGGCAGTTTGCCGGTGAGCATCTCATAGGTCATCAACGTCAGGGAATAGACGTCCGTGCGCGGATCGAGCGGTTTCCCGCGCAACTGCTCGGGGCTCATGAACTCGGGCGTACCGAGAATAATGCCGGTTGCCGTGAGCTTCTCGAGCTCGCCGCCCGCTTTGCGTTCTTTCGCGAGGCCGAAATCCATTACGACCGCGTACTGCGTCCCGTCGGGACGTTTGCAGATCATGATGTTTTCCGGCTTCAGATCGCGATGGATGATCTTCAACTCGTGCGCGATGTGCAGCCCGCTTGCGATCTCGCCGATGAATTGCACGGTGAGCGGCAGCGGAAGAAAACCGAGCTTGTTGTTGAGATCGGCGAGAATTTCTCCTTCGACGAACGGCATCACGACATACACGAGCCCGTCTTCGGTCTCGCCCATGCGCACGATATGACAAACATTCGGATGCGCGAGTCGGATACCGAGCGCCGCTTCGCGCCGCAGGCGCGCCATCGCGTTCTCGTCCTTCGACAGATTCGGCGAGAGGATCTTGATCGCGTACCGTTCGTTTGTCGAGACGTCGTGCGCGAGGTACACATACGACATCCCGCCTTCGCCGACCTTCTTGACGATCGCGTAACGCCCGTCGAGCACCTGGCCGGCAAGATTCGCGTGGTTCACCACCTGCTTCATGGCGATTTCCGGCGTGTTCGCGCGCGCCGACGTTGGGCGCGACATACTCGGCGACTCGACGATCGGAGCGCCGGGCTGCGCGCCGGGCTGCGGCGTCATCGGAGATGCAACGGCTCCGCCGAACGGCATCAGTCTTCCGCCGTCCTTCGTGCAAAACTTCGCATCATCTCCGTACACCGTGCCACACGTGGGGCACCGAGTGCTCATGTACACACCTTGTTGCGGCCGAGCGCCTTCGCGCGATAGAGCGCCTCATCGGCGCGGGCGAACAAATCATCAACGGTGATGATCTCCTGCCCCGGAAAGCTCGCGACCCCGATGCTTGCCGTCAACGACACGCCGCCATGGGCCTGGACGAAGGAGATCTCCGCAATCCGCTCACGCATACGCTCGGCGAACTTCACGGCGCCAATCTGCGGCGTTTCGGGAAGGACGACGACAAATTCCTCGCCACCGTATCGAGCTACGACATCGACGCTTCGGACCGACTCCTTCAGCAGCTGAGCGACTTCACGAAGCACGTCATCGCCGGCGAGATGGCCCTTCGTGTCGTTGATCGTCTTGAAGTGGTCGAGGTCGAGCATCAGCAATGTGATGACCGATTCGTAACGGCGTGCACGCTCCATTTCGGCGCTGAGACGCACCGCGAGCGCGCGGCGATTAAGCGCCTGCGTCAGCGGATCCGTGTGAGCGAGCTGTTCGAGGCGCTCGTTGTCGGCCTTGGTGGTTTCGATCTGTTGGGCGCGATGGATCGCCGCGACCGCTGCCTTGATGACGGCGTCAGCGAACTCGACATCTTCGTTCGTCAGCGGCGGCTCGTTGGCCATGCGGCGAAGGAAGAAGACACCGGCCTGGACCTTGCCGAGCGTGAACGGGAGCGCGATCACCGAGCGGATCGGGACCTGCGTACCGTTGGCTTGCCATTCCTTTCGGATATCGGCGTAGAGCGGGTTGCTCTGGAGATCTTCGACGAGCACCGGAATCCCGTGCTCGAGCGCCGATCGGATTTCCGGATAGCGGTCGAGATGGATTTCGAAATTGCGAAGCGCCGGATTGTCGAACGCCGTCGCGACGATGCCGACGGCATCGCCGGGCTTCGCAAGAATGACGGAGCAGCGCGAGAGATTTAGCGCGCGCGCCACGCGGCGCGCGAGGATGTGATAGATCTCGTCGCTCGAAAGATCACTCGTCACTTCGTGCAGGATGTCAACGACCTTGCGGCGGTTCTCCGCCTCTTCGCGCGCCCGCATCAGCTCTTCTTCGGCCGAGCGAAGACGCGCCTGCGTGTCGTGCAGAATGCGGTGCTGGCGAAGTTGCGCCTGCACGCGTGCGATGAGTTCGCGCGGGCGGAACGGCTTGCGAATGAAATCGGCAGCGCCCAGTCCAAACGTCTTCTCGGTCATCTCATCGGGCGAGAGCGAACTCACCATCAGCACCGGAATATGCTGGAACCGCTGGTTCGCCTTCAGTTCCTGCAGGAGCTGCACGCCGTCAGTCCCGGGCATGATGACATCGAGCAGCAACAGATCGGGGGCGGCGCGATCCATTTCGCTGAACAACGACTCACGTCCCGTCGCGCCACGCACGTCGAAGCCCGCGTCGCGCAGCACACCGCTGATCGACTCGAGCACGCTCGGATCGTCATCGGCGACCAGGATTTGGGCGTTCGGCATCATGCGGCGACCAAACTCATCTCCGGTTCATGGACGCCACAAAGTCCCTGCCGGGCTCGCCGGACAGCGGCAAACGTGACGTGGCTGGATTCTGTAATCGGCGTCATATCGGCATCATTAAATCGCAATTTGCGCGGCTGGCAACCTTGATAAATGGAACGAATATTCACGACAGAATAAGGTACGAATCTCTTGCTCGGGCGTAAAGGAGCTTATCAGTGTCAATACGATGTCCAACGTCGACCAGTGCTAATTTCGTGCCATCGGCAGGAATTAGCCTCCGTTCCTGCCATTGACGGCCTGCGTAGGCCATCTGTCACTTTTCTAATCGCCGTAATACGACACAGGTATCGCGCCTTGCGCGACTTTATGCCCTAAAACCGGTCGCATTGTCGGGATCTCCGAGCCCCCGAATTGACTACTATTTAATCATCGCCGGGCAACTTTCCGGCGTGTCCGGCGTCGGCGTCCCGTAGGTGCCGCGGATCAGCCGGACGTTCTTCCCGTCGATCACCACAGTGTACAGCATCGCATATTGGGTATCGCAGAGGTCGGCGAGCACCGGCCCGCCGAGCGCCGAGATGATCGCCGGAATCGTGTTGCTGTGTCCGACGACCAGAACGGCCTGTCCCCGATGGGCGAGCGCCGCGGCTGCGACGGCCTTTACATGAACCTCCTTCGGACCTAGCGTCACTGTCTCGATGGTGAGACCCCGGGCTTCGGCGAGCAGCTTGGCGGTAGACTGGGTGCGCAACGTCGGCGTGGCGATGATCGCCTGGATATTCGCATCGGCGAGGGCGGCGGCGAGCGCGTTGGCGCGGGCCTCGCCGGCCTCGGTCAGCGGCGGATCAGCGGCGGGCTGCACGGCCTTCTCGGCGTGCCGCACAAGCACGATGACGGTTGGCCCGCCCTGCGCGAGTGCCGTGGCGGAAATGCAAAGTGCGGAACAGGACACCAGAAGAAGACGCCGCATCGGATGCGTACTCGCTGAATGGGATTCCGGAGCATCGCCGCGGCTTTTCGCCGCGTCAAGAGCGGCGTATGTTTCAGAGCATGCCCGTCATTTTCAAAACATCGGTCCTGCTGATCCTCTCGAACGTTTTTATGACGTTCGCGTGGTACGGCCACCTCAAGACACTCAACAACCGGGCGTGGTATGTCGCCG
>JAYVPN010000099.1:0-24676 GCA_043757365.1 Gemmatimonadota bacterium | reverse complement strand
GCGGTGCACGATCCGGTGAGACATGACACCTCGCCAGAAATGAAGACACCCCGCGACGGGAAACGAGTCCCGAGCGGGGTGCGGATGATGGGGCGGAGGCTCCAGCTCACAATCGCGGGGAGCGACTGTGGCGGATGTCGATGCAGGAGGGGTTGTCCTGGCAGTCGAGCCATGAGCCTCCGAAAGGGACGCCGAGTTGCGTTTTTGCCGCAAATCACGCTTTCCACATTCTACGATTGGCAGTATTGCTTGGTAACACGAGGTCCGCAAGGGGCCTACGAATTGTGACCAAATCTTGCTAATGTGGCCCGATTCTTAGGGTTGCGGTCGCCTTGAAGATTTCAAGCAGGAACGAAATCAGCGCCCCGATCAGCGCGAGCATCGCCACAATGAACAGAATCGCGACTTCGCCGGTGACGTTTATTTCCATGAATGCGCCCACGAACAGCGAGGCGATGACCGCGCACACGAACAGCGCGGTCGCGACCGAAAGCGTGATCGCGGTGTTGATCAGGCGAGCGCGCTTCGACAGCGTCAGCAAGTCCTCGTGGATGTGCGGCGGCTGCAGTTCCGGCGGGATGATCAGCGCGCCTTCGAGCGTGCGGGCACGATCGATAATACGGGCGAGGCGGTTGGTAAGGACGCCAAGCAGGGCGCTCACGCCGGTCAACAAAAAGACCGGCGCAACGGAGAGCTGAACGACGTGGGCGATACCGAGGGTCGACGATTCGGTCTGGAACATGAGCTAAGTATGCCCCAACATCGTGCTCGTCGTACCGATCCCGGCAGCGAACAACAGCAGCGCGACGGCGATCCACGCCGAGGTGAACGGGAGTCCGCCGAACACCATCTTCGGGCCGAGCAGCACGGCGAGGGCGTACGGCATCGAGATCTTGGCGAAGACCGTCGCCGCGAAGGATGCGGCGAAACCAGCGCCGGCGAGCGCCGCGGCGGCCCCCGTACCGGTGTACGGCGAGCTCTTCGTCACGATCGCCGACGAGAGCGCGAAAATGAGCGCTACGACGAGCAGCGGAAAGGCGGCGCAGAGCATCGAGAACGCCGCGTCGGCTTCCGGAACGGGAGCGCAGAACTCGACCGCACCACGTCCGCGCAGGTAATCGCAGGCGGCGATCCGCGGGCCATGCGTCGTCGCTCCCTCGGCGGTATCCGCTGGCATCGTCACGACGATCTTCCGTAGGCCGATCTCGTACGTCGCGCCGTCGGCGCCGCTTGCACGGCCCCAGAACCCCTTGATCGAAAGGGCGAGGAACAGCGCTGCGAGGAGGCACGAACCGAGCAGAAGGCGGGGAGGCATCGCTGAGAGATATAAGCGCCGCCGCGTTTCGCCGCGCCCCCTCGGCCACTACTTTATATGTGTCCGTCGCCCGCCATCGTTGAGCGGGCGGGCCGCCCGACCCTCGCACCACCTCCAATGGCCACTTCGACCAAGGCGCAACGCGCCACCCATGGTCTCTCCGGCGAGCAGCTCGTCGCCGCATATCGCACGATGCTGATGTCCCGTCGCGTCGACGACAAGGAAATCCAGCTCAAGCGACAGAACAAAATCTTCTTCCAGATTTCCGGCGCCGGCCACGAAGCGGTGTTGACCGCGGCCGGAATGATCTTCAAGCCGGGCTACGACTGGTTCTACCTGTACTACCGTGACCGCGCGCTCTGCCTGCAGCTCGGCATGACGCCGGCCGAAATGTTGTACTCGGCGGTCGGCGCGGCGATCGACCCGAACTCCGGCGGCCGGCAGATGCCGAGCCACTGGGGCCACAAGAAGCTCAACATCACGTCGACGTCATCGCCGACCGGCACGCAGTTCCTGCAGGCCGTGGGCTGCGCTGAAGCGACGCTCCGCGCCAAGCAGAACAAGATCGGCGAAGACCAGTTCAAGGGCGACGACGTGGTCCTCGTCACCACCGGCGACGGCACGACGAGCGAGGGCGAGTTCTGGGAATCGCTCAACTCGGCGTCGAATCTGAAGCTGCCAGTCGTTTATCTCGTCGAGGACAACGGTTACGCGATCTCGGTGCCGGTCGAAGTCGGCACCGCCGGCGGTTCGATTTCCGAGCTCGTGAAGTCGTTCCCGGGGCTCTACGTGCAAACCGTGGACGGCTGCGATCTGCTCGCGTCGTATGAAGTGCTGCAGAAGGCGGTGAAGTATGCACGCGAACGGAAAGGTCCGGCGCTCGTGCACGCGAAGGTGATTCGCCCGTATTCGCATTCGTTGTCGGACGACGAAGTGATGTACCGTCCGGCGTCGGAGCTTGAGGCCGACGCGGCGCGCGATCCGCTCACGAACTATCCGAAGTGGCTCGTCGCCGAAGGCTACGCGACCGAAGCCGAGCTTGCGGCGATCGCCGAGGAAGTGGACGCCGAGATTCTCGCCGCCACGGACGACGCGCTGGAGCAGCCGCAGCCCGAACCGGAAACGGTGTACTTCGGCGTTTACTCGCCCGACGTGAACCCGTGCGGCGAGCAGTTCGATACGGAAGACGATCCGCAGTTCACCGGCAATCCGACGACGATGGTCGACCTGCTGAACGCGTGCATGAAGGACGAGATGCGGCGCGATCCGAAGATTCTCGTCTTCGGCGAAGATGTCGCCGACGTGAGCCGTGAGGAGCAGCTCGGCAAGGTGAAGGGCAAGGGTGGCGTCTTCAAGGTGACGTGGGGACTGCAGAAGGAGTTCAGCGGCTCGCGCGTCTACAATACGCCGCTCGCCGAGGCGAACATCATCGGCCGCGCGATCGGTCTCGCGCACCGCGGCTTCAAGCCGGTCGTCGAAATCCAGTTTTTCGATTACATCTGGCCGGCGTTCATGCAGCTGCGCGACGAGATGGCAACCATGCGCTGGCGCTCGAACAATATGTTCACGGCGCCGGTGGTCGTGCGCACGACGTACGGCGGCTACATCCGTGGCGGCGTGTATCACTCGCAGACGGGCGCGTCGATCTTCACGCACACGCCCGGACTGCGCGTCGTTTGCCCGAGCAATGCGCTCGACGCAAACGGCCTCCTCCGCACCGCGATCCGCTGCGACGATCCGGTGCTCGTGCTCGAGCACAAGCATCTGTACCGCCAGACGTACAACAAGGGACAGTATCCGGGCCCGAACTTCATGATCCCGTTCGGCAAGGCGAAGATTGTGAAGGAAGGGACGGACGTGACGGTCGTCACGTATGGCGCCACGGTGCAGCGGGCACTCGTCGCGGCTCGTGAAGTCGCCGAGCGCGGGATCAACGTGGAAGTGATCGACTTACGTACGCTCTCCCCGTGGGACAAGGAGACGGTCTTCGCGTCGGTGAAAAAGACGTCGCGCGTCATCGTCGCCTACGAAGATTCGCTGCAGTGGGGCTACGGGGCCGAAATCTCGGCAGCGATCGCCGACGAGTGCTTCGCCTGGCTCGACGCGCCGGTGCGCCGCGTGGCGAGCACCGATACCTTCGTCGGCTACGCGCCGAAGCTCGAGGACGCGATTCTCCCGCAGGTCTCGACGTTCGTGGCGGCGTACGAAGAGATCGCCGGTTACTGATCACTCCCGTGTCACTCCGAGTGCGCAAATGCCGGCCGCTTGCGGAACAAGCGCGAGCGGCCGGCGTTTGATTTAACATGCTATTCATCGCCGCACTCATCGTCCTGCTCTCGCAGCAGCCGGCCGCGCACTTCCCCGTCGTGAAGAGCGACAATCTCGAAGGGCGCACCTTCACGCTGCCAAAGGACTTCGGCGGCGAGCGCAACGTCATCTTCGTTGCCTTTCAGCGCGGGCAGCAGAAAGACGTAGATACCTGGGTGCCATTCGTCACGAAGCAGATCGCGGCGCATCCCGGGACCGAGTATTACGAGCTGCCGACGATCAAGAAGATGATCTCCCCGATGAAGTGGATGATCAACAAGGGGATGAGCGGCGGCATTCCCGACAAGGCGGCGCGCGAGCACACGATCACGCTCTATATCGACAAAGAGTCGTTCAAGAAGGAGATGGCGATCACCGACGAAAAAGTGATCCAAGTGATGATCGTCGATCGCGCCGGCGCGGTGCTCTGGCGGACGGCTGGGCTGTTCAGCGACGAAAAGGGCGCTGCACTGGCGGCCGCACTCGCGACGGCGTTGCGCGCGAAGTAGTCCGGCCCCTCAGGGCTTGATGGCCGCGGCGATGACACGATGCGTCGCGAGGATCCGCTCGGCCCCGTCGGCGTCGAGCGGCGGCGACATCAAGAAGCCCTGGACGTATTCACAGCCGAGCGACTGCAGCACTTCGCTCTGCGCGGCGTTCTCCACGCCTTCGGCGATGACATCCATCTTCAACGAGCGCGAGAGACTGAGAATCGTACGAACGATTTCGAGGCACTCGCTGTTCGAATCGATGCGGCCGACGAAATAGCGGTCGATCTTGATCGTTGAAATCGGCAGGCGATGGAGATAACTGAGCGACGCGTGCCCCGTGCCGAAGTCGTCCATCAGCAGATGAATGCCGAGCGCCTTGAGCGCTTCCAGTGCGCCGACGGCAGCAACGGCGTCGACCATGATCATCGATTCAGTGATTTCGAGTTTCAGGGACGCCGCCGGGATCTCCGCCTGCTCGATCGTCTGCTTCACGACCTCGACGAGTCCCGGATGGGTCAGTTGCTTCGCCGAAACGTTGACGCTCATCCACAGACTCGGATCGCCGTCGGGGCCGGCGCGCCACGCGGCGATCCGCTCGGCGGCCTGACGTAGCACCCACGCGCCGAGCGGGAGAATGAGCCCCGTTTCCTCGGCGATCGGAATGAAGTCGGCAGGCTGCATCGCGCCGTGCGTCGGGTGGTCCCAGCGGACGAGCGCTTCGAAGCCGGCGATCTTCCCCGTGGTGAGCGTCCAGACCGGTTGATACATCACGCGGAGTTCACCGCGTTCGAGGGCGTGGCGGAGATCGCTCTCGATCGAGAGCTGCAGCACGGCGCCGGAGCGCATATCCGGGCGGAAAATTTCGTGGCGCGCACGGCCGCCCGTTTTTGCGCGGTACATCGCAAGATCGGCGTCGCGGAGGTAGTCCTCGGGGCGATCGACGTTCGGCTGGTTCATCGCGATGCCGACGCTCACCGACATGAAGAGTTCGCGTCCGTCGAGGAAGAACGGCAGAGTGAGCGATTCCTGAATACGCTGGGCGACGGTAACCGCTTCTTCCTCGTCGCGCACACCTTCGAGGATCACGACGAATTCGTCGCCGCCGATGCGAGCGACGACGTCACCCGGCCGGACGCACGCCGAGAGCCGGCCGGCCATCATCCGGAGCATCGCGTCGCCGGCGTGATGGCCGAGCGAGTCGTTCACCATCTTGAACCGATCGCAGTCGAGAAAGAGGACGGCGAACTGCTGATCCTTGCTGCGCTTGGCGCGGGCGATGGCGCGACGGAGGAGATCGGTCGCGTAGCCGCGGTTCGGGAGCGCGGTGAGCGTGTCGAACTGCGCTTCGCGGCGGAGCCGTTCTTCGAGATCTTTTCGCGGTGTGATGTCGGTCATCGAGCCGGCGATGCGGAGGGCGCGCCCTTCCGTATCGCGAACGACGATGCCGCGGCAGAGCACCCAGATGAAGTAGCCGTCGGCGTGTCGAAGGCGGTGTTCGCTCAGAAAGTGCGAGCGCGCGCCGGCAGCTTGCGCGGCGATGTCAACTTTGAGTTGCGGGAGATCGCTGAGGTGGACTCGACTGAACCACTCGTCGGCATTGGGCGCGAGCGGGCGCGATACTTCGCCGACCATCTCGCACCAGCGCTCGGAGTAGTACATCGCGCCAGTCGCTAGATTCCAGTCCCAGAGTCCGTCGTTCGCGCCGCGCGCGGCGAGGGCGTAGCGCTCTTCGCTCAGGCGCAGTCGTTCGGCGGCGCGGCGGTGCGTCTCCACCTCGTCGTTGAGCGCTGCGTTGAGCTCGGCGAGTGCATCGGCGCGCGCCGCCTGTTCGCCGGTGGTTTCGGCGAGCCAGCGTTGTTCATCGCGCAGACCGGCGAGTTCGCTCAACGACGCCTGGGCCCGGTGGTACTCGCGCCAGGCGAAGACGATGGCGACAGCGGCGATAAAGATGAGCAACGAGAGCATAGAGTACGAAAGCTACACCGCGCGGGCGGCACCGTGACCGCTGTTACAGCGCGATTAGCGCTCGAAGACGACTTTGCCGTCGACGATCGTCATTACGACTTTGGCGTCGCGGATCGTTGCCGGAGCGATCTTCGTGAGATCGTGGTCGATGACGGCGATGTCGGCGAGCATTCCGGTTTTCAGGACACCCCGGGACCGCTCGGCGTAACCGGCAAAGGCTCCGCCGGCCGTGTAGGCGCGGAGCGCCTGTTCGACTGTGATCTTTTCCTGCGACTGCCATCCATCCGGGCGCCGTTCGTCGAGCGTCCGGCGCGTCACCGCGGCATAGATGCCGGTGAGCGGCAGTGGTGGGGCGACAAACCAGTCGGAGCCGAACGCCAGCGTGGCCTTCGCGTCGAGCAGCGACTTGAAGGCGTAGGTGCCCTTCGCGCGCTCGGGGCCAATGACCTTCTCAACCCAGCGGCCGTCGTCGATCGCGTGATACGGCTGCATCGACGCAATCACGCCAAGTGTGGCGAAGCGTGGAATGTCGGCCGGTGCGATGTGCTGGGCGTGTTCGATGCGAAACCGCCGGTCGCGCGCGCCATTTTCCCTCGCAACACGTTCAAAGATGTCGAGCTGTGTCCGGATCGCGCGGTCGCCGATGGCGTGGACGATGACGTGTAGGCCGTTCTTGTCGGCGTTCGATGTCCATGAATACAGATTCTCCACCGTATTAACGAGGAAGCCGGAATCGTTGGGCGCGTCGGTGAACGGCGTGAGCATCGCTGCGGTATGCGAGCCGATCGAGCCATCGACCAAACCCTTCAGGGCCCCGATCCGAAACCAGTCGTCGCCGGAGCCCGTTGCCTTCACGCGGTCGGCGAGTCGTCGCCAACTCGAGAGCGGTACGGCTGCATAAATGCGCGTGATGAGCTTTTTTGCATCGTGGGCGCTCTGGAAAACGGTGAGGTCCTCCCACGACCCCATGTTGTGCACCGACGTCACGCCCTGCGCGGCGACGTAGCGCATCGCGGCGTCGAGTGCGCGGTCGAGCTGTTCGGTCGACGGCGGCGGCACCGTTTTCCAGATGATGTCCTGTGCGTTGTCCTTGAAGATGCCCGTCGGTTCGCCATTCGCATCACGGACGATGGCGCCGCCGCTGACATCCGGCGTGGCGCGCGTAACGCGAGCTTCGCGCATCGCCGCGGCATTCGCGAGGTTCATATGGCCGTCGAGCCGGTTGATCCAGACCGGATTGTGCGGCGTGACCGAATCGATCCACGCATGGGTCGGCAGTTCCCCGCCCCAGTTCTCGTGATCCCAGTCACCGTTGGTAATCCAGGTGCCGGCGGGGACGGTCTTGGCGAATGCGGCGATGCGGCGAATAAACTCGTCTTTTGTCTTCGCGTCGCGAAGCTGTACCGACGCGAGCGCGAAGCCGCCGTCGATGAAGTGTACGTGCGCGTCGGTGAACCCCGGAACGACGAACGCCCCGTGTGCATCGATGAGACGCGCCGAAGCGGGCGTGCGTTTGCGGACTTCGGCGCTCGAGCCGACGACCGCAATCGTGTTGCCTTCGACGGCGATCGCGTCGGCCCACGGACGGCGGGTATCGCCGGTCCAGACGCGGGCGTTGACGATCGCGAGCGTGATCACCGCAGTTTGCGCGAGAAGATGCATGACTCGGGATTTAGGGGCCGGTGGTTCGCCGGCCCACCCGCGGCCGGCACCGCGCGATGGCTAGGCGCGGTCGCGCTCGATGCCGTCGCGGACATCGAGAAGAATTTCGAAGTAGAGTTGTTCACGGCGATAGGCGAAATCGAGCGACGCCATCTGCGCATCGTCGCCAGTCGTTTTGGCCCGTTCGAAGGCTTCGCGGTACATCTCGTCGAGGTTGGCCAGGATACGATCGCGGGAGCGTGACATGCGCGGAGTCTCCAAGAGGTCGGCCGTGAGGCGCGGCGGCGTAAACGGCGCCGGCGCGCCCGCGGGAATTGTTGCGGGCGGTGAATCGAGCAGAAATTTCTTCGCGGCGCCGAGCATCATGCGGCGCGGATTGAGCGGCTCGGGCATGACCGAAAGTTATCGCGTTCCGCGCTGCGCGAGGAGCCGGGCGACGGCGGCGTCGTCCTCGGCGAACGGCAGCAGCGAGGCGACGACATCTGGCTCGCTCTCGCCTTCGACTGCCATGAGCGATGGCGGATGCCCCCCACCGGAGGTGCGCCCCGAGCCCGCGCGTCGATCGACCTCGATCACCGCGCGCACGGGGGCCGTGCCGTCCGGCGTCAAACGCCGAATCCGCACCACCGATCCGTAAGACATCGTCCGTTCGTAAAGCGTCGACATGTTCCTACTCCGAAGGGTCCCGCAAGTCAGAGCGAAATTCGTTCTCCGGACGCCGGAGCGCAAGCGGTCCGTCAGCTTCCAAGGCGATGGAAAACGGCCTCCTCGATCACCCGGCCGTCCCGCAGATGCTCGGTGACGATCCGTTCGAGGAGCTCCGGCGTGACATCGGCGTACCAGGCGCCCTCAGGATAGACGGCGACGATGGGCCCGTGTTCACAGACCCCTAGGCAGGGCGTTTCAGACCGCTTCACACGATCCGCCTCGAACAGCAGGTCCTCACGCTGGAGGAGACGGGCGAGCTGGCTGTAAATGGCGCGACCGCGACGTTCGGCCGAGCAATAGCTGCCAGTGCAGACGAGGACGTGGCGGCGATACGGCGACATTTCGGGTAAACTTGTCATATCGGAGCTAAAGATAGTTGGTGTCCGAAATGTGTCCGACCGGCCACCATTCCTCGTTTTCCGGACTGCTATGCGCCGCGTATTTGCTCTCCTGTTCGTTGCCGCCGGTCAGCTCGCGGCGCAGTCACCATCCCTTGCCGCGCCGCTGCCGAAGGATCCGGCGGTGATTTCCGGACGACTGCCGAATGGCGTCCGGTATTTCATCCGTCATAACACAAAGCCCGAGAAGCGAGCCGAGTTGCGCCTCGTAGTGAACGCCGGCTCGATTCTCGAACGCGACGATCAACGCGGCCTCGCGCATTTCGTTGAGCATATGGCCTTCAACGGAACGCGGCGATTTCCAAAAGCCGCGATCGTGAACTATCTCGAGCGCGTCGGCGTGCGCTTCGGCGCCGACCTCAATGCGTCGACGTCGTTCGATGAAACCATCTACCAGCTGACCATTCCCACCGACACGGCGCGGCTCGTGAACACCGGTCTCGACATTCTCGAAGACTGGGCGCATAGCGTGAGCTTCGACGCCGCGGAAATCGCGAAGGAGCGCGGCGTCGTGATCGAGGAATGGCGTACCGGACGCAGCGCCTCGGCCCGCGTACAACAGCGCCAGTTTCCGGTCATGCTGCGCGGGTCGAAGTACGCACTGCGTATTCCGATCGGCACGAAGGAGACGCTCGAAACCTTCGCCGACAGCTCGCTGCGGCGCTTCTACCGCGACTGGTATCGCCCGGAGTTGATGACCGTCGTTGCCGTCGGCGATTTCGATGTCAAGGCGATGGAGGCGAAGATCCGCGAGCGGTTCGCCCGCATTCCGTCGCGCGCCGCGATGCCGGAGCGCTCCTACGCCGACGTGCCGTCGCACGATGAGACGCTCGTGTCGATCGAATCGGACAAGGAGTATCCGAGCAAAAGCGTGACGCTCCAGTGGATGAAGCCGAGCGAGCGCACGCGCACCGTCGGCGACGAACGGCGCGATCTCGTCGCCGGCTTCTACGACGCGATGATGAACGAGCGGCTTCAAGAAATGTCGCAGAAGCCTGAGGCTCCGTTCGCCTTCGCCGGTTCCGGACGCGGCGCGTTCGTGCGCACAAGAAATGTCTATCAGCTCGTCGCCGGGGTGAAGGAGAGTGCGTTCGTTTCGGCCGCCGAAGCGCTGCTCGCCGAAGCCGAGCGGGTCCGGCGCTTCGGGTTCACCGCCACGGAGCTCGAGCGAACGCGCACGAACTATCTGCGCGATCTCGAACAGGCATACGCGGAGCGTGACAAGACCGAGTCTGGCGAGTTTGCAGCGACCATCGTCAACGCTGCGCTGACCGACGCGCCGATGATGAGCATCGCGCAAGACCAGAAGCTGGCGCGCACGCTCGTCCCGGGGATTTCGCTGGAGGAAATCAACGTGCTCGCGAGGTCCACGTTCACGGAAACGGACCGCGTCGTGCTCGTCGCAGCACCGGAGAAGCCGGACGTCGTGTTGCCCGACGCCGCCGCGATGCTCGCGGTGTTCGGCCGGGCCTCGACGACTGCCCTGGCGGCGTATGTCGATTCGTCATCGGCGGCGGTGCTCGTGCCGACGCCGCCGACGCCAGGGCGAATCGTCAGCGAGAACCGTCAGCGCGAGACCGGCATTACGGAATGGACGCTATCGAACGGCGCCCGCGTGCTGCTAAAGCCGACCGATTTCAAAGCCGACGAGGTGCTCTTTCAGGGAACGAGTCCGGGCGGCTCGTCGCTCGTCGATGATGCAGATCTCACCGACGCGATCGGTGCAAACTTCCTCTTCAGCGTCAGCGGACTCGGCGCGTTCAATCAGATCGAGCTTCAGAAGAAGCTCACCGGAAAGAAGGCAGGCGTCGGTGGCAGTATCGGCTCGACATCCGAAAGCATCGGCGGTCAGGCTTCTCGCAAAGATATCGAAACGCTCTTCCAGCTCGTTTGGTTGCGCTTCACACAGCCGCGCGTGGATTCATCGGCGTACAAGGCGTTCGTGAATCAGGTGCGTGCGGCGATGGCCAACCAGCGCAACAATCCATCGAGTGTCTTCAGTGACACGATTGCGCTCACACTCGCGCAGCACAGCCCGCGGGCAAAACTGCTCGGGCCGGAGTTGCTGTCGTCGGTGCGGCTTCCAAACGCGTTGAAGCTGTACCAGGAGCGCTTCGCCGATGCCGGTGATTTTGCGTTTTTCTTGATCGGGAGCTTCTCGATCGATTCCGTACGGCCGCTCGTCGAGCGCTACCTCGCGTCGCTGCCATCGAAGGGAGGCAAGGAAGTCGCGAAAGATCGCGGCATCCGCCCGCCGACCGGCACGATCGCGCGCACGGTCCGCAAAGGCGTCGAGCCGAAAGCGAGCACGCGTCTCGTCTTCACGGGGCCATGCGATTACAGCTTCGACAATCGCGAAATTCTTGGCGGGCTTCGCGAACTGCTCGACATCCGCCTGCGCGAAGTTCTTCGCGAAGACAAAGGCGGAACGTACGGCGTGAGCGTCTCGGCGTCGTGCAACAACATTCCGTATTCGCGCTCACGAATCGACATCGCATTCGGCAGCGCCCCGGAGCGGGTCGACGAACTCACGGCGTCGGTCTTTGCCGTGATCGACAGCATCAAGGCCGGTGCCGTGAGCGACAGCAACATCACGAAGATCCGCGAGATTATCATCCGCGGCCACGAAATATCCTTGAAGCAAAACGAGTCATGGCTCGCCGCGATGGCCGATGCCGACGAGGATCACCGCGACCAGCGAGACTTCCTCCGGGTTCCCGAGATCGCCAAGTCGCTGACGAGGGAGAAACTTCGCGACGCTGCCAAGTATTACATCAATACGGGGCAGGTCGCCCGGTTTACGCTTCTGCCGGAAGACAAGCCGAAACCCGAATCGGCGAAACCGCAGTGAAGACGCCGGAAGACTTTTTTGCGATCGACCTTCGTGTCGGGACGGTCGTCAGCGCCGAGGAATTTTCCGAGGCGCGCAAACCCTCGATCAAACTCACGATAGATTTCGGAGAGGGGCTGGGCGTGCGGCGGTCGAGCGCGCAACTCACGATGCACTACACGCCGGCCGCGCTGGTCGGCACGCAAGTCATCGCCGTCGTCAACATCGGCGAGCGGCGCATCGCCGGCTATGTCAGTCAGGTCCTGGTGCTTGGTGCGATGCCGACGCCGCAGGAAGTCGTCTTGCTTCGTCCGGATCACCCGGTGGCCAACGGCACGCGCATTGGCTGACCGGTTCATTTTTCGTCAGGAGTTTCCGTAATGTCGAAGGACGCTGTATCGGCGAGCATCGCGCAGAAGAGCTATGCGCATCCCGACCGTCTCGTTTCCACGGAATGGCTCGCCGAACATCTGAACGATCCCTCGCTACGCATCCTCGAGAGCGACGAGGACGTGCTGCTGTTCGATATGGGGCACATTCCGAACGCACAGAAGATCGACTGGCACACGGATCTGAACGATCGCATCCAGCGCGATTACGTTGCGCCGGAAGGATTTGAGGCGCTCTTGCGTGCCCGCGGGATCGACGAGACCACGACCGTGATTCTCTACGGCGACAAGAACAATTGGTGGGCCACCTACGCCCTTTGGGTCTTCGAGCTGTTCGGCTTCACGAATACGCGCATTCTCGACGGTGGCCGGATGAAATGGGAATCCGAAGGCCGCTCGATGGTGACGGAGGTGCCATCGTTTCCGGCGACAAACTACCGCGCCCCGGCACGCAACGATGCCGCGATCCGTTCGTTCTTCCACGACGTCCTCGCCCACCTCGGCACGGGCAAGCTCGTCGATGTGCGCTCGCCGCAGGAGTACAGCGGCGAACGCACGCATATGCCGGACTACCCGCAGGAAGGGACGCTGCGCGGTGGACACATCCCGACGGCCCGCAGCATTCCTTGGGCAAAGGCCGCGAACGCCGACGGCAGCTTCAAGAGCGCCGACGAACTTCGCACGCTGTATGAAACAGAGAACGGTCTCACGCCGAAGGATGACGTCATCACCTACTGCCGTATCGGCGAACGGTCGTCGCACAGCTGGTTCGTGCTGACCTACTTGCTCGGCTACAAGAACGTGAAAAACTACGACGGCAGTTGGACTGAGTGGGGCAACGCGGTGCGGTCGCCAATCAACGTCGGGACCGAGCCGTGAAGAACGATCATCCAGGCGTCGCGAACGACGTGCGTGTCGATCTTACACTCGGCGTGCAGTGGAAGGGCGAGCGGACGTTCGACGCCGGACGTCCAGGCGGTACGACGATTCACGTCGACGGCGATTCGAAAACGTCCCTCAGCCCGCCGGAAACACTCATCGCTGCGCTCGCGACGTGCACGGCGGTGGACGTCGTCGATATTTTGAAGAAGCGGAGAACGCCACCGACATCGCTCGATATCGATATCATCGCTGAACGCGCGGAGGGGACACCTCGCCGCGTCACCAAGGTGCATTTGGGTTATCGCATCGTCGGCAAGGGTATCGATCGTGCGCAGGCCGAGCGCGCGATCGAACTCGGCGTCACGAAGTACTGCACCGTGCGCGACTCGATGGATCCGGAAATGCCGGTGACCTGGTCGCTCGAACTCAGCGAGGGCTAGCTCGCGATACCGCTAGCGGCGCAGTTCGCGAATCAGGTGACGGATTTCAGGGAGCAAAACTTTCGTCAGCGCGAGTTCGACGGCGGCTTTCGATCCCGGCATCGAGACGATGAGTTTCCCCTGTGCGCTGCCGGCGACGGCTCGCGAGAGGATCGCCGCCGTGCCGACTTGCTCCTGATACGACAGCATCCGAAAGAGCTCCCCGAAGCCGGGGAGCTCTTTTTCCATCAGGGGCCGAACGGCTTCGACCGTGCGATCCTTGCTGCCGAGTCCGGTACCGCCGGTGAGGAGGATGGCGTCGACGTCATCGCGCGTGAGAAGACAGCGCACGAATTCCCGAACGGCAAACTCGTCATTCTTGAAGAGCGCGCGGTCGGCAACGTGATGCCCGTCGGCCTCGAGGTGCCGGCAGAGGAGATCACCGCTCTCGTCGGTCGCTTCGGTACGCGAATCACTGACCGTGACGACCGCGCACTGCACCGGTGGGCGGGCGTTGCCCTCGGCGCGATGTGCGGCGGTGCCTTCCGGAAGATCGCTCATTGCAGCGTAACTTATCATATTTCATAGGTACATGCGGCGGCCGCGTCGCTCCGCTGAGGTTTCCCCTTCCGTAACGTGCCCATGTCCATCGCTGATATCCGCCGAGATTACGCGCTCGAGTCGCTGACCGAGCGTGACGTCGATTCCGATCCGATGCGTCAGTTCGACCGCTGGTTCGTGCAAGCGTGCGGTGCCGAACTGCTCGAGCCGAATGCGATGGCGTTGGCGTCGACAACCGCCGATGGTCACCCGTCGTGCCGTATCGTACTGCTCAAGGGCGTCGACGCGCGGGGCTTCGTGTTCTTCACGGATTATCGAAGCCGCAAGGGAACGGAGCTCGACGCAAATCCGCACGCGGCGCTCTGCTTCTTCTGGGATGTCCTGCAACGTCAGGTGCGTATCACGGGAACGGTGAGCCGCATTCCGGCGAGCGAGTCGGCGGAGTATTTCCAATCGCGGCCGCATGGAAGCCGCGTCGGCGCGTGGGCGTCGACGCAGAGCAGCCATCTTTCCTCGCGCGATTTGCTTGAGCAGGAAGTGGTCGCGCTTCTCGAGAAATATCCCGAGGGGAGCGACGTGCCGCTGCCACACCATTGGGGCGGCTATCGTGTTGAACCGGAAACGATCGAGTTCTGGCAGGGGCGCGTCAGCCGTTTGCACGATCGCATCGTCTATCATCGCGATGGCGACCAGTGGAAGATGGGACGTCTCTCGCCCTGATCGGCTCGGGCGGCTAGAGCGACTTCAGCGCGCGTCGCGCCGCGTCAAATTTCGGATTCAACTGCAGCGCCATTTCGAATTCCTTCCGCGCCGCATCACGCTCATTCTTCTTCGCGAGAATCTCGCCGAGCCAGAAGTGAAGGGCCGCCGGCGTCGGCAGGGTCGCGTCCGGTGTCCATGGCGGGAGTGCGATGAGCAGACGCACCATCGGTTCACCGCGATCCAGCCGCGTGCCGCTCGTGGCGGTGAGACGCACGAAAGCGAACTGCGCTGCAATATCACCGGGGCGGCGGGCGAGCAGCTTCTCGGAGACGGCGAACGCCTCGTCGGATTTCCCGGTCTGCTGAAGGTTGTTCATCAGCGACGCGTATGCCGGCACGCTGTCGGGAAACTCGGCCAATGCCGCGCGATATTCGCGCTCCGCGACGGCCGGCTCCTTCTCGTGATTTGCGATCGTCGCCCGGGAAAAATGGCCGCGCAGTCCGTTGATCTTCGCGATTTCCTCGGCCTGCTCGCGCGCCTTCGCGACGCTACCGCCGCCGATCGCCGGGGCGCGCAGGTAGAACTGCAGTAGCCCTTCGCGACCCGGGACGTTGGTACGGTCGAGCGCGACCGTCTTCTCGAATTCGCTCTTGGCGCGTTTTGCGAGAAACGGCTGACGCAGCAAATTCGCGTCCGCCGCCGACATACCCACCGACCGCGCGAGCCAGAGATGATACTCGGCATTCTTTTCGTCGAGCTGCACGGTACGCTCGAACGCTTTGATCGCCGCACTGTAGTCGGCGGCGGCGAACGCCGCGCGGCCGGTCTTGTAGGCCTCAGGCGCCGCCTGCGCGGCCTGCGCCGCCGCGATTGCTGGCGCGAGGACAATTGCTCCGCCAATCACTCCACGAATGATTTCCTTCCGCATCACCACTCCGGCGTGGCTTCCGTGAGTTCGAGACGCAGCTTCAGATAACTCTCGTATCGCGCCCGCGAAACTTTACCAGCTTCGACGGCAGCGCGCACGGCACAGTGCGGCTCATGATCATGGGAACAGTCGGAAAACTTGCACTCCCCGAGATACGGGCGGAATTCCGGGAAGCACTGGTCGAGCGTTTCGGGTGGCAAGCCCCACATGCCAACTTCGCGAAGGCCCGGCGTATCCACGACATAGCCGCCCGCATCGCCGGGAATTGGAATCAGCAGGCCGCCAACGGTCGTGTGACGTCCCTTGTTCACCGACTCGCTGATCTCGCCAACGCGCAGGTCGAGTCCGGGGAACAGCGAATTGGCCAGCGATGACTTGCCGACACCGGATGGGCCGGTGAGCACCGATACTTTCCCGGCCAATACATCGCGCAGTCCCTCGAGACCAACGTGCGATTTGATGCTCGTTCGATGCACCCGATATCCCGCCCACTCGTACTCGCCGGCAATCTCATCGACGCCGGAAACACCGCCGACGAGATCGATCTTGTTGAGCACGATCTGCGCGGGAATGTCATTCCCCTCAGCGATCACGAGAAACCGATCGAGCATCCGCACGTGCGGCTCCGGCTTCGCGGCGGCGAAAACGACGATCACCTGATCGACATTCGCGGCAACGATCCGCTCGCCGCGCGCGCCGCCCGGCGCGCGTCGGGCGAGCGCCGAGCGACGCGGGTGAATGTGCGTGATCACCCAGACGCCGTCGCGGTCATCGCGATTGATATCGACGTCGTCGCCGACCGCGAGCTTCAGTCCGACGCCTTCCTGTTTGAGGCGCCCGCGTATCGACGCTTCGAACTGTTCACCCGACGCGGTGCGTACAACATACACGCCGCCGGTACCGTTGAGGACGATGCCTCGTGTTTCACTCACGCGTCGTCACCGGTGTCTTCCCGCATCACGTCCCACCAGCGACGATTGGAGTCGCCGTCGCGGTCGCGAATCAGCGAGTCGAGAATGCGCTGGGCGTCCGCGAGCGGCACATCACGGAGTGAACGCTCGGCGTCTTCTGCAGTCGCCCCCCACGCGACGAACCCTGATTCGAGATGGCCGTCGACCTTCTGCGCACCCATACGCGACCACTGCACGAACAGGAGATAGGCGCCGAACGCCCGCGCTGGGTCGTCGGTGCTATCGGTCAGGACATCGAGCGAGTACGACAGGCCGTCGCGTCCTTCGAGCGCCGCGGGGCGGGCGTGCACCGCGGCGTATCCGCCGACGGTCGACTCATCCCCGAGGGAATAATCCGGCGGGAGATTCTGGCCCGGCGTCACGCGCGCCCGGAAGCGCCGGCTTTCGCCGAGCCCGTCATTTCACGAAGGATATTTCCGGTGATGAACGCGAGATTCGCCGGACGCTCGGCGAGTCGGCGCATCAGGTACGGATACCACTGCGTGCCGAACGGCACGTAGACGCGCAGCCGGTAACCCTCGTGCGCGAGCTGATCCTGCAGGTCGCGCCGCACACCATATAACATCTGAAACTCGAAACGATCCGGGGCGATGCCTTTCTCCTTCGCAAAGCGCTTTGCTTCGTCGATAATCTTCGGATCGTGCGTCGCGAGTCCCGGGTAGCGGCCGCGTTCCATCAGCGCCTGCATGCACTCCACATAGGTCGCGTCAACATCCTTCTTGTCGGGAAAGGCGACAATCGGCGGTTCGAGGTACGCGCCTTTGCACATTCGTACGCGGCATTGGATATCGATGGCGCGCTCGGTATCGGCAGGCGTTCGGCGCAGCGAGCTCTGGAGCACGATGCCAACGTTCGCGGGATAGTGCGGATACAGGCGCTGCTCGAAGAAATCGATCGTGCGCTGCGTGTAAGCGCTCCCTTCCATGTCGAGCCGCACGAAGCTGCCGTACTGCTTGGCGCGATCGAGAATGGCTCGCATGATCTCTTCGCAGAGATCGTCGGAGATGTCCTGTCCCATCGCCGTCATCTTCACGGAGACGTTCGCGTCGACCTTCCGTTCGGCGATCGCGTCGAGGAGTTGCAGGTACTGCGCTCCGGCGGCGCGTGCCTCGGCTTCGTTACTCACACTTTCACCGAGCAGGTCGAGCGAGGCCGTAATCCCCTTCTTGTTCAAGGCGGCGACAGCATCCATCGCCATCGCAATCGTTTCGCCGGCGACAAACCGTGACGCCATCGCCTTGGCGAAGCCGTTGTTCCGAACGAAGCGGAAGATTTGCGGCTGACGGGAGAGATATAGAAGCGACGTACGGAGCATTACAGGTTCTCGAGGGGCGACAAACACAAACCCGCCGGCATCAGCCGACGGGTTTTCCGGTCGCGGGATAAAGACGCGTTCCGTCGCGCGCCATCGTCGCGAGGAGCGCGCACGGCGCAAAGCGTCCCGGATGCTTCGCGTTGAGCGCTTCGAGCTGCTTCACGATCTCGGCGGCGCCGACGGCGTCGACGTAGCGGTACGGGCCGCCGCGGAACGGCGGGAAGCCGATGCCGAAGACGGCACCGATGTCGCCATCGCGCGGCTGCCGGACGATCGACTCTTCCAAACAGCGCACCGCTTCGTTGACCATCGCGAGCGCGCAGCGGCGCTGGATTTCAAGCTTCGGCAACTCCGTGCGGCGCGACCCGGTCGGCAGGAGCTCATAGACTGATTCATCAACGCCGCCCTTCTTGCCGTTCTCATCATACAGATAGAAGCCCTTCTTTCCTTTGCGGCCGAGACGTCCGGCGGCGAGCACTTTGCCGAGCGAAGCGTTCGGTTGAATGCGGTCGCTGAACGCCGCGCTCATCACGGCGCCGGACTTACCAGCGATATCGAGACCGACTTCATCGAGGAGCGTTATCGGGCCAACCGGGAAGCCGAAGTCGAGCAGCGCGCGGTCGATCGCGTCGATCGCGACACCTTCATCGAGCAGGCGCCCCGCTTCATTGATGTACGGCGCGAGAATACGATTCGCGAAGAAGCCGGGACTGTCGTTCACGACGATCACCGTCTTGCCGAGTTTTCTGCCCACCGCAACGGTCGTCGTGATCACTTCCGGCGCCGTCTTCGCCGTGACAATCACCTCGAGCAATGGCATTTTGTGCACCGGCGAGAAAAAGTGCATCCCGATGACGCGCTCAGGACGCTTCGACCCTTCGGCGATTTTCGTGATCGGAATCGTACTGGTGTTCGTCGCAAATATTGCGGTCGCCGGCAGCGCAGCTTCGGCCTCAGCGATCACCTTATGCTTGACCGCGAGATCCTCGAACACCGCTTCGATCAGCAGCGGCACGTTACCGAACCCGCTGTAGTCCACGGTGCCGGAGACGAGCCCCAACTGATCGTCGAACTGTTGGCGCGAGATTTGGCGCTTCGTCAAACGGTCTTTGAGCACCTCGCGAACGGAGCTTATCCCCTTGGCAACCTGCTCGAGCTTCGTGTCCTTGAAGCGGACGGATATACCCTGCATCGCCGAGATCGCTGCGATGCCGGCTCCCATGAAGCCCGTGCCGATCACACCGATCTTCGGCACCTTCAATGGCGCAGGCGCGGCAACCCCAGCCGCGACGCCACTGTCCTTCTTGAGTGATGTCGTCGCGAAGAAGAGGAACGTGAGTTCCTTCGACACTGCGCTCGCCGCCATCTCGCCGAACAGACGCGCCTCCTCGGCGAATCCGTGCTCAGCGCTGCCGTGGAATCCCGCGCTCACGGCATCGAGCGCTGCGAGCAACGCCGGATAATGGCCGCGCGATTTCTTCATCGTCATTTCGCGCGCCTGACGGAATACCACCGCGCGGCCGATCGGATTGTCCTCGAGCACCATCTCTTTCGCGCCGTGCTTCTTCTCCTCGTGACGGCGTTTGCCGGACGCGATCTCACGCGCCCGCTGAATCGCCACGTCGCGGAGGATGCTCGGATGCACGAGTTCGTCGATCAGGCCGATCTGCAGCGCCTTCTTGGCGCGCACATTCTTCCCGGTGAGAATCATGTCGAGCGCGCCCTGGAGCCCGATCGTCTTCGGCAGTCGCTGCGTGCCGCCGGCGCCGGGAATCAGGCCGAGCTGCACTTCGGGGAGCGCGAGGACCGTCTTCGGATGCTCCGTCGCGATGCGATACGCGCACGCGAGCGCCGCTTCGAGACCGCCGCCGAGGCAGGCGCCATTGATCGCTGCGACGATCGGCGCCCGGGATTTCTCGATCCGCGCCATCGCGCGGTGTCCCTGCGCGCTCGCGTGCTCGGCGTCTTTCGCCGTCTTGAACTCGAGGAAGGCGTCGATATCCGCGCCGGCGATGAAATTGTCCGGCTTGCCGCTGATCAGAACGGCGGCCTTCACCGATTTATCGGTTTCGATCTTCGTCAGGATCGCGTCGAATTCGGCGATGACGCTCGCCGAGAATTTGTTTACCGACTCGCCAGCGAGATCGAAGGTGATGATCGCGATGCCGTCGTCGATCGTGAGGGAGAGCGCGTTCCGGCTCATGCGCGCTCCACTACCATCGAGAAGCCGAGGCCACCCGCGGCGCAGACGGTCATGAGACCGAACTGGCCGCCGCGGCGCGCGAGTTCGTTGACGAGCGTCGTTGTGATACGGGCGCCGGTTGCGCCGAATGGATGACCGATCGATATCGAACCGCCCATGACGTTGAGCTTCGATCGGTCGACCTCGCCGACGGGCGACGTCATCCCCGCGCGCTCGGCCCAGTACTGCGATTCAAAACCACGGAGATTCGACAGCACCTGCGCGGCGAACGCTTCGTGCATGTCCACCAGATCGATGTCTTTGAGCGTCAGTCCGGCGCGCTTGAGCGCGAGCGGCGCGGCAAGCACCGGCGCCTGCAGGAGCTGCTCGCCCGGATCGAGGGCCGCGTACGCGTAGCTGCGGATGTACGCGAGCGGCGTGAGGCCGTGCGCCTTCGCGGCCGCTTCGCTCATGAGGAGCACGGCGGCACCGCCGTCGGTAAGCGGCGACGCGTTGCCGGCGGTGACCGTCCCGTATTTGCGATCGAAGACCGGCTTGAGCGCACTCAGCGCATCGAGCGATGTGTCGCTGCGGATACCATTGTCGGCCGTCATCGTCTGTTCGTACTTCGGCGGCAAAAAGACCGGCGCGATTTCGGCGGTCAGGCGGCCGTCCTGCGTTCCCTTCCAAGCGTTCAGATGCGATGCGAGCGCGAGTTCGTCTTGCTCGCGGCGCGGTACGCCGTTCAGTTTCGCCATCTTCTCGGCCGACTGCCCCATCGACTCGCCGGTCGACGGTTCAGCGATTGCCGGCGTGATCGGGATGAAATCTTTGGCGCGCACTTTGGCGAACGCCTGCAGACGCTGGCCGAGTGTTTTCGCTTTGGACGCCGCAACGAGCGCGTCAGAGAAACCGCGCGAATGCAGAATCGGCACGTTCGTCAGTGATTCGGCGCCGCCGGCGATCGCGACGTCGGCGTGACCGAGCGCGATCTGATCGGCGGCGTCGGTAATGGCTTGATTTGCCGAGGCGCAGGCGCGGCTGACGCTCCAGGCCTGCACGCCCTTCGGAAAGAGCGGCATGAGGGCGATCTCGCGCGCGATGTTCGGCGCGAGCACGCTTGGCAGCACGGTGCCGAAGGCCAGAAGGTCGAGCTCGTTGACGTCGAGGTTCGTGCGCTGCACGAGTTCACTGACGGCAATCTTGCCGAGCTCGATGGCGCTGAATCCGCGGAGCGTCGTCCCCGCCTTCGCGAAGGGCGTACGGACGCCCGCGATGATCGCTACCCGGCGGCCGGTATCGTAGAGAGACATCCCCGAAAGTTAGGGGGTCACCACGGGGGTCGCTACGCAAAACGGCGGTCTCGCACCCGCTGATCTGCGGTTCCCACCGGCAGTACATTCCCTATTATGGCGCGAAGCTGGCGGGATGAGGCGCGGGACCGGTTGACCGGCGGCACGTTCGACGTGCTCGTAATCGGGGGCGGCATCAACGGCGCCGGCATCGCCCGCGACGCGGCGCTCCGCGGTCTCTCGGTCGCCCTCATCGAGCGGGACGATTTCGCGAGCGGCACGTCGAGCCGTTCGTCCCGCCTCATTCACGGCGGCGTGCGCTATCTCGAACACGCCTTTCTGCATCTAGTCTTCGAGGCGAGCCGCGAACGCCGGTTGCTGCTCCGACTCGCGCCGGAGTTGGTGCATCCGCTGCAATTCACGTGGCCGTTGTATCGGGGCGCACGAATCCCCGGGTGGAAGCTTGGCGCCGGGCTTTGGCTCTATGATCTGCTCGCCTTATTCCGGAATGTTGGACGACATCGCCGCTATTCGCGCATCGAGACGCTCACCGCAGAACCGGCGCTCGCCACCGGCGACCTGCTGGGCGGCGCCTCGTATTGGGACGCCTCGACCGATGACGTGCGGCTGACACTCGCGAACGCCGTCGATGCGACGCGTCACGGTGCGGTGCTGCTAAATCACGCGTCGGTCACTGGTCTCATGATGGAGAACGATCGCGCCAGCGGCGCGACAGTGCGTGACGCGTTCTCCGGTGAGAGCTTCGAGGTCCGCGCGCGCGTTGTCATGAATGCTACGGGACCGTGGTCGGACTCGATTCACACGCTCGAAGACCCGAACGCCGGCATTGCGGTGCGCGGGACGAAAGGCGTGCACATTGCCGTTCCCGCCGAGCGCGTCGGCAATCGCGGCGCGCTGATCGTGCTGGCGCCGCAGGATGGCCGCGAGATGTTCGTGCTTCCAGCCGGAGCGCAGACAATCATCGGCACGACCGACACGCCGACCAGCGAGCATCCGGACGACGTGCGGGCGTGCCGCGCCGACGTGCGGTATTTGCTCGGTGCGGTAAATCACTATTTTCCGTCGGCGAAATTGACCGACGACGATGTGATTTCCGCGTGGGCCGGCATTCGCCCGTTGATCGCCAGCGGAAACGGTGGCGATCCGGCGAAGGCGAGTCGCGAGCACGAAATCGTCACCGGTCCTCACGGCGTGATCTCCGTGAGCGGCGGAAAACTCACGACCTATCGCGAGATGTCGTCGCAGATCGTCGATCGCATCCAAGAGGCGCTGGGGGGGCCAGTCACGCCTTCACCGACGCTGACGCGGCCGCTCGCCGCGCCGGGGGCGGAGTTCGCGTGTACGATCGCCGATGTGCTGGTGCGCCGGTCGAAAATCGCTTTTGAGACGCGCGATCACGGACGGTCGCAGGCACCGCGGGTGGCGGCCGCGCTGGCCGCCGAGTTCGGATGGGACGGCGAGCGGGCGGCGCGCGAGATCGAAGACTACGAGAAAGAAGTCACCCGACTCTTCGCGATCGAGCCGTAGTCGTCGCGACGGCTCAGGCGAGGTCTTCGGGCTTCTGCTGATGCATCGTCACGAGCGCCGTGATCTTCATCTTGCGGGTCCGCGCCGGGAGCTTGAGCAGTACCAGATCGCCGAGCTCCTTGTTGAGCATCGCCCGGCCGATCGGCGAGCTCATCGTCACCTGCCCGTCTTCGAACTCGACGGAATCGCCGAAGATGAGATGATAGGTCTCGATTTCTTTCGACTCTTGGTCTTCGACGGTGATCTTCGATCCGAGTCCGACCTTGTCGGACGGAATCTGCGTGATGTCAATCTGTGCCAGTTTGCTGAGGCGCTGCATGAGCTGACCGAGGCGCGCCTGGACGAGCTGTTGGCGCTCGAGGGCGGCTTTATACTCGGAATTTTCCTTGAGGTCGCCCATTTCCACGGCGCGCCGGATTTCCGATGGCAGCGTCACGTTCAATTCATAGCGCAGCTTCGAAACTTCTGCGCCAAGTTTTTCCTTCAGGGCCTCGATCATCATCCGGTCCGGCAACGGGGGGCACAATAAAATGCCAGCGCCCGGCCTCAACATTGGCCGGGCGCCGCACTCCATTTACCATAGCCTGACCGCCCGCTTGGTGCAATCGCCGGCGGGCATCTACTAGGCTTCGGTATGGTGCCGAATGCTGCGTGAATCGCGACACGGGGACGTGACCCGTCTCTTTTTCGAGACGAAATCGAGCCGGGCGATGGGGCTCGACGTCTCGGCGTACTCCTTGCGCGGTGTCTTGATCGACACGGCCTTCCCGGACGTTGCCAGCGATCTCTCGCGGTGGCTCGACGAGCATCCGGTGCGCGGGGCGATCGTGACGCATTATCACGAAGACCACGCCGGCAACGTCGGCCTGCTCGCGGCGCGACAGGTACCGACGTGGATCGCACCGGCGACGGTGTCGCACATCAAGCGCCCGACGCCGATCGGGCTCTATCGCTGGATGTGCTGGGGGACGCCGCTGCCGCTCGCTACCGTGCCGCCGCCATTCGACGATCCATCGCTTTCGGTCATCGCGGCGCCCGGACATTCGCACGATCATCATATCGTCTGGGACGCCGAAACCGGCACGGTATTCGGCGCCGACCTATTTCTCGGTGTGAAAGTGCGCGTCGCTCATCCGCCGGAACGCGAGGATGTCCGCGAGCAGATCGCTTCGCTGCGGCGCGTTATTGCCCTCGCACCGTCCCGATACTTCGACGCACACCGCGGGCCGGTCGCGAACCCGCTGACGATGCTGAGTTCGAAGCTGGCGTGGATGGAGGAGATGACCGGACGGATCGACGAGCTCATCGCTCAGGGACTTGGCGATGCCGAGATCGCGTTTCGTGTACTCGGCCGCCGCGAGATGATCGATTACGTGAGCATGGATGACTACTCGCGGCGGAACGTCGTGCGGTCGGTACGTGCAACAGGAAAAATAGGATAGAGAAACGTTTGCCGCGGACGACGCGGAAACGGTATGGAAAGGCGTGGATACAACCGTGAATTTGTGTCCGCTGCCGGACATTGGCTACTCAAGACTCGCGCGAATAGCTACCTAAATCGACTTGAGCGTTGCGGGCGCGCGTCCCGGCTCACGACCTCTCGGCTGGGACAACTCTATTTGGACCACAGCAGTACAACGGCGCACGCGTCGTCGAGATACTGGCCGGGTATGCGTCCGGGGCCGCGGTAGACCTCCATCAACTGAAGCGAACTCGGCACAATGTCACGCAGCTCATGCGTTGCGTCGCGACTGTCGTCGCCGACGTAGTAGTTCGTCAATCGCTGCCCATTTAAATAAACCTGGATCTTT
>JAYVPN010000098.1:0-6619 GCA_043757365.1 Gemmatimonadota bacterium | reverse complement strand
CAATACGGAACGCCCGCACTCGAGTCTCGCCGATCGCACGCCCGACGAGGCCTACTTCTCCCCGCGACCGCTCGCCGCGGCCGCCTAACCCACCCGCCAGTCCACTTATCCTAGGCGCTCAGGCTGTACAGAAAAGCGGAGCCACTTCTCTATGATTTTGACGTGAGCTGGCGCTAGTCAAAACAGACGGGAGTCAATGTGGGCTTGTCTCCAGCGGCGGCGCGCCGTGAACACTGAGCGAACCATCCGCTGGAGCGCGGGCGCGGTTGCGGGTGTTGGTGTTGCCTACGTTTTTGTGCTGGGCATCGGCATTGCCCGTTTTGGAACGTCGAGACCAATCGAAGATTCAGTCCTCGCCTGGATGGAAGTGCTGACTATCTGCTCGGCGTGGCCGCTCGTCTCGCTCGTCGCGGCGATTGACGCGAATGCATCCGCTGAAAAACGGACGCTGAGTGCGCTCGCGCTTGTCTCCGTCGGCCTTTTCGCCGGCATCACGACCGCCGTGCACTTCATCGGCCTGACCGCCGGCCGACAACTCGGCGACGGACGAATCGTTTGGCCGTCGACATCCTATGCGGCCGAACTGCTCGCCTGGGATCTGCTGCTGGGCGTCGCGTTAGTCTTCGTCGCGCTCGCGTCTGAAGTCGAGGTCGTCCCGCGCGGCGAACGACGCGGAATGATTGCCGCCGGTGTGCTCTGCCTCGTCGGAACGATCGGACCGGCGATTGGCGATATGCGCCTTCAAAGAATTGGCGTGATCGGATACGCTCTCGTCCTGCCGATCACTTGTGCCCTGTTGGCGCGCGGTGCCCAAAGTGAGCTCGCGATGACGACGGTGCGAACGAAAACGTGAACGACCGCACGCACGTGCGCGGTCGCCTAGGGTAACGAAACGAGGGGCCGACGCACCGCGCGCCGACCCCTCGTCACCGCTTCAGCTTCTCGCGCAGCGCGCGCGAGAACTTATGAGCATCGCTTGCCGTTGCAGGTCACCGGTAGCGATGTCGTACTCGACCCGCCCGCTCCCGTTGCGGTGAGGGTGATTGTGTAGCTCGTGCGCAGTGCAAACGCGTGCGAGACGGTCACCCCGGTTCCGGTAGACGCGTCGCCAAAGTTCCAGCTGTACGACGTCGCGTTGGTCGTGGCGCTCGCGTTAAAGCTGCACGTGCTTCCGGAGCAGCTCTTCGTGAAGCTGGCGACTGGCGCTGGCGGAGAGTTTGAGACCGTGACCGACGACGTTTTCGTACTCGTGCCGTTCGCATCCGCCACCGTCAGGGCAACCGAGTAGGTTCCCGATGCAGCGTAGGCATGGCTCGTCGTCACGCCGCTGCCACTCGTCGCGTCACCAAAGGTCCAGCTGTACGACGCGCCCGCCAACGCCGTCGAACTGCTGCCGTCAAAGTTGCAATTGAGCAGCGAGCAGCTGGACGTAAAGTTCGCCACCGGCGGTGTCGGGCCAGCGGCGATGAAGGCCGAATAGAGCAGCGTGTTCGGCGTGCCGGACGGGAGCGACGAGATCACGTTCGGCGTGCCGTTGCTGACCAGCGCATTGCGCGCCTGCAGCGGGGTCGCGGCAGGATTGACCTGCAGGTACAGCGCGGCCACGCCTACCACGTGCGGCGTCGCCATGGACGTTCCGCTGATCGTGTTCGTGGCCGTGTTGCTGCCAATCCACGCCGACGTGATGTTCACGCCCGGCGCGTTGATGTCCACGCACGTGCCAAAATTTGAGAACGACGCGAAGCCGTCCGAAATGTCGGTCGCGCCCACCGTGATCGCGCTCGGGGCACTGGCCGGCGAGTAGCCGCACGCATCGGCCGAGCTGTTGCCGGCGGCGATGCCATACACCACGCCGGCCGCAATCGAGTTCTCGACCGCCGTGTTGAGCGCCGAGGAAAGGCCGCCACCGAGGCTCATGTTGGCCGCGGCCGGCAGCACGCGATTCGCAGTCACCCAGTCGATGCCGGCGATGACGCCGGAGGTAGAGCCGGACCCGTTGCAGTCGAGGACCCGCACTGCCACAAGCTTCACCTTCTTGGCGACGCCGTAAACCGTGCCGCCGACAGTGCCCGACACGTGCGAACCGTGTCCGTTGCAGTCCGCCGCCGTGCCACCCGCGGTCACCTCGTCAATGCCAGTGAACGCTCGGCCGGTGTACTCCGAGTGGGTAAAATTGATGCCGGTGTCAATGATGTACACCGTGACGCCGGTTCCATCGGCGCCGTACGTGTAGGTGCCGCTCAACGGCAGCGCGCGCTGATCAATGCGGTCGATGCCCCACGTTGCGCCGGACTGAGTCGTATTGACGGACATGACTTGGTCCTGTTCGACGTACGCGACGCTGGGTTCGGCCCGCAGCGCAGCGACCTTCGCATCGGACAGCTCGATCGCCATTCCCTTCAGTGCGGATTTATACGTGTGCTTGACGACGGCACCGTGGAGAGCGGAGAGCTTGCGGACTTCATTGTCCACGTCCTGCACCTCACTCTTGAAGACCACGATGTAGCGTCCCGCGATCGATGCGCTTACGGAGGCGGCTGTCGCGACGTTGAGCGACGGCGACGCAGGGCGAATGCTAGACGATGTCGGGGCGTCTGAGCAGCCGGCGATGAGCAAAACCGCAAGGGCCAGTGCACTGAAACGATTCATTGTGTTCTCCGAGGGGGCAGAGCGATCGGGGACGTTACCGCTCGGGATACAATACACCTTTTGCGCCAATTGGCGAGTCTTAGTCGCGTTGCCGCAGCGCACGCACGGCCACGCCCGAAGGAACCGTCCCGAACGATGTATTTCGCCGATGCGAGAAAATGAGCGACGTCTCCATGTGCGCCACCTCGGCTCGCGTACTGAACGCATTGAGCGCTAGTTCGCGCAGATGATCGGCGTCGCGCACCGCGACGTGCACGAGATAATCGTTCGCGCCGGCGACGTGAAAGACACCGCGCACTTCAGGTAGCGTCGCGAGATGGCGCTCGAACGCAGCGATCGCTCCGCGCGCATGCTTCTCCAGCCGAATCGCCACGAGCGCCTCGAGCGTCACGCCATACGCCCGCGGATCGACCTCGGCGTGATAGCCGAGTAGGGCGCCCGATCCCTCGAGCCGCTTCACCCGGGCAAGGCACGACGACGGCGCGAGCCCGACCTTTGCCGCAAGCTCTTTGTTCGAAATCCGCGCATCGTGCTGCAAATGCGCCAGGATGTCGCGATCAATTCGGTCGATCAGGTCAGAATTGGGCTTATTCCGAATAATATGCGGCAAATTATGCCTCCGGTAGCGAATAGTTATAACATAGTGGCTCAACACCGAATATGGAGCCGGAAATGCTGCAAGACTTCGCCACTCGCGCCGTTCACGCCGGACGATCCGACTTCATTGAACTGGGCGTCCATGCGCCGCCGATCGATCTGAGCTCGACCTATCCGACGCCGGATCTCGACGCCGCGGCGCGATCGTTCGACGCCCTCGTCGCCGGCGACCGGCCGCAAGGCAATTTCGTCTACCAGCGGCTCTTCAATCCGACGACCGATCGGTTCGAATGTGCGCTCGCCGAGCTCGAAGGGGCCGAAGACGCGGCGGCCTTCGCCTCCGGAATGGCGGCATTCACCGCTGTACTGCTCGCGTCGAAGTCGCGCGGTTCGCACGTCGTTGCGGTGCGCCCGATGTATGGCACGGCGGATCATCTGCTGACGTCGGGATTACTCGGGCTCGAAGTCACCTGGACATCACAGGACAAAATCGCCGCCGCCATCCGCCCGGAGACGGCGCTCGTCGTCATCGAAACGCCGGCCAATCCGACGCTCGAACTGATCGACATCGCTGCAGTCGTGAAGCAGGCAGGCCGCGTTCCGGTGCTCGTCGATTCCACCTTCGCGACGCCGGTGCTCCAGCGTCCGCTCGAACACGGCGCCGCGATGGTGATTCACAGCGCCACAAAATTCCTCGGCGGCCACGGCGATGTGCTCGCCGGCATCGTCGCGGGATCGCACGCGCTCATTCGCGATATCAAGCACGTGCGCGCCGCGACGGGTGGACTGCTCCATCCGTTCTCTTCCTACCTGCTGCATCGCGGACTGCCGACGCTTTCACTCCGCGTCGAACGCGCGCAGGCGACGGCGATCGATATCGCCGCGCGTCTCGTCGACGATCCGCGAATCGAGCGAGTGCTTTTTCCGGGACTCGCGGGACACGATCCACGCGGCTTGGTCGGCCGTCAGATGAGTGGGCCGGGAAGCGTCATCAGCTTCGAGCTCGTCAGCGACGAACCGTCGGTGATGCACGCTTTCCTCGGTGCGCTCACGTTGATCACGCCTGCCGTCAGTCTCGGCTCGACGGACACGCTGATTCAGCCGCCGAGCGTGCTGACTCATCGCGTGGTTGCGGCGGCCGATCGCGAGAGTTCCGGCGTTTCGTCGGGACTGCTGCGGCTCAGCATCGGCCTCGAGGCACCCGCTGATATCTGGCACGATCTCGACCAGGCGCTGGCCGAAGTGCCGGTGCGGGCGTGGCATCGCGAAGCGGAGATGATGGCGCTCGGCGTGTAGAGGCGTTGTAGTAGATTTGGCCGTATGCTTTTCATCGACAATCGCGGTATCACCGATGCACAGGTGAATCTGGCGCTCGAGGAATATGTCTTCCGTAACAAGCTGGCCGCGGAGGACTGCCTTCTCTTTTATGTGAACGCGTCGGCGATCATCATCGGACGCAATCAGAACACGATTGAGGAAGTGAACGCCGAGGTGGTCGCGGAGCGCGGCATTCAGGTGGTGCGGCGCGTGTCCGGTGGCGGCGCCGTCTATCATGACCTCGGTAATCTGAACTTCAGTTTCATCACGGCCGAGGTGAAAGGGCGCTTTAATCGGTATGAGTCGTTCACGAAGCCGGTGACCGATGTGCTGCGGGATATGGGAGTGCCGGCCGAGCTCGGCGGCCGCAATGATATTCTGGTTGGCGGCCGGAAGATTTCTGGGAACGCGCAGTTCGCGCGGCCCGATAGGATGTTCAGTCACGGCACACTCCTGCTCGATTCTGATCTCGATGAGGTGACGCGGGCGCTCAGGCCCAAGCCGGGCAAAGTGGAATCGAAGGGTGTGAAGTCGATTCGCAGCCGCGTCGCGAACATTTCGGAGTTTCTCGAAGTGCCGATTGCTGTTGAGGAACTTCGCGAGCGGATCATCGAACGCATTTTCGGGACGCGCGATCGATCGAGGATTCCGCAGCTTGAAATCACCGATGCTGACTGGGCGGCTGTGCACGAGCTCGTCGCCGCGAAGTACGGCGCGTGGAGCTGGAACTACGGCGAGAGTCCGGCGAGCAACGTCCAGCGCACGCAGCGCTTTCCGATCGGCGAGATCGACGTCCGGCTCGATGTCCAGCAGGGACGAATCGTTTCGGCGCGCATTTTCGGTGACTTCATGGGGCGCGATGATGTGGCGCGGCTCGAGGAGAGGCTCGCCGGGGTCGCGTACGACCTGCCGTCGGTGACGGCGGCGCTCGCTGAGGTGGACGTGAGTGACTATTTCGGTGATGTCACCCGAGAGGAAGTGGTCGCGCTGATCGCGCCGTGACTGGCGGCAGTTCTGTCTTCGCGGTCAGGAACTTTGCCCGCCAGCGACGAGTAGTCTCGAAGTGGCGCCTTCGAAATCCCTCGTATCCCCCAGAGCAATGCTTCCCATCCTTCGCAAGACGCGACTCGCGACGATTGTCATCGTCGCCGCCTGCTCCAGCGCGACGACCGCTCCGAATCCAAAGAGCGAAGCGACGTTCACGGTTAGTGACGCGGCGGTGCAGGCGCTGGCTTCAGTACGCAGCGGGTGGGTGTTCTACAAAAACCGTCCGGATACACTCAATCGCAGCCAGGGCTCGGGGCATCCCGAAGCGCGATTGCTGACTCGCTACAACGCGAAGGCGGCCACGCAGCTCGATGCCACCGGTAAGGTGCGCGTCGGCGCTGTGTTTCCTGATTCGTCGATCATCGTGAAAGATCTGATCAACGGCAACTCCCTCGTGACCGTCGCGGTGATGATGAAGCTGTCGAAATCGCCGCAGGCTACTGCTGATGGGTGGGTTTGGACGGAGTACAGCGCCAACGGCACCGTGCGTGCGTCGGTGAACGGTCGGGGTCAAAGCTGCACCGGATGCCACGGCTCTGGCATCGACTTTACGCGGATGAACGACTCGCAACCTTAGGCGCGCAACGGCCAGCAGTCGGCGTGTGCGTGACAACCCGCGGCTCGTTCCGTATCATGGGGCTATGCCTTTTCCCACGCCAGAACGACAAGCCATCACGATAGTTGCACTCATCGTCGGCATCGCCGCGCCGGCGCGGTCACAGGTGCCGGTCGTGCCCGTCATCACGACACCACGAGGCGCGGCGACCGTCGAACAGCGATCCGGAGGTACGAGAGACTATCTCCGGATCGTCGATAACTTCGACGGACTCGGCTTCGGCTTTGTCGGACCGCAGGGCAATGCCTCGCTCCGCAATCCGTCCGACAACAGTCTTGCCGTCGGCCCCGATCATATCGTGCAGATCGTGAACTCGCGGATGGCGATTTTTTCCAAGAAAGGGAAGCGCTACGACACGACTGGTCGCGTCCTCTACGGCCCGGTGCCGACGAA